>JBGTNM010000120.1:0-25661 GCA_041743025.1 Microcystaceae cyanobacterium
CCTCATAGAGTTACAGCTTTTTGTCAATCGCTAAATCATTATCAATAAACTTTGATAATTGAGAATCAGTGACGGTTTGAGTTGAGACACTGTAAATTTTTGTCAAATAAAATAAATTAATATTAATAATTTTAAAGTAAAATTACTCAAAATCTCCTCAATTTAATCGAAAGAAAATAGTAACTACCCTTCAAGCTATCATTAAGTAGTGAGAGTCTGTCTGCTTTACCATAATGTGTTTGTGGGGTGAGTTGGTGATGTTGTTGCTCAGTTAATTTCAGACCGCTAGAAAACGCTGAATGACTTCATTACTTAACTCACTGGTTAAACCAGAAGCAACAATTCCTCCTTTTTGCATGGCATAATAGCGATCGGCTTGACGAGCAAAATGAAGATGCTGTTCTATCAGTAAAACCGAAATTCCTTTTGCTTCAATAATCCGACGTACAGCCGCTTCAATTTCTAAAATAATGGACGGTTGAATGCCTTCTGTCGGTTCGTCTAACAGAAGTAATTGAGGTTCCCCCATTAAGGCACGAGCGATAGACAATTGTTGCTGCTGTCCTCCACTTAAATCGCCTCCCATGCGAGAAAGCATTGTTTTTAAAACAGGAAAAAGCTCAAAAACTTCATCAGGAATTTTATCTTTACCTTTTCTTCCTTGTGAACGCGCTTCTAATCCCAACAATAAATTTTCTCTAACAGAAATACGGGGAATAACTTCCCTCCCTTGAGGGACATAACCGATTCCTAACCTCGCTCTCCTATCAGTTGATAAATTCGTGATAAGTTGTCCGCTAAAACTAATTTTCCCTCTGCGAGGCTTGAGCAATCCCATAATGGTTTTGAGGAGTGTTGTTTTCCCTACCCCATTGCGTCCAATTAAACATACCATTTCACCTCCTTGGACGTTTAAATCGACATCCCGTAATATGTGACTCTCCCCGTAATAAACATTTAATTCTGCAATATGTAGCATGGGAGTAACAACATTATTTTGAGCAGAAATTAAAGAGGGATCGCTAATTTGTACCATTATACCTCTTGCAAAAGTGAAAGAATAATCGTTTTTCCAACTGTAATCATGTTAATTAGGGTGTCGGGTGTAAATTATTCCCCATTCCCCTTTACCGATTCTGATTAAATAATGATACGATGATGAATTTTCCCCTTAATCATAGTCCTCATTTAATCATTCAAATCATAGTCCTGACTCCTGCTTCGGCTTCGTTTTCAAGACGCTGAATAGTTTCGGAAGGAATTTGTAAAAGTTGCACTAATCTATTATAAGCTGAGGCTTCTTCCTCGTTAATTCTCGGTTCATTGGCGTTACGAGCATTAATTTCTATCACTTCGTAAGCCAACTTTAAGACTAACTCCCGTTCTTGAGGAGTTTGTATTTCACCGATAATATTATCGATATCCACATCTTGCAGCAGATAATCGCCAAGTTCTTGACGCAGTTTATCTTGTTCTGTAATGTCGTCAGAGAAAACAGAACTTAAACGAGAAACGATTAATTCCTTTTCGTCTAAGGATAACTCTCCATCTGACCAAGCTATGGCTGCTACAATACGCAGTAATTTTAACTGGTGAGGTGTAATAGAGGTAGAATGTCCCAAATAGACTTCAATTACTTTAGGATCGTTTTGTATCTCATCCATGCTGCCTTCACATAATACTGAGCCTTGGTGTAATACTGTCACTTTTCGAGCAATTTGGCGAACAAATTCCATGTCATGCTCGATAACGATAATTGAATGACTTTCGGCTAATGCTAACAGTAAGGAACCGACGTTTTCCGTTTCTTCATCTGTCAGTCCAGCGACAGGTTCATCAACCAGTAATAAATCGGGAGATTGTGCCACTAACATCCCAATTTCCAAGCGTTGCTTCTCGCCATGAGAAAGTAAAGTGGCGGGTAAATTAGCCTTGGCTTCCAATCCAATCGTTTCTAACAATCCTACTACCCTGCGATGTTCTGACGATTTTGGACGGCTAAACAAGGTTGAAAAAACGTTTTTGCTGCGATTTGCCACCAGATCTAAGTTTTCTCGAACGCTTAAATTTAAATATACTCGTGGGGTTTGAAATTTGCGACCAATTCCCATGCAAGCAATACGATATTCGGGAATTCCTTTCATGTTTTTCCCTTGAAAAGTGACTTTTCCTTCTGTTGGTTGTACTTTGCCAGTAATAACATCTAAAAAAGTTGTTTTTCCGGCTCCGTTGGGGCCGATAATGACTCTTAACTCACCAGCTTCCATGCTAAAATTGAGACGGTTGAGGGCTTTGAAACCATCGAAGCTAACCGTAACATTTTCTATGTCTAGAATATTGTTTTGCATAATTTCCTCGGAACTTACTGACTAATTTTTTCTTTTTCTTGTTGAATTTCTGGATCTTCTTCAACCGCCGGATAGGTCATAACGCGCCTTTGTAATCCCAACAGAGAACGTAATCTATCAAGTCCATATTCTCGAAACCAACCGACGATTCCACTAGGGAGAACTGTTACCACAATTAAGAATAATGCGCCTTGAAAAAATAGCCAAAAAGCAGGAAATTGTTCGCTTAATGAGGTCTGTCCCAAACGAACTAACAAAGTTCCTAGAATCGCGCCTATCAAGGTTGCTCGTCCGCCGACTGCCACCCAAATTACCATTTCAATTGAGAAGGCAACTTCCATAATGCTAGGGGTGATAATGCCTGTTTGGACAGTATATAACGCACCACCAATCCCTGCGATCGCACCTGAAATTGCAAAGACTAACACTTTAAATCCAGTCGGATTGTAACCCGAAAACCGCACACGAACTTCATCATCTCGAATCGCTAACAATAACCTACCAAAACGGCCACTTGTTAACCAGCGACACAGTAAATAGATTAATATTAATAGTAAAATAGTGACTTCATAAAAAGCGATTTTTGCTGGTGGAGAACTCGCTAAAACGCCAAAAATTGCCTGAGTATCGGTTTTGAGTCCGTTAGTTCCATTAATTAACTTTTGCTGACCGTTAAAAAAGTTATAAAAAACCAAGAGTGCCGCCTGCGTTAAAATCGAAAAATAAACCCCTCGAATGCGATTGCGGAAAATAAGATATCCCAACAAACCAGCGACAATTCCAGGGACGATAATAATCGCAATTACTGTCACCGGGAACGAGTAAAATGGCTGCCAAAACAAAGGTAACTGACTGACTCCATAGAGGGTAAAAAATTCTGGCAACTGTCCGGCAGGCAGTTGTAGGTTGAGGTACATGGCCAACCCATACCCCCCAAGCGCGAAAAAGATGCCGTGACCTAAGCTTAGTAGTCCAGTGTAACCCCAGATTAGATCGATTCCCAACGCCGCGATCGCTAAGGACAAAAAACGGCCCAAAATTCTGAGGCGAAATGCGGGTAACAGAACAGGCATTAACAAAGCAAAAATAAGGGCAATGCCAATAATAATTCCACCTTCAACCAGCACGCGCTTTTGTTTTCGTCTGCTTTGCCTGCCAATTAATGCATCTACAGTCATCGTTTTATTATCCTAATTCAGAATACTAGATTTCTGCCGTGCGACCTTTTTGTGGGAACAAACCAGCCGGTTTAATCTGTAAAAATGCAATAATTAGCACGAAAATTAATACTTTTGCCATGCTAGTCGTTGCAAAAAAGCTAAACAAGTCAGTTAGCGGTTTTAAAGGTTCTATCGATGTTGTCAATAGTGCCAGTGTTCCCGATCCAATGAGGTAATTTAGGATACCAATTGCCAGTGCGGCGACAATCGTTCCGGCTAAATTGCCGACTCCCCCGACCACGACGACCATAAATGTATCAACGACATAATTTTGCCCCGTATTTGGCCCAACAGAACCGAGTAAACTAATCGCACATCCGGCAATCCCTGCCAATCCCGAACCAATAGCAAAAGTCAGCGCGTCTACTTTATTAGTAGGGATGCCCAAACAAGCACTCATCGAACGATTTTGCGTGACTGAACGAATTCGCAATCCCCAATTAGAACGATTCAAAAACCAGTAAGTTCCCAGCAAGCAAAGCACCGTCAAAACAATAATAAATAATCGAGCGTAAGGCATCTGAAATCCTGCAATCGGCAACCCTCCCCGCAACCATGCTGGAGCAGTAACATCGACATTTCTTGCACTAAACCAAGCTTTGCTAAAGGCAGTTTGTCCGGTTTGATTGAGTTGAAAGCCAATTAGAGCAGCAATTGAGCAGGAAAGGAATAGTAAAATTGCGATCGCTTTGTTACGAATTCTCTCCCAATCCAAGCGGCGACGCAATAGCCAAATTCCGCCAAAAAAGAGCAGGCAAAAGACAGCAAGACTAATAATGAGTAGCCAATTAACACTGCGAACAAATTGCTGCAAAATGAGGCTGACTCCCCAAGTGGCCAAGAGCGTTTCTAACGGTCTTCCATACAAAAAGCGAATAACCCCCCTTTCTAACAGTAACCCCACTAATCCTGCCACTACAAACGCTACTGGTAAAGCAAATAAAATATAAGTATCAAACCAAGGAGAACCTAAACCTTTAAATATGTTTTGTACCACATAAGTTGTATAAGCTCCTAACATCATCAGTTCGCCATGAGCGAGGTTGATGACTCCCATCAATCCAAAGACAATTGCCAGTCCCAAGGCAGCAATTAGCAGCACAGAACCGACACTAATTCCATTAAATAACCCTTCAATTAGAGGTGACATTTCAGTTCTTAGTTATCAATTTTTAAAGGTGAACAGTAATCAATCGTCATTTTACGGGTCACTCTTGACTGATTACTGTTCGCAGTTGACTAAACTTAGGTTTTTTCTGCTTTGTATTTACCGCCTTTGTTGGGGTCAGTCCAATCGCAAGCGTAACCTTTTGTTTCAGGAACGTACTGATTCCAAGGAATGGGGACTACTGGGCCGTTAGATGACCAGACAATATCAAACAACCCATCTTCTCTCACTTCACCAATGCGGACGGTTTTAGAAATGTGATGGTTGGGATGCATTTTCACCGGGCCTTCTGGCGCGGCAAATTCTTGACCCACTGCGGCCATTCTCACTTTGTCGAGGTCATCGGCGGTTCCTGCTTTTTCTACCGCTTGTTTCCACAGGTAAACCATGATATACGCCGCTTCCATTGGGTCGTTAACCACTCGGTCTTGACCGTATTTTGCTTTGAAGGCATCGACGAATTTTTTATTCTCTGGCGTGTCAACAGTTTGGAAATAGTTCCAACTTGCATACTGTCCTTTCAGGTATTCAGCACCAATTTGCCGCACTTCTTCTTCGGCGATACTGACAGACATGGTCGGATACTTATCGGGAGTAAGTCCGGCCCCTTGCAATTGCTTAAAGAAGGCGACATTACTATCGCCATTAAGGGTATTAAAAATTACGCCACCATCCGGCAAGGCTTGTTTAATTTTGGTAATAATCGGGGTAACTTCGGTATTTCCCAGAGGTAGGTAATCTTCCCCTACTGTTTCGCCGCCTTTGGCTTTAAGTTGCTCTTTAATGATGGTATTAGAGGTACGCGGGAAAACGTAGTCAGATCCTACAAGAAAGAACTTTTTCCCTTTGTTTTCGAGCAACCAGTCAACCGCAGGTTCAATTTGTTGGTTGGGAGCCGCCCCCGTGTAGAAAATATTCTTAGAACATTCTTGCCCTTCGTACTGGACAGGATACCACAGTAAGTGATTTTTCGATTCAAAAACCGGGACGACTGCTTTACGGCTGGCCGATGTCCAACAGCCAAATATAGTGAGAACTTGGTCTTGATCGATTAATTTTGTGGCTTTTTCAGCAAAAGTCGGCCAGTCAGAAGCTCCATCTTCTTCAATCGCTGCAATTTGCTTACCTAAAACGCCTCCTGCGGCATTGATTTCTTCGATGGCTAGTTTTTCTGCTTCGACGACGGTGGTTTCACTAATGGCCATCGTTCCACTGAGGGAGTGAAGAATGCCCACTTTGAGCGTGTCGCCGCTAGTCGCTGGACTAGCCGCAGTCGTAGCGGGTGAAGTCGTGGCGGCTGGTTGTTCTCCACCACTACAGGCTTTTAAGAGTAAGCTTGTTCCTAAAGTAGCAGAACCGTAGAGTAAAAATTTGCGTCTTCCCAATCGATCGGTCATGATACGAATTGATTAACCTCGCTTTCTTGGACGATTGCTGTGTAGATGTGCGGTGAGAGCGATTAATTACCACAATATAAGCTCTGTGTGATGGTAGAGCGACGGGGGGTTTCTTAATGTGTCTTGCGATACATTTTAATTTTCTATTAATATCGTATCTATTCCTTACGACAGTTGGCTTTGAAAAATAGTTGTCAATTTAAAAATATTGTAATTATCCAAAATATAAAGGTGGGCAAGGCCCACCCTACGAATATCCTTTAAAAAATTTAAATCACCTTAAAAAGCTAGTTTTTTCGCCGCAATCCTTGATAAGCCAAACCCACTCCTATTAAAGCAAGAAATCCTAAGCTAGACGGTTCGGGAGTCCGAAAGATTTGACCGCGAATTTCTCCCCCCGGAAAAACAGACGTGTGAATATTAAAGTAAGTATCGCCATCAATAAGAGCTTTGGCGAGGGTTTCGGTTAAGGGACGCGGGGAATCGTTAAATCGCCATTCTCCTATAATCGTGCCAGCAGTAGTTCCGACAAAATTAAAAGGAGATTCGTCTAAAAAGTGAACAATACCGCCATTAACCCCAAAAGGAGCATTGTGAATGTGACCTGCCACTGCGGGGGCTAACAAATCAGCATAAGTGATCGTGTAGCTGAAAACAAAATTATTCAGTCCAAAATCGCCTGTTAGCGTTCCTGTGGCTTGACCAGAGGCGGGAGTCACTCTAGGGGGGACTTCTTGTGCGCCTTCCAAAGTAGATTCAAAATTAAAAGTTAGGGCGGATGCGCCTATTTGAGGTACGAACGATAATATCGTCCCCAATACTGCGATCGCACCCACTCGACTCCCTAAAAATGCTTGCTTGCTCATTACCATTTCCTCTGCTGTTAACCTCAGTAAGACACTAGAGATTAACCTATCATTACAATTGAGAAAAGCCGGATTATTTCACAAAAAATCAATAACACAGAAAGTCGTCAAAATTACCCCCATTTACGCAGTTCTTCTAACAGCATTTTTTGATAAATTTGCGGCAGATAGGGACTCATCGAATTTGACTCAATCCCGTAGCCCAAGCTCGTCCAAGTGCCTGACAACAACCGCAGCACCCGTTCAATCTCTCCCTGGCGCAATAGTGTTGGCAAATCAGCACCCCACGCCTGCGAATCCTTCAACCACGCATAAACCACCGCATCCTGAAATTTAGGCTCAAAACTGTAAGCTTTCCACCACAATAGCCTCGGCGGGTGAGGGTGATAGCGTTGTGCTTTTTCATCCCATGTCGTATTAATAAATTGATAACGTCCGGCAGCCGTACTGCAATTGCCCACATTCGGCCCCCGAACGATGGGAATGCAACGGCTGGGATGCTGCTTTAAATCAGTCACGTACTGTCCACCATAGAGAACGTAATAGGGACGGGAAACATTCGACTCGCTTGCCGTAATCGTCCGCATCAAGGCCCGCAAGTAAGGATCGCCTCCAGTCATCACTAATGGGGGAATTTGACTTGCATCATCCGAAAACAGAACCTGCGATCGCTCCTTGACATAGAGACTGCCCAAATTGAGCAGTAACACGCTAAAAATTGCCATCACCGACCAAGATAAACCAATAGTTGCCTTTTTTCTCACTTGAGCGTAAGGCTGAGCTTGCTCGTACAAACTTCGTTGTTTCATTGTGTAAAGTGTCAGACAACTTGGGTAAAAAGCTGTTCCCAGGCTAAGGAGGGAGCGTCAGCACGGCTAACGATTTCCACAATTTTGCGATCGGCAGCCCGATGGAATAGCGATTCTACGCAGACTTGTGCCACTTTAGTGCGTGGAATACTGCCCTCAAACAGGGTATCTGCGGATGACATTACAATTGAATTTGCATTATCTTCGTTTTTAAGACCACCTGGCCGAACGATCGTGTAGTTCAGTCCACTATTTTGCAGGTAGGCTTCTCCCTGCTTTTTCCAATAGAGGATGAGCCAAAACAAGTTCAATGGATGAAAAAACTTGGAGACACAAAGAGAGGAAACCCAGACAAAATGTTCAATGTCTCTAGCTTTAGCGGCATCTACCAAATTTTTCGTTCCTTGATAGTCCACTTGGTAAGGCCCGGTGGGATTGAGGCTAGGTTTAGCCCCTGTCGCACACAGCACAACCGTACAATCAGCAACAGCCTCTTTTAGGCTCTTTGGCTTGAGTACGTCACCTACCACTAATTCTACTTCGGGGGGTAAAATGGCTTTCGCGGTTTCCCTATCGCGAACCAATGCCCGAACCGAAATCTGGCGGTTGACGAGTTCTCGTACAATGCGCCGTCCTGTTTCTCCCGTTGCTCCAGCTACCAGTGCTTTCACGATTTTGTTGCTCACTCCAGTTTCAAAACGCTATTTTCTATTCTAAAGACAGGTGATATTAGTTAGCCGTAAACAATTATCTTATTAAGGGGTTCATCATGCAGTGCCGATGGATTGACAGTCAAGTTCCTAACCTCTCTAGCGTTCCACTAACGGACGTGATAGAAAGTTCCGTTTGGGAAGCCTCCCAGCACAGTGAAAAGCTCAAGTGCCATTTTCAGACGCAGTTTGAAGGCTATATGGAAATGTACAGCGATCCGCAAACGGTGGCTGACTATCTCAACGCTCACGAAGGCTGGTTCTGTCGCTGCGCCGAACCGATGAAAACCGAACCCATTGGTAATAACGGCTATATTTTGACTGTCGGGCGATTTGGCTCTTTTGGCTACGAAGTCGAACCCAAGCTAGCTGTGGTTCTACAACCGCCACAAGATGGCATTTACTGGATGCACAGCATTCCGACTCCAGCGTTTCCCACGCCTGGTTATGAGGTCGATTATCAAGCGTCGATGACACTCCAAGAAATTCCGCTTCACTTAGCCGGACAAGGCATAGACCGAGCTTATCAACAACGCGGTTTGAGAGCGTTACCCCAGAGCATTACCAAGGTGCAGTGGCAGTTGTACCTAAACGTAGCCGTGCAATTTCCCCAATTTATCTATAAATTACCCCTATCCCTGATTCAAAGTACGGGCGATCGCCTACTCACACAGATTGTACGTCAAATCTCTCCTCGCCTCACTTATAAGGTGCAGCAAGATTTTCATGAGCGTTTCGAGTTACCTCTCCCTGCCAGAACCAGCCGACACCTACAAAAACTTGTTGTAGACGCAGATGAGCAAGTCGCCTAATACTTGAGAGCGAAAAGACCTACCGCCTAGCGCAACACACTCTTGTTAAGTTCTGTCTCAAGATCGCTCTTGGGATCGACTCGAACAGGCATGATTAAGGATTGGAGTGGTCAACAGAGCGATCGCTTTTCATGCGCTTAATCAGGGAGACAGAAACTTTTTCTCTGAGTTTTTACTCTATTCTAGGTAGGACACTTTACAAGGTGTGACTTTCTGTCCTAGGCAATTGTTGCATTTTGAGCTAGCCTAGGGCAAGATAACCTGACTTAACCGTTGTTAAATAATCCAAGAGATAACCTTAATCCAAATCCCCCAAAATAAATCTTAAAAAAGTATTAAGGTTTTATAATGAGGAGTGTCAACTGGAGGAACGACCGTGTTTACTCGATTAGCCCAACAACATCGTGATTTCGTGCGTGATTTGGTGTTAAATCTCCAAGCACTGGCAATTGTCCTCGAAAACCGAGGATATCTTGCCTCTTGCTATACTTGTGGCGGGCAGATGAACAGTGCTTCATTTATGGTAAGTTTGGGAGAAAACCACCTCATTCGCTTTTTGGTATCTGATTACGGGATTACTTGGACAGAAATGCGCGACGATCGCGAACTCATGAAACTAGAAGGCGCAGAGGCGATCAGCCAATTGCAAGAGTTAGCCAATGTGGTTAAATACAATATTCAGCCTTCGGCGGCTAAAGACCAGGATATTCAACCGTCTTTGTCGCAAATACCGATGATTTCGTGATTTATTCAAAGGGGAGGTTTGAAACACCTTTGTAGCTGCTCAGGGGCATCTGTTAACTGAAACTATTTTTTGAGTCAAGCTATCTGCATTCAACTCAAGCGACGCAGGCAAGTTTATGATAGCCTATTATATTAGATTTACTTATAAATTAGATAATATTTATAAATTACTGAATGAGTGGATCTTTTAAGATTGCCTTTAGATTTTGCTTTCGAGCGAGAGGTCAATTGCAATGAACATTTCCATTGTGCGACAATTTTGGTCTGTGGTGGAAGACACCCAAGCTCAGACCTTGCTCAGCCTTAATGAGACTGATTTAGTCGATCGCTTGCTCGGCGAGCTACAGCACCAAAAAACCCTCACAGCAGAAGAATACAATTGCTTGTGTACTTACATTTGCGTGCGAATTGCCCTAATTCGGGATCTCGCTCAATCGCGCCTTGAAGAAGAGATATAGTAGTTTCCCTTTCTCCTTTAACCTTTCCCCCGCTTCCCAGTCCGTTATCATTTTTGAAAAATGGTATTAAGCTGTCGTGCATCTAAATTACATATTAGTCTTTGCCTCTTGCCTCCTTTTTGATCTCAACCAGTAATTTAATGTTCTACAGCTTAGGGGTGTTGACGCTTCAGACTGGGTTTCCGCGTGTTGAATAGACAAGTAAGTTCACTTATATATATCGGTTTTTAATTGAGATTTTACCGAAGCCTCTCTTGGAATTTAATCAATCTGCCGTAAATTACAAATAAAGCTGATCCATATAGAGTTTTGGAGAAATTAATCTATGTTTCGTCGAAAAGTTCTTACCATGATCGCCGCCTTGATCCCCGTGTTAGCGATCGGCTATCACGCAAGCTTACAAGAAACAGGCTCTCTAGTAGCTTCGGCTCAAAACCGTCCTTTAGTGATGGGACTGATTCCTGCCGAAAACAATCAAGAAATGGTCAAGAAATTCGAGCCAATGCGAGCTTATCTAGAGAAGAAACTCAATCGCCCTGTCAAAGTATACACTGCTACCGACTATGCAGGCGTGATTGAAGCCATGAAAAAAGACAGGGTAGATGTTGCTTGGTTCGGCCCGCTTTCTTATATATTAGCCGAGCGAGAAGCAGGCGCAGAAGCTTTCGCAGTCGGTGTCAGAACTAACGGACAATCCACCTACCGCAGTATTTTTGTCGTGCCGGGCAATTCTCCTGCTAAAACTTTAAAAGATTTAAAAGGCAAAAAAGTTGCTTTTGTCGATCCTGCCTCCACTTCCGGCTCGTTAGTGCCAACCTACATGATTAAGAAAGCAACAGGTAAAATGCCTCAAGCGTTTTTCAGGCAACTTACCTACGCGGGTTCCCATGATGCTGCCGAACTAGCTGTTAAAAATAGGACAGTCGATGCAGCAGCAGACAACGATATTACCTATGAAAAGATGCTGGCTAAGGGATTAATTACCAAACAAAGCAATCGAATTTTAGTTACTTCTAATCCCTTGCCTGGTTCTCCTTTAGTCTATCGTAACGATTTGGATAAAGCCACCAAACAGAAAATCAAACAAGCAATTTTAAACGCTCACAAAGAAATTAAGGTGACAGGTTACGGCGATCTCCTGCGTTACGATCCCGCTAGTCCTAGTAGCTATCAGTCAATTCGCAATATCGTTGCAGAGTTGGGTTTGCAGCGCAACCAAATGTTGAAGTAAGGGGAAAGATTATGTCTTTAATACAAGTCAATCAAGTCAGTAAACGCTACGAAAACGGGTTTCAAGCACTGTATCCAACGACCTTAACCATTAACTCTGGTGAATTTACCGTAATTTTAGGGCCTTCAGGTGCGGGCAAGTCTACGTTATTGCGCTTGCTTAATGGTTTAGAAACCCCCAGTACGGGTGAAGTGATCGTCGGCGATCGCAAGCTTACCCCCAGCAATCAGCGAAGCATTCGTGCTCGTGTCGGCATGGTGTTTCAACAATTTAATCTAGTCACTCGCTTAAATGTGATGACGAATGTTCTCACGGGTAGATTGTATTACCGCCGTTGGTGGGAAAGTTTGTTTTACTTATTTCACCAGCGAGACTACGAAATTGCTCATTGGGCGATCGCACGGGTGGGATTGACGGATAAAGCCTGGAATCGGGCTAGTCAACTGTCTGGCGGTCAGCAACAACGAGTAGCGATCGCTAGGGTTTTAGCCCAGCAACCGAGCGTGATTTTAGCGGATGAACCCGTTGCCAGTCTCGATCCTGTCACCAGTACGGAAATTATGGAACTGTTGCGGGGAATCTGTCTGAGCGATGGCGTAAATGTTATTGCAAGCTTGCATCAAGTTGGACTAGCTATGCAGTTTGCCGATCGCATTATTGCCCTCAAACAAGGTCAAGTGGTTTTTGACGGATCTGCCGTTGACCTATTTAATTGCCAAGATACTCTCCAACACATCTATCGTCGTGAGGATGGAACTTTAGATGAGCATTTTAATCAGGAAATGGCACTGGCCCAGTTGTAATGGATTGCCTCCCTTTTCTTTAATCGCATTTCTATTAGTCGTTATGCTCGTTTTAGGCAGCACTGCTTCTTTAGTAGATTTCAATTTAATTCACTTGCTTAAATCGATAGGAAGGCTGTTAGATTTCGCCCGACAGTTAATAACCCTGCCTGATTGGAGCTATTTACCAACTCTGGGAACGAAACTTTTAGAAACGCTAGTGATCGGCTTTTTAAGTACAGTTTTTGCCCTAATTTTGAGCCTTCCTTTAGGGATTCTTGCGGCAAGGAATACTAATCCTCATTGGCTTATCTATCACCTCAGTCGTAACTTGCTCAGTTTAATGCGAGCATTACCCGATCTGGTCTGGGCATTAATGTTTGTTTCGGCTGTTGGCTTAGGCCCGTTACCAGGAATTATGGCACTCACTTTTGTCACAACTGGTTTTATGAGTAAGTTTTTTGCTGAAAGTATTGAAGTGGTTGATCGCAAGGCAATTGAAGGAGTTAAAGCGACAGGTTCGGGTTGGTTACAGTTAGTAAATTTTGCTATGTTGCCACAAGCTTTTCCTGATTTAATTGGTACTACTCTTTACATTTTCGATCACAATGTTCGCGCAGCAACGGTACTAGGTTTGGTTGGGGCTGGCGGTATTGGTTATGAATTAATCACCTCTATTCGCCTGTTCAATTATAGCCAACTGATGATGATTATCGTCGCTATCTATCTTGTGGTAACATTATTAGATCGACTGTCTAATCAACTACGCTCGTGGGTGATTTAATGATGATGTTTAACTCTCGTTCATTGCCAAAATTACCCCCAAAACCTTTTAATTGGTTACCTATTTGGTTGGGATTGCTCTTATTAATAGTGGTAGCAGCCATTGTTTATCTCAATCTTTCTTTTATTGATCTACTTTGGGGATTTAGCGATCTTTTTGAATATTTAGGACGGTATACTTCACCCGATTTCAGTGAATGGATTAAATATGTAGGATTGATGGGACAAACAGTAACGATCGCTTTTTGGGGTACAGTTTTGGCTTTTGTTATTAGTGTTATTCTGACTCCATTTGCTGCCAAAAATATTTCCCCCCATCCTACCATTTATCGAATCGTTCGTGAGTTACTTAACTTTCTGCTAGCACTACCCGATTTAGTATTAGCCTTAATATTTGTTGCTGCTTTAGGACTTGGCCCCTTACCAGGATTGTTAGCATTAGGATTGCACACGTCAGGATTTTTGAGCAAGTTTTTTTCTGAAAGTATGGAACGAGTCGAGCCAGGAATTTATGAAGCAGTAAACGCCACTGGTGCTAATTTTTTGCAGCTTGTTATGTTTGCAGCTTGGCCGTCAATTATTCAGGAAGTTATTGGCTATACGCTCTACATTTTTGATCGCAATGTTAGAGTCGCAACGGTTTTAGGTTTAGTCGGAGCAGGCGGCATTGGCATAGAATTAAGTGCTAATCTTCGTTTTTTTGAATATAGCAGATCAGCCACATTAATTCTCGTTATTATTGTCACAATTGTTGCCATAGATTACTTATCAGCCTGGTTAAGAAGTAAACTTTCATGAACATTCCTCCGCGAAATCTCTGGATTAGAGCATTAACTGCTCATCCCGCTCAAACTCTTCAAATGATGGTGGAAAACTTGGCCAAGAACTGGCAAGTTAATTACCAGCTTATACCTCAATCTGGATTGAGTCTACTGCAAGTAAAAGATGGCGTATTTCACGAACCTTATTATTTAGGAGAAATTCCTTTAGCCAATGCTCAAATAGAAATAATTGATGAAAGAGGTGAAAGTTTTATGGGAGCAGCTTTGGTCATGAGCGATTCAGTCAATTTAGCTGTTGCTCTAGCTGTCTGTGATGCAGTAATGGCGCATGAATTATCGGGTTGGCAACAAATAGCAGAATTAATTCAGCAAGGAATAGAGAAAAGATCTCTAGAAGATTTACAACGAGGAGCAATGTTATCAAAAACTAAAGTCAATTTTTCCTTACTCGCTCAGGAGGAAGATAATGCTGAAGATTGAAGGAATTTGGCAGGAACACACTCAACAGAAAATCTTTCGTGAGTTATTGTACTGTATGAGTTTACCAGGGGAAATTATCAATTTAAATCAATATTTGGAAAAGTCTTCAGCCTTGGTTGGTGTGCTAGCAACTTTATTAGACAGAAGTGTAACTTGGAGTGATGAAGATGAGTTAGTCAATAAGCGCGATCGCTCTTTATTTCAAGCCTCTCAAGTTTCTTCTCAAACGGCACAATTTGTCGTTAAAAATGCACTTCATCCGCCTTTAAGTGCTTTTATTCCTAACTTAGGAGAGTTGTCTAATCCTGAAAAAGGAGCGACTTTAATTTTGCAAGGTGAAAGTTTAGGAATTGGTAATAAGCTGCTTGAGTTAGCCGGTGCTGGAATCAAAGAAACTCGTCTAGTTTGTCTGGCAGGATTTCATTTACAATGGTTTATTTGTCGTCAACAATGGGTGGAGAACTTTCCTTTAGGAGTCGATCTAATTTTAGTTGATCGCAGCCAAATTATGGCACTTCCAAGAACAACTCAGATTCAATTGAGTAATTTTTCTAGTTCAAAATCTATCATTCAAGATTAACTATGGGATACGTAGCGATAAAAGGGGGAGAACAAGCGATCAAAGAAGCCATTAAATTACTAGACTTCTTACGGACAAGAGATCATACAGAACCTCCCTTATCTTTAGAAACGATTTATCATCAACTACACTTTCTCCACAGTCGCGTTCTTTCAGAAGGGGGTTTGTATCATCCCGAATTAGCCGCCTTAGCCATTAAACAAAGTGCAGGCGATACTCTAGAAGCAGCTTTTTATTTAAGAGCTTACCGTTCGACTCGTCCTCGCTTGGAAGAAACTCCCGTACACAATGGTAAAAATATGCGCCTTATCCGTCGGATTTCGGCTGCTTTTAAAGATATTCCTGGGGGACAAATGTTAGGGCCAACTTCGGATTATTTGCAACGATTATTCCGCTTTGAACTGTTAGATGAATCGCCAGAACAGTTTAAAAAAATTGCTAAAAACTGGTTGTCAGAAACACCTGAAGAAATCCTACCAGCCACCTTCCCAAAAGTATTAGACAATTTGCGACAAGAAAGATTGCTACCACCTATTAAAAAACAGCATAAGCGTCCCTTTGATATTACCAGAGAACCCTTAGTTTTTCCTGTATCTCGTTCGGCAGCTTTGGCAACAATGGCTCGCGCTGAAACAGGTTCAATTCTAGCGATTGCTTATTCCAATATGCGGGGTTATGGAGATATTCACCCCACGGTTGCTGAGTTACGAGTCGGTTATTTACCCGTAGAGTTCCCCCATCCTATTACAGGCGAATTAACTGAAATTGGAGAAGTTTTGATGACAGAATGTGAAGTGATTGCTATGTACGAAGCAGAAGATAATGAAAAGCCGACGTTTGGTTTAGGATACGGTGCTTGTTTTGGACACAATGAAGTCAAAGCGATCGCTATGGCTATTTTAGATCGCTCCCTGCAAAAAGGGATAAAACACGGCCCCGATAATCCTTCTGAAGATCCGGAATTTGTTCTCCTTCATATTGATGGCATTGAATCAGTCGGTTTTGCTTCTCATTACAAAATGCCTCATTATGTGACTTTCCAATCCGATCTCGATAAACTGCGTACTACTCAAAAAAAGAGGCAAAAGGAAGAATTATAAATTATAAAATTCTGCTTTGAATTAACGACGGACAAATAAGCCATGAAATCTATTACATCCCTCAACTCAAGGTATCAAAAAACAAGTGGTATCTTTCTCGCTAAATCGACTAATTACAGCTATCAATTTGGCTTTCTTGATGAATATGCTAAAAAAGAAATTCGTCGCAGTCTCCTCAAAGCAGTTGCCATTCCTGGCTATCAAGTTCCTTATGCTTCCCGTGATATGCCAATTGCGCGAGGATTTGGTACAGGAGGATTGCAAATTACCCTCTCTTTAATTGGGGTTAATGATACGCTTAAAGTTATCGACCAAGGAAGCGATGATTCTGTCAATGCAGTTAACATTCGCGCCTTTATTGCTCAAACTTGTCCGGGAATAAAACTGACAAAAAAAACAACAGAAGCAACTTTGATTCAAACACGCCATCGTATTCCTGAAATTCCTCTAAAACTCAGCCAAATTTTAATTCTTCAGGTTCCCTATCCCGACGCTTTAGTCATCGTAGAACCGAGTGAAGAAAAGCGTAAAATTATGCATGGCGAAGGAGATTATGCCAGACTTTGGGTAAAATTGTATGAAGATATGGTGAAGTTTTCGGAAATTACGATATCTCATCGTTACCCAACACGCATTAATGGATTTTATGCGATCGATCCTTCACCAATTCCTCGTTTTGACGTACCAAAACTGCATCAATCGGCAGCTTTGTATTTATTTGGAGCAGGTAGAGAAAAGAAAATTTACGCTATTCCTCCCTACACTAATGCTGAACCACTTTCTTTTGAAGATATTCCCTTTCGAGTGGAAGATTTTACTGATGAAAATGGTCAACGTCGTGCTTGCGATCGTTGTGGTTCGACAAGTAGCTTTTTAGATGAATTGATTAACGATGGAGGTCAAAAAGTTTACCAATGCTCTGATAGCGATTATTGTAATAGTCAGTTAAATAGATGAATTAAATTATGACGACAGAAGGTTCATACAACGCTAGTACGCACAATCGCGATTTAGACAGCGAACTGCAACGATTGCAGGCTCAAGTTCTCCTGAGTTGGGAAAAGGAGTCACGGAATTTAACTTGGTTTGGCTTAGTGGATGGAATGTCCGTTCTCGAAGTGGGTAGCGGCCCGGGTTTTTTCACAGAAAAGCTTTTATCTTTGCTGCCCCACAGTTTAATTACGGCGGTAGAAATTGACCCCGTATTAGTTGAGAAAGCTGAACAATATTTACGTCCAAAAGCCAGCAACCGATTAAATCTTATCCGGGCATCCGTTATGGAGACTAACTTGCCTGCTAATAGCTTTGACTTTGCCATTGCACGCCTAGTTTTCTGCCATTTGCCTGCTCCTATTGGCACTGCTAAAGAAATACTCCGCGTTCTTAAACCGAGTGGAAAGCTAGTAATTATCGATTTCGATCTTGACCTTTTTAGGATTAGCGAACCGCCTTATTATACTCCGATCGCTTTAGAGCGGTTTGGACAGTTCATGGCTACTAGAGGTGGCAATGCACGAGCGGGACGATATCTGTGCCGTATTCTTTCCCAAGCTGGGTTTAGCCATCTCGATTTAGAAGCAGTCGTTAGTCACAGCGATCTAGCAGGAATTGAGGCGTTTCAACCAATACTTGACACCGGGCCATTATCACAAATCGGTAAACTCGGCTTGATTTCAAAGCAAGAGCTAGAAAACTTTTTTGTGGCGCGGGACAAATTTTTGAGTTCATCAAATCCTTTGATAATGAACTTCTGGTTGATGGCTTGTGGCAAAAAACCGTAACATTCTCAATAGTTTTGTCCTTCTAATTAAAGGAGATCGAAAGTGAATTCAATTTTAGAAGTTAGAGGATTGACAAAAATCTACGGTTCGGGTTGTCCTCAATGTTCTACCTCCCCCGGGCCAGAAGCTAACACTAATATTTGTCCTTGTTGTGGCAGTATTATAGCAGTTCGGAACATTAGTTTTGACCTCTATCAAGGAGAAATTCTCGGAATTATGGGAGAGTCTGGAAGTGGAAAGTCTACCTTGGTCAAACTGTTATATTTCGACCAAAAACCTACGGAAGGAAGTGCTAGATTTTTTAATAGCGATCAAGTTTACAATCTGTTTTCTTTAAATACTGCTCAACAAAGATGGTTGAGAAATCATAAATTAGGCATGATTTATCAAAATCCTTATTTAGGTTTAAATTTTCGAGTATCGGCTGGCGGAAATATTGCTGAAAGGTTATTAATGAGCGATCTATTGAATTTTGAGGAAATTCGTCAACACTCTACTCAGCTTCTCTCTCGTACTGAATTTTTAATCGAACGGATGGATGAATTACCTGGCAAATTTTCTGGGGGAATGCAACAGAGAATTCAAATTGCTCGCGCTCTAGTAACCCAACCTCCTCTACTATTTTTAGATGAAGTCACTACTGGATTAGATTTATCTGTTCAAGCAAAAATTCTCGATCTCATTCTAGAACTTCAGCAACAACTAAAAGTTGCCATGATTGTTGTTACTCACGATTTGGGGGTTATTCGACTTTTGTCCTCTCGTACTATTGTTATGAAATATGGACGCATTGTCGAATCAGGTTTAACTGATCGGGTTCTAGAAGATCCTCAGCATAGCTACACTCAGCAATTAATAGCTTCCGTTTTATAAAAAGGATAAAAAATGTTGAACAATGTTATTTTGGCAATTAAAAACTTAAGTAAAAACTTTGTTTTACACGAACAAAAAAAAGTAATTCCCTCGGCTCAAAATATCTTTTTAAAAGTTTATGCAGGGAAATTAACTGCTATAACTGGAGCTTCTGG
Organism: Microcystaceae cyanobacterium; assembly: GCA_041743025.1. GTDB lineage: Bacteria > Cyanobacteriota > Cyanobacteriia > Cyanobacteriales > Microcystaceae > JBGTNM01. Next base: position 19,080 of record JBGTNM010000120.1, read on the forward strand.
AACTGGAAAATCTACTATTCTTAAATGTATCTATTGTACCTATTTACCTAGTGAAGGTTCTATTTACTATCATCAAGATGATGGTAACTGGATCGATCTCGCCAAAACTAGCGAGCGAAAAATATTAGAACTGCGTCGCGCTGAAATTAGTTTTGTAACACAGTTTTTATATTGTCTTCCTCGACAAACTACGATAGATGTTGTTGCAAAACCTTTATTTGATTTAGGAATAGAACGAGAAGAAGCTCGTCAAAAAGCTCAGGAACTTCTCAGTCAAATTCGACTACCGGAACGACTGTGGACAATTTCTCCTACTACTTTTTCTGGCGGAGAAAAACAACGAGTAAATTTAGCTCGCGCTATCATTTTTCATCCTCGTTTACTGTTATTGGATGAACCGACTGCTAGTTTAGATTCTGCTTCCATAGAAAGGGTTATTCAAATGATTCATAGTATTAAAAAATCGGGGACTAGCATCTTGGCTATTTTTCATGATCCAGCATTAGTCAAAGAATTGGCAGATTTTGAAGTTAATCTTTAATTTATAACTGGAGAAATTTTTTCGATTGCTAACTAATATATTGGAAATCAATTCCATGAGAACTTACTTAATTAATGCACAAATCATCTTATTGAACAACATAGTAGATAATGCTTCTTTGCTAATAGAAGATGGCAAAATTGCGGCGATTAATCCAGAAGTCACTAAAAATACTAACATGATCGATCTTAATGGTAAATTTTTATTACCTGGCGCGATCGATCTTCATTGTGATGCCATAGAAAAAGAAATCGAACCTCGTCCAGGAACTTTATTTCCGATGCCTTTTGCTATTGCACAAATTGATAGGCGTAATGCTATGGCAGGAATTACAACACCTTTTCATGCGATTTCTTTTGCCAATGAGGAATTAGGCGTTCGTAATAATAATATCGCTGCTACGATCGCTCGTGAAATTCATCGCTATCAACCTCATGCTTTAGTTGATAATAAGGTTCACTGTCGTTATGAAATAACCGATCCTACTGGTTTATCTATTCTTCTAGAATTGTTAGCAGAAAACTCAATAAATCTATTATCTTTAATGGATCACACTCCAGGACAAGGACAATTTAAAGATTTATCTGCCTATCAAAATTATATTTCGCTGACGTACAAAAAAACCGCAGCCGAAGCTGAAACAATGGCGAATAAAAAACGCCAAAATGCTGCCAGTTCCAAAGAACGAATTAAGCTGTTAATTTCTAAAGCTTTGTCCCAAAATGTACCGATTGCTAGCCATGATGATGATACCCCTGAACGAGTATACACAATGGCAAAGATGGGAGTAAATTTAAGCGAGTTTCCTGTTAATTTAGAGACAGCTAAAGCAGCGATAAATGCTGAAATGTATACGATATTTGGCGCACCAAATATTCTGCGAGGTCAAAGTCAAAGTAGTTCAATGAAAGCAATTGAGGCAATTCAGCATCAAGTTACTAGTTGTTTGTGCTCAGATTATAATCCAGCTACGTTACTCGCTTCCGCATTTCGATTGCCAGAAATTTCTCGATTGAGTTTGTCGCAAGCAGTTGCTTTAATAACCTTTAATCCCGCTCAAAGTTTAAAATTAGGCGATCGCGGTGAAATTGCTGTTGGAAAACGCGCCGATTTGTTGGCAGTACAACTAGTAAATAGACTGCCACAAGTAACAACAACTTGGGTGGCAGGAAAAGCGGTTTACTGTTGTGATTATAACAATAACTGCTGTCTGTGATATAATTAAAAACTAGATTTTCTAAGCAATGTAGAGAAGTTTTTGTATGAAAGAGCGAAACACCAGTAAATCTCTTTACTATCAAATTGCTCAACAGTTAATGGAACAAATTGAACGTGGAGTTTATAAACCAGGAGAACGCCTACCCTCAGAAAATGAATTAGCCAGTAAATACGGAGTTCATCGACTGACTGCTCGCCATGCGATCGCTACTTTAATAGAGAAAAATTTAGTCTATCAGATTCAAGGACGCGGTACTTTCGTTAAGGAAAAAAAGCTGGATTATTCTATTAATTTTAATACTAATTTTACGCAAAGTTTATTCAAATTAGGCTATCTTCCTTATCGCAAAGTTTTGAGTAGTAAAGTCATTTCGGTGTCTCCATTAATTGCTAACTTATTAAATATTCCTGTTAGTAGTTTTGTTTATCAAATTAAAGTTCTACGCCAGGCTAGTCAACAAATTACAGATACAAATATACCAGAGACGCATTCATTATGCATCAGTGTTTCTTATCTTCTTTTTGATAAATTTCCCGATTTATTAGTATTAATTTATAAAGGTAGTTCTATTTATAGCTTACTTCAAAATCATTACGAAATTCGGCCATATCGGACTCAAACTCAGATTGAAGCTGAACTCGCTTCTAAGGAAGATGCAAGGCTTTTACAGATTAATAAAGGAATACCAATGCTAATTACTAAAAGTCTTGTTTGCGATCAATATAATGATTTATTTGAATATACAATTAGTCGTTTTCGAGGCGATCTTTTTGCTTTAGATATAACATTTTGATTATAATAATCTTATTGTGAGCTAGCTTTGGCTAATTTTTCGAGGTGCTCCGTTTACTGATATGACCTTTACTTCTGTCATTCGTACCTTAGCGAAATCCCCCCTCACCGCCGAATTGCGTCAGAAACTCCAACAGAAAGGTTCTCTGTCGCTGCAAGGCATTCCCCGACTTCCCAAAGGATTGATTGCCTCTACCCTAGCCCAATCGCAAGAGCGAAATCTTTTGGTTATCTGCGCCACACTGGAAGAATCTGGACGTTGGGCGGCACAATTAGAAGTGATGGGCTGGAGGACGGTCAATTTCTATCCCACCTCCGAAGCGTCTCCCTACGAGGCATTTGACCCCGAATCAGAGATGGTTTGGGGACAAATGCAAGTTCTATCAGTGATCACTCATCAGTTATCAGTTAACAGTAATTTAGCCATTGTTGCGACCGAAAAAGCACTGCAACCTCATCTACCCCCACGAGAAGTATTCCAAAACTACTGCCTGACTTTAAAAGTAGGCATAACTAAAGATGCTAAAAGCGTTGATGAAATTTTAGCAAGATTGGGTTATGAAAGAGTCTCGTTGGTCGAAACAGAAGGCCAGTGGAGTCGCCGAGGGGATATTGTCGATATTTTCCCCGTTTCTTCAGAATTACCCGTGCGATTAGAATGGTTTGGGGATGAGTTAGAAAAAATTCGAGAAGTCGATCCTGCTACCCAACGATCGCTTGACAAAATTGAGCAATTAGTATTAACACCTACCAGTTTTTCTCCCATAGTAGCTCAGGCAATTCAAGCAGCCAGTAAAAACATTGATAGCTACCTGTCAACAGAAGAAAAAGAAAAGCTGGAACTAGGAAGTTTACCCGCAGGCATGGGACGGTTTTTAGGGGTTGCTTTTGAACAGTCTGCTTCTTTATTAGACTACTTAAACGACAATACCTTATGTGTTTTCGATGAAGTTGAACAATGTAACGCCCACTGCGATCGCTGGATAGAATACGTTAATGAGCATTGGCAAGAGGTTGGAAAATCCCTGCCCAAAATTCATCGCTCGTTCAATGAATCTTTAGCACAAGCTAAAAAATTCCAGTTGCTTTATCTATCAGAACTGGCAGAAGTTAATAACCGAGAAGCCTTAGATCTCTCTAGTCGTCCCATCCCTACCACTCCCCATCAGTTTGCCAAGTTAGCTGAAATTTTGCGAGGGAAACGAGAAATTTACAGTAGTATTAACTTAAATAAATATGCCTCTTGGCTGATCTCTGCTCAACCATCGCGAACGGTTTCTTTGCTGCAAGAACACGACTGTCCAGCGCAATTTATTCCCAATCCTAAAGATTATCCAGCTATCAATAAATTTCAGATTCAAGGAACAGCTGTTGCTATAAAATATTCAGGGTTGGCGGAATTAGAAGGCTTTATTTTACCAACATTTCGCATTGTTGTCGTTACTGATAGAGAATTTTTTGGACAGCACGTTTTAGCCAACATTGGCTATATACGAAAACGCCGCCGCGCTGCCTCAAAGCAAGTCGATCTCAATAAACTCCATCCTGGGGATTATGTCGTTCATAGACATCATGGAATTGGTAAATTTTTGCAATTAGAAACCCTATCTAATCGCGAATATGTGGTGATTCAATATGCCGATGGCTTGTTGCGAATTCCGACCGATTCTTTAGATAGTATTTCGCGCTACCGGCAGACAGGCACTCGTCCTCCCGAACTTCATAAAATGACGGGTAAAGCTTGGGAAAATACCAAGCAGCGCGTGAGAAAATCGATTAAGAAACTGGCGGTAGATTTATTAAATATTTATGCAAAACGCTCTCAACAGCAAGGTTATGCCTATCCCAAAGATATGCCTTGGCAAGAAGAATTAGAAGATTCTTTCCCCTACCAACCAACTGCCGATCAACTCAAATCCATTCAAGATGTCAAACGAGATTTAGAAAGCGATCGCCCGATGGATCGTCTTGTTTGTGGTGACGTGGGATTTGGCAAAACCGAAGTTGCCGTTCGAGCGATTTTCAAAGTAGTAACGAGTGGCAACAAACAAGTTGCTTTGCTCGCACCAACCACGATTTTAACCCAACAGCACTATCATACTCTCAAAGAACGTTTTGCTCCCTATCCTATTAATATTGGATTGCTCAATCGCTTCCGAACACCTTCCGAGAAAAAAGAGATTGTCCAACGTTTAGCAACGGGAGAATTAGATATTGTTGTGGGAACCCACCAACTCTTAGGACAAAGCATTAAATTTAGAGATTTAGGATTGCTCGTAATTGATGAAGAACAGAGATTTGGAGTCAACCAAAAAGAAAAAATTAAAAGCTTTAAAACTCAAGTTGATGTCCTTACTTTAACCGCCACTCCCATTCCCCGCACGCTCTATATGTCGCTGTCGGGAATTCGCGAGATGAGTCTCATTACCACCCCTCCCCCCTCGCGCCGTCCCATCAAAACTCACCTATCTACCTACAACCCGGAAGTCGTTCGCACTGCCATTCGCAACGAATTAGACCGAGGCGGACAAATTTTCTACGTCGTTCCCAGAGTCGAAGGTATTGAAGAAGTTGCCGGACAGTTGCAGCAAATGGTTCCCAGTGTCCGAATCTTGCTCGCACACGGTCAAATGGACGCTTCCGAATTAGAAACAACCATGCTAGCCTTTAATAATGGGGAGGCGGATATTCTCGTTTGCACGACAATTATTGAGTCTGGACTCGATATTCCCAGAGTTAACACGATTGTTGTCGAAGATTCCCAAAAATTTGGCTTATCGCAACTCTATCAACTGCGAGGAAGGGTAGGACGCTCAGGAATTCAAGCCCACGCCTGGTTACTCTATCCTAGCAAAGGGGAACTAACCGAAACCGCCCGCCAGCGATTGCGAGCCATACAAGAGTTTACCCAATTGGGGTCGGGTTATCAACTAGCAACTCGTGACATGGAAATTCGCGGCGTAGGCAATCTCTTGGGGGCCGAACAATCAGGACAGATGGAAGCGATCGGCTTTGAATTATACATGGAAATGCTACAAGAAGCTATTAAAGAGATTCAGGGACAGGAAATTCCTAAAGTCGATGACACGCAAATTGATTTGCCATTAACCGCCTTTATTCCTGCTGATTATATTCTTGATCTAGACCAAAAAATGGCGGCTTACCGGGCAGTTGTTGCCGCTAATTCTAAAAAAGATCTCGCTCAAATTGCTGCCGATTGGACAGATCGTTATGGAAGCTTACCCTCTCCTGTCCAACAACTTTTACAAGTGGTAGAACTTAAACACATTGCTAAATCTTTGGGCTTTTCTCGCATTAAACTCGAAGGGAAACAGCACGTTGTTTTAGAAACGCCGATGGAAGAACCTGCCTGGAAATTGTTAGTCGAAAACTTACCCAAACACTTGCGACCGCGTTTCGTCTACAGTCTCAAAAAAGTGACGGTTAGAGGGTTGGGAATACTCAAACCGTCTCAACAGTTAGAAAATTTGATTGCGTGGTTGAGTAAAATGCAAGGAGCGCTACCGGAGTAAGTACGGCCGGGTTTCAATCTGTCATCAAATCTTGAAGAATTCTATACCTTACTACCGAATGGGGCGATAGTGGGTTAAAAAGGGAGAGAAATATCGCCATAATAATACAAACATGGAACCTTTGACAACAGCAGCGATCGCGATCGGTTCAGTTGTAGCGACTAAAGCGTTAGAGAAAACGGGAGAAAAAGTCACAGAAACCCTGTGGGAACAAACCGGTAAGTTTCTCAACTCCCTCAAACAACAGTCTCCCGATACGGTAACAGTAATTGAAAAAGCACTCGAAGAGCCGTTCTACTATAGACCTCTTGAAAAAATATTTTATGCTATAATAAATGGCTATTTTTTAAACTTTTTCTCGATAAAATAGCAATAATTTTTCAGTTTTTGCAAGTCATTAAGTGACGAAAATTGCTGACAGCTTGTTTACAATAATCGCCATCAAAAAAACGTTAAAAAAGACATGACAAATCAGTTAAGCTATTCATTAAAAGCTC
>JBGTNM010000121.1:0-2308 GCA_041743025.1 Microcystaceae cyanobacterium
TGGATCTTGACTTTTTAGGTACTTTTGCTTTAGTTCTTCTGAACTATGATGATTGGCTAGATAGGCTTTTTTTGGCATTAGAGTTGTCTCGGTTATTTTCCCTTTATTATAAGCGGGTTTTGTAAACCGGATTTGGTATTACTCGTTTAACCAGGTCAGTGGGCTTTTTTTGCGGGGTTAATTGCCTTTTTTCTGGCTTCTTGACTGTCTTTTTCGGAGGGGGAGGTTGCTTTAATCCATTAGCCATTAAATATTTATCCACAATTCGCTGCATCGAACGGCGCGATAAGCGCTCTCCGGCCGTCTTGTGAGCCACCGAGATCAACAAAGGGGTCTGGGGCAACAGTTGCTCTCCTGAGCGCTTCCTCGCGCTCAGATAGCGAGCCAATAGCTTAGCCAAGTCTGGCGTTAAAGGCACAACGCGGATGCTGCCCTTGCCACACACCCGCAGCCCCACGTCAGTCCCCCGCCTCACGATATCGCCGATGGTGGCTCGGTGCATCTCGATTGTGCGACAGCCTTGAAGAACCATCACCGCCACCAATAAGCGATCGCGCAGAGATTGAACGGAATTCTCATCAGGCAGGCTCTCCAGTAAACGGTACATTTCTTCAGACTGGAGGTAATTAATTCGCTCGGCTGGGTCGCGGTTTTCTCTGGGGGGCTTCAAGCCCAAGGCGGGGTTAACCGCCACGTACTCGCCTTCAACGAGGGCAGAGTAGAAGCGGCGCACGACGCTGAGTTTAAGAGCAACAGTCGCTTTGGTGTATTGCTTGTCCTCAATCAGCCAGAGGCGGTATTCCTTCAAGTTCTGCCGGGTTGCCTTAAACGGATGCAGCCCCTTGTCAACACACCAGGTCAGAAATTGCTTCAAGTTGAGGCGATAAGTTTTGCAGGTATCGGCCGAAGCATCTCCCGAAGCGACATCCGTTTTCAGGTAACACTCAAAGAGGTCGCTTAGACGCTGGCGATGGGAGAGGTCAAAGGTGGGAGACGACTGGGGAACAAGCATGACGAGACAAAAGCCCAAAAACCTTGCCCCTATTATACTCCCGAAAAAAGAGCGTCGCATAAATACAGTTATGCGACGCTCAAAAATAAGTTAGGGTTCCAATTACACCAACAGCGATCGCCCTCAGTGCCAACCAAATCGCCACCAATGCCGTGTACGCTCCAATCTCCTCACTTTAATGCCTGCTTGAGTGCCGCCTCATCTAAAGGAAAGGGAGAACTAGCCGTTTTTTCCTGGCCAGAGAGTGCCTGGGGAACGGCCTCGTCTTTTTTCTCCGACTGCTTGGGCAGAGAAAGGAATTCTTGAGCAGCCAAATAACGAGATTTCATGATTTCATCAGTCACCTTCACATTAACCGCTCTCGCCGCCAATTTGGGCTGAATTATTTGCCAAGTCGCTACTGACATTTTAACCGCCGCTTGAAAAGGCTGATTTCGCTCTAAATCCGGCTTCTCCCGCAAAGGAATGTAGGCTTTAGTCAACTTGGCAAAGCCTGGAACCTTCCCGCCTGTATAACCCGGATTAATGATAATTCGCTCCCCCATATCAAACTGAAGCAGGTCGCTAGGGTCGAGCAAATTGCGAGTCTGATTTTGCTCCGAGACATTCTTCGATCCCCCTCCCTTGCCCGTACTCTGGGAAGTCTGCTTGATTTTGACTTCTTCTCTGCCCAAATACTCACTAATGAGCTTAGCACTATCAAGCTCTTGAGGATTGTAGACCAACTTGGACGCACAACCGCCCCAGATCGCCTTAGTTAACTCTTTGCCGTAAAGCCGCTCCATCTGGACGATATTCTGGAAACCCAGCACCGTACACAGCCCCCGCGAGCGCATCTCGTTGAGCCAATTGACAATGCGCGGCAGGTTGAGGGTGGGAGCCTCGTCGAGCAGAAACACGAGCGGGTCACGGCGCGGCTTGGCACAATTACGCGAAATGATGAGATCGATGATGGTAGCCATTAATGGAGCAATCACGTCCCGCGTCTCTTGGTCTAGCCCCAAAACCAACAACTGCTTGCCCTGCAAGTCCAACGGCAGCGTCGTCTTACCCGTCAAGGCAGACAGCAGCTTCGGCTTCATAAATTTGGTGAACTGGTTAGCAGCAGTGGCAATAATCCCAGCGACCGTCTTTTCCGACCCCGCACTGGCTCTAAGGGTAGAAAACGAGAGAAACGTCGAATATTTAATCTTGTCTTGGTGGCGGTCGATGCGCTTGGGCAGTTCCTCCAAACTCAGTAGAGACTGGCACATCATTAAGTCAGGATGAGGCGATTCTTTAGCCAGCATCAAAATC
>JBGTNM010000122.1:0-47955 GCA_041743025.1 Microcystaceae cyanobacterium
TCAGAAGATTTTATCGTTTCGGCAAAAACTTTAAGCTTATTAATTTTTTATTTCAATTTTTTGCTAAGTATAATCTTTTTAATTTTCCTAACTTGAAAAGATTTGATGCCTTTTCACAATTCATATAGGATTGCTATATCATTGCTGGCACTTCCTTGCGATCGCTCGACCTTTTAACTGGCGAGAGTTTGCAAAATCTTACCCTGCCTGGGTTTGGCACGATAACTGGATTAGCCCGCGAAGGCACAAAACTGTATGCCTTTACCAGTGGTTCTGGCATCTTTTCTGTTATCGATATTGCTCAACTGGGTGCAGCTAGCGTTGTCGGTCAACTGAGCGTTAATGTCGCCTCATCTGATGTTGGGGTATTATTCAGTGGCATCAAGTTGAAGCTTACCCCTTCGGCTCCCAAACTGGTGATATTACCTTCCAGGTTGTTTTGACAGAAGGAACTAATGCGATTCAATTCAACTATCTTGACGTTCACTTTGAAGGATTGACTGACGACGAACATGGAGAAGGTCGTTCGGCTACCATTGGGATTTGGAACAGTTTCGACGAGTTCCAAGAGTATAGCTTTAATGAGGCTAGTTTACAGGATGGACTCTCTCTCGTCGTTACTGAAGACGGTATTACTGAAGCTTGAAGCAAAATGAGTTGAGTAATGTATCGAATTCTAGACGATAAATGAATCACAAAATCCACAGGCTGCTAGGTATAATAATGCTTTTTTTGATCAGCAGTTGTAACCTAAGCAGCCCTTCTTTTACCTCAGATCGTACAGAAGAACGTATGCTTAATTTTCCTCCTGATCGCTCTCTAGGTAAGCTCTATATCCTAGAAGAAAATCCCCATTTCACAAGCGGTGATGGAGAACTAGAAAAAGGGGAAGCACGGGGAAGCGTTCGTATTACTATCCCAGAGGGATGGTTGCTGGAGTTGCGCTTAAGTCCTGAAGGCTCCAATGATCTTTCACCCCTTGCTACCCTTAACCCCAACGATTTGCAGGCGATTTCCTTTTACCAAACCCAAATCACCGATGAAGGATTGGTTCATCTCAAACAACTTTCTAGACTAAAAATCCTCGATCTTTCTAATACTCAAATCACTGGAACTGGATTTGTCCACCTCAAATTCAGTGTCAAAATATTTATGTCGAACGTTATGAAGAAGAAATTTTAACATCACAACGGGCTAATTTAAGAATTAGATTGCGCTTCAATCAGACACACTTGTTAGAAATAAACGAATATATAGTAATTACAAAATAAAGGCTATCAGTTTACTTGAACTTGTAGGGTTGAGAAGGTTGAGATTGGCGATCGCGCTCGATCCAACTGTGTTAGTAGGAAAACCACCATTTTGATTGCTGATTTAATGCACGGGAAACAACCAACCGACTAACGAACCAATTAACACCGCTAATCCGAATTGCCACCAGGTTATATTATATTCTTTAAAGAAGATTTTGACTGCCTCTATCCAACCTCTGTCCAATTTCCGATACTGTCTGAGATAATAGACAGAACTGCGGCTAAACCAGCCAACATCTTTAACGAGACGTTCAACTTTATCAAAGACTTGTAGGTAGGTCAATGGATGGCTGACATCTACCGCGTCTGCTAACTTAAAAGCATCTTCGGATTGCTTGATTAACTCATCAAACGATCGCTCCAAGAACGAAAGGTTTTTGTAGAGATCAAATAAGGCTTTTTGTTTGGCTAATTCGCGATCGGGTTTCATGATTTTTATCTCCTAGCCTTTCCCGTCATTATATAATTTTTAGCTAGACGGTTTACAATCACCAACGGCTGTAATGTAAAGAAGTGTTACAAACGACTGGTAATTGTCAGAAAAAGCTGAAATTATCAATCTCAGGATTAACTTTACGATCCCGTCTCTAATGAAAAAATTGCGACAATCTTAGGCAAATTCAGCATTTGCCCCTCGACAGACCCGACCGATTGCCGTAAACTAATAAGATCTAATAGCTTAACAAGCTAACAAACTTTTTGATTGCATCCCAGACAACAAAATTAGAATAAAAATAAAGAAAAAGCGAGAAGGTCTGCCCCGTGGTTTCCTCAATTCCCCAAACAACTCTCCCTTCCATCGTCACTTCCCAACGCCGCACAGGTGCTTATGCCTTAATTGACAGCCTCGTGCGCCACGGCGTAAAACACATCTTTGGCTATCCCGGAGGCGCTATTCTGCCGATTTATGACGAACTGTATCGCGCAGAAGCCAGGGGAGACCTCCAGCACATCCTAGTCAGACACGAACAAGGTGCGTCCCATGCGGCCGACGGCTATGCTCGCGCCACTGGCAAAGTCGGTGTCTGCTTTGGAACTTCCGGGCCAGGCGCAACCAACTTAGTCACAGGCATTGCTAACGCCCACATGGATTCTATCCCGATGGTGGTAGTCACTGGGCAAGTCCCCCTAGCCGCCATTGGCAGCGATGCGTTTCAAGAAACCGACATCTTTGGTATTACCCTGCCGATTGTCAAACACTCCTATGTCGTGCGGCGGCCAGAAGATATGTCCCGCATCGTGGCCGAAGCTTTTCACCTCGCCAGTACCGGCCGTCCGGGGCCCGTGTTGATCGACGTACCCAAAGATGTGGGACTTAAAGAATTCGATTACCTTCCGGTTGAACCAGGCGCGGTCAAGTTACCGGGGTATCGCCCGACCGTCAAAGGCAATTCTCGTCAAATTAACGCCGCCTTGCACCTGATAGAAGCAGCCGTTCGTCCTTTACTCTACGTCGGCGGGGGAGCGATCGCCGCCAATGCCCACGCCCAAGTTCAAGAACTAGCCGAACGCTTCCAAATTCCTGTGACAACAACGCTGATGGGTTTAGGAGCCTTTGACGAACACCATCCCCTGTCAGTGGGAATGCTGGGAATGCACGGCACCGCCTATGCTAACTTTGCCGTAAGCGAGTGCGATCTGCTGATGGCGGTTGGCGCGAGATTTGACGACCGAGTGACTGGTAAATTAGATGAATTTGCTTCTCGTGCCAAAGTCATTCACATTGATATCGATCCGGCAGAAGTCGGCAAGAACCGCCCACCAGAGGTTCCCATTGTCGGCGACGTGCGTCAGGTGATCGAGCAGATACTACAACGCTCGCGAGAACTCGATTTTCCCTGCCAACCCCAACGCAACCGAGCTTGGCTAACGCGGATTGATCGCTGGCGGCAAGACTATCCCCTCAGTGTCCCTCACTACGAAGACAGCCTTTCTCCTCAAGAGGTGATTGTCGAAGTTGGCCGTCAAGCCCCTCATGCTTACTATTCAACCGATGTTGGACAGCATCAAATGTGGTCTGCCCAATTTCTCAAAACGGGGCCGCGTCGTTGGATTTCGAGCGCGGGCTTGGGAACGATGGGCTATGGCGTTCCGGCAGCGATGGGAGCCAAAGTCGCGCTTCCCGATGAAGAAGTGATCTGCATCAGTGGCGATGCCAGCTTTCAAATGACATTGCAAGAACTGGCAACCCTCGCTCAATACGGCATTAACGTTAAGACGGTGATTATTAATAACGGTTGGCAAGGAATGGTGCGCCAGTGGCAGGAAGCCTTTTTTGGGGAACGCTACTCATCTTCTAATATGCAGGCAGGAATGCCCGATTTTGAATTACTGGCTCAAGCATTTGGTGTCAAGGGTATCACAGTACGCGATCGCAGCGAACTCTCTGGGGCGATCGCCGAAATGCTAGCGGCCCAGTGCCCCGTTCTGCTTGATGCCCACGTCACCCGCCACGAGAACTGCTATCCAATGATAGCCCCTGGCAAGAGCAACGCGCAAATGCTCGGCCTGCCAGAACGGAAACCCTTGAGTCAGACCCTTGAACTGACTGACTGTAACCATTGTGGAGCCAAAAATCCCACCACTAACCATTTCTGTCCGGAGTGCGGTACTAAGCTTTGAGCGAGGAAAACCTTGCGAACTTCCTTCCTCATTACCTAGCCGCCTCAGTTGTCCCCCAGACTAACGCGCCGAGTGGTATCGGCTCTTTTGATGTTGATATCAAGAATCTTGCGCCTTTTACCCACGATGCAGGCACTACCAATCGTCCTTTAATACTGCCCCCCGCCGCCCCAGCATCAACCAGCACGCCTGAACCAACCTCTCTAGCAGGGTTATTTGCCTTATTGGGAAGTTTAGCAGCCCTCCGACGTAAATAGAACGAATACCTAGAACGATCGTCGATAATTTATACTGGGGGGTGTTTCCTTTTAGGAAGTCAATGCTAGCCTATCAACCCACCGGAGAGGCATCTTTGAGTACACGAATCCATCCTACTGCTGTGATTCACCCGCAAGCGGAACTCGATCCGACCGTTCAAGTAGGGCCTTATGCGGTTATCGGCGAACAGGTCAAAATCGGGGCCCGAACAACGATCGGTTCCCATGTCGTGATTGACGGGCCAGCAGAAATTGGAGCGGATAATCGTATTTTTCCCAGTGCTGCTATCGGGCAAGACCCGCAAGACTTAAAATATCAAGGAGCTGCTAGTTGGGTCAAAATTGGCGATCGCAACACGATTCGCGAGTTTGTCACGGTCAACCGGGCGACCGAGGCCTCGGAAGTCACTCTCATTGGCAATGATAACCTGCTGATGGCTTACGTCCACGTCGCTCACAACTGCCTGATCGAAGATAACGTGATCATCTCCAATAGTGTTGCCCTTGCCGGTCACGTTCACATCGAAGCCAAAGCAGTGATTGGCGGGGTGTTGGGCATCCATCAGTTTGTGCGGATCGGGCGCATGGCTATGTTGGGGGGAATGAGTCGCATTGATCGCGATGCCCCGCCTTTTATGACCATCGAAGGCAACCCCTCGCGGGTGCGATCGCTCAATTTAGTCGGTTTGAAACGCTCAGGACTTACCCTAGAAGAAATCAACCTGCTGAAAAAAGCCTATCGCCTACTCTACCACTCCGGCCTGCCCTTTAAAGAAGCCCTCGCCCAATTGGAAGGACTGACTGACAACGAACAGATTCAATATCTCTACCGCTTTCTTCAGCTATCGACAACGGGAGAAAGACGGCGCGGGCCGACACCTGGAACTATTTAAGGCGAATAATCGTTTATTTTTAGCAAATTCATGCGAATTTTTATTAGTACAGGCGAAGTATCGGGGGATTTGCAGGGGGCCCTATTAGTAGAAGCTTTATATCGGCGAGCGCAGGCAACCGGTATCAAGCTCGAAATTCTGTCTTTGGGTGGCGATCGCATGGCGGCGGCAGGCGCAACGCTCTTGGGGAATACTGCCGCGATTGGCTCGATTGGTATTGTCGAATCACTGCCTTTTCTCATTCCGACTTGGCAGATGCAGCGTCGCGTCAAGCGTTACCTGCGTGAGAACCCTCCCGATTTACTTGTTCTCATCGATTACATGGGGCCAAATATCTCATTAGGGCAATATTGCCGCGCTCAGTTCCCCGATATTCCCATCCTCTACTACATCGCGCCTCAAGCTTGGGTGTGGGCCCCCAGTCATAAAACGATTCCGCAACTAGCCGCTATTACCGATAAGCTTCTTGCTATTTTTCCCGAAGAAGCTCGTTTTTTTGCCGAAAAAGGCGTTCCGGTGCAGTGGGTGGGGCATCCTCTCCTGGATCGTATGGCTGATGCTCCCAATCGCCAGGAAGCACGACAGTTGCTAGGCATCGATCCCGACGCAATGGTGTTGTCTCTCTTTCCCGCGTCTCGCTACCAAGAACTCAACTATCACCTGCCTCTTATCTGCCAAGCGGCTCGGCAACTGCAAGCTAAGTTACCACAACTACAATTGATCATGCCGATTTCTCTGCCTGTCTACCGCAGCAAAGTCGAAGCGACTGTCAAGGAATACGAAGTGGATATTACCTTATTAGAAGGAAATAAAGCATTAGCAGTCATGGCAGCCGCCGATCTAGCGATTGCCAAGTCAGGCACGGTCAACCTCGAACTCGCTTTATTGGATGTCCCCCAAGTGGTGCTGTGTTTGGTCAATCCCCTAACCATGTGGATTGCTCGTCATTTCCTCAAATTCTCGATTCCTTTCATGTCTCCGCCCAATTTAGTGGTGATGCGAGAGATTATCCCCGAACTGCTACAAGAAGAAGTAACCGTCGAGCGCATCGTCAGCGAGTCGTTGGACTTGTTGCTCAACCCCGAACGCCGCCAACAAACCCTGGTTGATTACCAACAAATGCGGGAACTGTTGGGAGAGGTGGGGGTGTGCGATCGTGTGGCTAAAGAAGTACTAGAGTTTACTCGTCTACCTTTGTCTCGTTAGTTATAGTTTTACCCTTTTTAATATGTTAAATTCTTTGCAAAAACTTCCGTCTTGGTTGCGTTTAGGCATTATCTTTCCCTTAGCGTTTCTTAATGGTTGGTTGTTGTTTCTTTTGCTAGGCTATTTAGAACCGCTAACCACGATTCTGATTACCTCAGCCTTACTAGCCTTTATTTTGGAGATCCCGATTCGTCGGTTAGAGCAACATAAAATTCCGAGAGGTTGGGCAATTAGCCTTGTTTTTCTTTTGACGTTAATTATTTTGAGTTTAATTGCTCTTATTTTAGTGCCGCTCATTATTAATCAGTTGAACGATTTATTAACCGTTTTGCCGAAGTGGCTTGAATCTGGAAATGACCAGATTCAAGCCATACAAGAGTGGGCGATCACGAGAAAACTCTCGGTTCATTTAGATACCATAGTTGGTCAAGCTGCCGATAAAATATCAGCCATTTTTCAATCTTTTGGCAATCAAGCTTTAACCATTTTAGGAGGAACTATTAGCTATTTTTTTAACACGCTTTTTATCTTGGTATTGACGATTTTTTTAGTGCTAATGGGCAAAAAAGTTTTGGCTGGGATTTTTAGCTGGGTGCCTGCTCCTTGGAATACTCAACTTCAAGAAACCATGCGGCAAACTTTTGAGACTTACTTTGCCACTCAAGCCATTTTAGCAGGCATTTTAAGTGCGACTCAAATGTTAGTGTTTTTCCTTCTCAATGTACCCTATGCTGTTCTGTTTGGGGTGATGATTGGACTGACAACCTTAATTCCTTATGCTAGCAGTCTTACTATCATTTTAATTAGTTCAATTTTAATGTTCCAGGATGCAATTTTAGGGATAAAAGTTCTAATTGCTGCCATTATTCTAGGACAGATTAACGATCAAATTATCGCTCCTCGTTTAATGGGAGGAGCCGTCGGCTTAAATCCAGTTTGGATTATTATTGCGTTGTTTATTGGTGGTAAATTGGCAGGCGTTTTAGGGCTAATTATTGCCGTTCCTTTGGCAAGCGTAATTAAAATTACCGTTGACAAACTCCGCTATCACGCTGACTTCGATGGCGAATCTAATCTCAAAAAACTTCCGCCTGCTTCAACCTTGCAACAACCGTTAATTTCAGAAAAATAAACAGCGTGCAGCTTTGCTGTCCCCGAAGGGATCGCGCTATCCTTTACGATAGAGGAGTTAGGATAGGCATTGCCTCCCTTTAATCGAATAATACGGACAGTCGCAGGTAATACATGATCGAAAAACCTCTCGGAACTGTGATTGAAGGTTCCCTTTCTGAAGGCTTAATTGTGCGGTTACATCCCGATGTTTCCGTCGAAGAAATGCGCGTGGGCAAATTTTTGGTGGTACAGGGTGTGCGATCGCGCTTTTTCTGCCTGCTAACTGACGTATCGTTGGGAACGGCTAATTCTCGCATTTTGGCGAATCCTCCTCAATTTGAAGATACCTTCATGCGAGACGTGTTGGCGGGTAGCGGAACTTATGGAACGCTAGAACTCGCTCCCATGTTAATGTTTACTAAGTCAGAGGAGGTCTCTCTGAGCGCTATCGAAAGCGATTCTCCTCCGCCACCTCAAACCAACGGCAATACCTCTCTCGGTTCTTTTACCGCACAAACCAGCAGCGATGTTGAATTACTGCCAGTTAAAACCATTCCAGCGCATTTTAGTCAAGTTTTTGAAGCCAGTGAACGCGATTTCCGCACCGTTTTTGGCTGGGAAGACGATCCCCATCGGCGCAACTTTTCGATTGGACAGCCGTTGGATATGAATGTTCCCATCTGTATCGACTTAGATCGTTTTGTCGAACGCAGTAACGGCGTATTTGGCAAGTCGGGAACCGGAAAATCCTTCTTGACGCGACTATTAATTTCCGGCATCATTCGCAAGCAAGCTGCGGTGAATTTGATGTTCGATATGCACTCAGAATACGGTTGGGAAGCGATGCGCGAAGGGAAGGATGTGTCTACGGTTAAGGGTTTGCGACAACTATTTCCTGGACAGGTAGACATTTACACTCTCGATACTGCTTCTACGCAACGACGAGGGGTGCGAGGCGCACAAGAACTCTACCTCAGCTACGATCAGATTGAAATTGAGGATATTCGACTGATTGGCTACGAATTAGGCATTTCTGAGGCGAGTTTGGACAATGCCAATATTCTCTACGCTGAATTTGGCAGATCTTGGATTTTGCAGCTTTTAAACATGAACAACGAAGATATCAAAGTCTTCTGTCAAGAAAAACAAGGTCATGCTGGATCTATCATGTCCTTACAGCGCAAACTCATGCGCCTCGATGCATTGAAGTATCTGCGGAGTGCCTGTCCTCACAATTACATCGATCAACTGATGCAGTCGTTGGATGCTGGCAAGCACGTTGTCATTGAATTTGGTTCTCAATCAAATATGCTTTCTTATATGTTGGCGACAAACATGATTACTCGCCGCATTCACGGCAGTTACGTCAAAAAAGCAGAAAAGTTTTTACAATCGAAAAGTCCCAGCGATCGCCCTCGACAATGAGTCATTACCATTGAAGAAGCACACCGTTTTCTAGATTCTAAAATCGTCCATCAAACCATTTTTGGCACGATTGCTAGAGAAATGCGGAAGTATTTTGTTACTTTGCTTATTGTCGATCAGCGTCCTTCTGGCATTGATAATGAAGTGATGTCCCAAATTGGTACGCGCATCACCTGTTTACTCAACGATGAAAAAGATATTGATGCTATTTTTACAGGCGTTTCTGGGGGACAAAATTTGCGATCGGTACTAGCAAGATTGGACTCAAAACAACAAGCATTAGTCTTAGGTCATGCGGTTCCCATGCCAGTTGTCGTCAAAATTCGCGCCTACGACCAGAAATTTTATGCCGAAGTTGGCGAAACCGATTGGTCAGAAATGCCAGATGCAGAAGTATTGGCAGCAGCAGAAATGGCTAAGGCAGATTTAGGGTTTTAAGAAAATGATGTTTCACTATTAGGAGAAGCGGAAGATGTCAGTTACGATTGAACAAGATCTTATACTAAATCCGCTTGTCAAAACTGACTTAAAAAATTTCTCTTAGTTTTCTCTGTTCCCTGTTCCCTGTTCCCTCTCCTCATCAGTAATCTATGAGAACCGGATTTAGTATTAGAGAAATTTTGGGAGAAATTATCAAAAAACTAGAAACGCTGCAAAAAGATGTTGCAGATATTAAAATTGAGTTAACAGAAGCGAAAGGGGAAAGAGAAGTTTTAAAAACAGAAATCAATACTGTCAAAGAAGATATCAAAGAAATTAAAAGTTCACAACAGGCTCAAATTTGGACACTGATTGGAATATTAATTACGGCAGTTGGAGGCTTTTTAGTAGCAGTTGGGAAATTCGTTATTTCCGGTAATCCTTAATCATTACTATGATTTTTGTGATTATTTGATTGACTATGATTTGGGTTTGGCGATAATCCCCATGATATAATTCTGATAATCACCCCATCATACAATCCTATAATCATAGTCCTCATTCAATTATTCAAATCACAGTTAAGACAATGGATGAGACAACAGCAACCACCAACACCTCTCAAGAGTATCTTGATTTCTTGCTGGAAGTATTAGAAAAAGTCGCTGATAATCGCACCCCCCAGTTAATTTATCCTTTTCTGGCACAAAATCTGGATAAATTAGATGAAAATCTGATAAAAATTCTAGATAATGGGGCAAAAAATACCCTATTATCTGTTGATAGAGAAGAAGCTCAATATATCGCTGGTGTTATAGTCAACTTCAGTAACTTAATCCAACAATTTCCTCTGGGTAGCATTGCTATCAATAAAGAAATTGCTATTACTGGTTATGAAATTGCCCTTACTGTATTTACTTTTGACGCTCTTCCCCAAGAATGGACAATAATACAAATTAATCGCGCTGTTGCTTACTTTAACAGAATCAGAGGGGATGAAGCAGAGAATATAGAAAAGGCGATCGCTGTTTACACCGAAGCTTTAAAAGTATTCATTTTTGACATTTTTCCCCAAGATTGGGCAATGACGCAAACTAATCTTGCTGCTGCTTACGCTGAAAGAATCAGAGGGGATAAAGCAGAAAATTTAGAAAAAGCGATCGCTGCTTTCACCGAAACCTTAAAAGTATTTACTTTTGACGCTTTTCCCCAAGATTGGGCAGTTACGCAAAATAATCTCGCTATTGCTTACCGTAACAGAATCAGAGGGGATAGAGCAGAGAATTTAGAAAAAGCAATTCAGGCTTATAATCAATCTCTTACTATCTTTCAAAAAATGGGAGATAATGAACGCCTTGCGAATTGTTACTATGGATTAGGTAAAGCACTCACAGAACAAGGAAATTATACTAAAGCCATAGAATCATTTGAATCTTGCCATTCAATTTGGCATCAAGTTAAAAATATTGATAATTTAGCCTTAGTTTTGTTTGAACTTGCCCGTTTGTACCATCGTACCGGAAAATTAGAACAAGCAAGACTTTATTTTAAAGATTCCCTGAGACTTTTCCGAAAAAAAGCTGATGAGGAGAATATTGCTGCTGTATTAACGGCATTAGGTAACTTAGAATTGCAAATTGGACAATTATCTAATGCTTCTACCCATTTAACCACTGCTAAGGATTATTATCAAAAAGTGAACGAGCAAGAAAGATTAGAAGAAGTGAACTATTTACTTGAGATCTTGGAAAAATCAATGGTTACTAATTAAATAATGTCTAGACTTTTTGCTTATAAATCTACTCTGACAAAATGGGGATTACAAGAAAACCCTTTTCGTATAATTCCTCCCGAAGATCCCCAAAAATTAGCCCAGATTTTTTATGGTCGAGATCAAGCGTTAGAATTAGCTATACCTGCACTGTATGAAGGAAGAAATGTATTAGTCAGAGGTGCGTGGGGGATTGGTAAAACTGCTTTAATTCTCAATCTAATCTATAAATTACAGCAAGAAGTCGCAGAATTAGGCGAAACAATGCTAGTTTTGTATATAAGTAGTTTTCCAGGAGAGACCGTAACGGATTTTTATCGCGCTTTGTTATTAGCCGTTGCAGATAGGCTGGCAGAGTATGATGAAGAAGCAAAAGATATTTGCAATACTTTCTTAGGTTTTTCTATACAACGTTCAAAAACGACGACAGAAGGAAAAGTTAGCTTGTGGATGGGATCTCTTACCAGGAGACAAGAATCTCCCTCTAGTGATGTCACACCCACTGCCAATGCAGATCCCTATCCTTTACTGATTCGACTACTAAACAAAGCTGAAAATATCTATTCTCGCCTAGTTATCGCTGTAGATGACTTAGATAAAAAAGATACCCCTATCGTACAAACAATTTTAGAAAATAGCTTAGATTTATTTCGTAAAGGAGAACGGCGAGGGTTTATTATGACAGGACGAGGGTTTACAGATTTGCAGGAAGCTACCTTACGCGCTTTAGGCATTTTTTCTGAAGATATTCCCCTTGAACCCATGAAAAAAGAAGATTTGCGTCAAATAGCGATTAATTATCTCAATAGCGCGAAAGAAACCCCTCAGAATATGCCTCATCCTTTTACAGAAGACGTGATGGATATTATTACAACCTATGCTCAAGGCATTCCTCGACAGCTTAACACCATCTGTGAAAAAGTCTTACGTAAAGCAGCGACAGCAGAGTACGAAACTATAGACATGACAGCATTTCAAACCGTTTGGCAAACCATACAAGAAGATTTAGCTAATTCCTTACATTCAAGTCCCGATATTCGTCGTTTGCTTTATGTTGCTTATCAATCCGGCGGAATTACTGAAGATATTGAAGATCGCTATCTGAATCAACTTGATGCTGTGACTTTCATCGAATTAATACCTTACCTAAAAACCGCAGAAGATCAAGGGTTCATGATTCGTCAAGATACAGCAGAAGGTCATCGTTATCTTCCTTCTCAGTTAATTAACCCTAAATTATTACCTGAATCACAGTCAAAGAATGAAGTCTAAACTTTGATTTTTTTGATTATTTGATTGACTATGATTTTGGCTTGACTATAATCTCTGTAATCTAACTAATTCTAGTCAGTTTTTCTTGGGCTTTGCAAGTTTCTTAAACTGTAAAAGGATATAACAATAGTAATGACTCATTGTTTAATGATAGTACTCATTCAATCATTAAAATAAAAGTTTAGAAAATAACGTATGAAACGCCAACAGGTCATTATTTTAGGAATAATCTCACTGCTAACGCTAGGAAACCCTCGCGTCCTAGCTCAAGTTGGACAACCTAAAAACTATCTCCTCGCACACTACGACATCGACGAACTCGCAGCAGTCGAAAAAACTCTGCACGACGATCCTAATAATGCCGCCGCTTACCAACATCGCGGACTAATTCGCAGCCACTCTCAAGAAGATTTTACCGGAGCGATTGAGGATTTTAGCCAAGCCATTCGCCTCGACCCGAAAGCGGAAACTTACAACTATCGAGGCACGTCTTACTTCTGGCTGGGAATGCACCAAAAAGCTTTAGAGGACTACAATCAAGCTATCCAACTCGATCCCAATCTAGCGATCGCTTACTTCAACCGAGCTTATGCCAAGCTAGAATTAAAAGACAAGCTAGGAGCGATCGCTGATTTCCGTCAAGGTGCTATGCTATCACAACAGCAAGGAGACTTGTTCTCCCACCAACAAGCCTTAGAATTGATTGAGGATTTGAAACAGTAGGAAACGAGAACGAACAAATCCACAATCCAATGAGCGATCCGCGAAGGGGAAAACAACTGCATACTCTTGTGCAAAAACTGGGACTGCCAGAGGATGCTCCCATTAATTGGGAATGGCTGGATATCGCCTTAACTCACCCCAGTGTTTCGAGAACCCGTAACTACCAACAGCTTGAATTTGTCGGCGACGCGGTGGTTAGGCTAGTCGCGGCGCAAGTCCTGCTAGAAACTTATCCTGATGCGCTGGTGGGTGAATTTGCTGCCTTGCGGTCAATGATGGTCAGCGATCGCGCTTTAGCCGAATTTGCCGATTGTTTTGGCTTGGAACGCTATCTACTCACCGCCAACAGTGTCACTAAGGATCGCGCTGGACGAGTTTCGCGGCTAGCAGATGCTTTAGAAGCGGTTTTGGGTGCGCTGTACTTAAGTACCCAGACGATGCAATTAGTTCGTCCCTGGTTAGATACTTTCCTGCAAGCAAAAGCCATTGAAATTCGACAAGATCCTGCTCGGCAAAATTATAAGGATGCTTTGCAGGAATGGTCGCAAGCTCACTACAAACTACTGCCAGAATATCGGGTTCAAGAACTTTACCAGCAATTGACTGATAAAGAGCGTTTTACGGCAGAAGTTTGGTTACAAGATCGAAAATTAGGCTCAGGCACAGGACGTTCTAAAAAAGCAGCCGAACAAGCAGCCGCGAAAGAAGCCTTTTTAATCATTGTCCAAAAATCCTAAATTTTTATACAATGTAATAAAAAACACCATCGTTCTAAACTTTAACGACTTTTTCAATCTTCCCTAACACTACCGTGACTGACGACCACCCCCAGCCGATCCTCGACCTCATTCAACAAGCCGCATCTGAGCGGCGAGAAACGCTCGATCTTAGCTTTCGGAAATTAATGACGCTGCCCAAAGAAATTGGCAAATTGACTTGTTTAAAATACCTCGATCTGAGAAATAATAAACTGAGCGAATTACCAGCAGAAATTGGACAATTAACTCATTTAACGGGACTAAATTTAGTCAAAAATCAATTGGAAACGCTACCTGCCACGTTCGGCCAGCTTGCCTCTTTAGAACGGCTTTATTTGAGTTATAATTACCTAGAAATGCTTCCCTCTGAGTTTGGCAACCTCGCTCATTTAACTGAACTATATTTAAGTCATAATCGTTTGAATGAATTACCAGCCGAATTTGGTCAGTTGGTTCATCTCAAGCAACTTTCAATCAGTGCTAATAATCTCACGAGATTGCCAAAAGAGATTCGATTTTTAATTAATTTGACCTGGCTCGATCTTAACAGCAATCAGCTAGTAGAACTCCCTCAAGAAATAGAGACTTTTCAAAAGTTGGCAGAATTAAGCATCAGTTATAATAAATTGACGGAGTTACCGTTAGAAATTAAAAATTTATCTAGCCTAGTCGAATTGGATTGCAAATATAACGAAATCTGTCGCTTGCCTGCTAATATGAGAGGCTTAGTTAATCTTGAAAGGCTAGATCTTAGTAATAATAAAATAGAAATTCTCTCCTCTGAAATTAGTCAACTTGTCAATCTTACAACTCTCTATTTAATTTATAACGAACTGCACAATATCTCGTCAGACATTGGCAATTTGTCCAAATTAACTGAACTCAGGCTGAGTCATAACCAGTTACAAGAACTGCCGCCAGCTATCAGAAAATTAACTAAGCTTGCCTATCTTTCCCTCAAAGGAAATCAATTTAAAAATCTTCCTCCTGAACTAATTCCATTAGTTAAACTCGGTCAATTAACTTACTTAGACTTGAGCGATAATTTACTACCGATTCCGCCGGAAATTATCTGGCGAAAAGATAAGCCAACTGATATTATTAATTTCTACTTGCAGCAACTTGGCGATCAAAAGCAACCTCTCAATGAAGCTAAAGTACTACTGATTGGGGAAGGAAGTGTTGGTAAAACATCCCTGATCAGAAGAATTTTATTTAATGATTTCAATCTACATGAAAATAAGACTCATGGAATTAATATTCAGTCATTTAATGTTGAAATTAACCAGCAAACAATTAAATTAAATCTTTGGGATTTTGGCGGACAAGAAATTATGCACGCCACTCACCAATTTTTTCTGACTAAACGAAGCCTTTATTTACTCATCGTTGATGCTCGACAGCGTGAAGAACAAAATCGGATAGAACATTGGCTAAAAATTATTGAAAGTTTTAGTGGAGATTCACCCGTGATTATTGTGGGGAATAAGCTCGATCAGCATCCTTTAGACATCAATCGTCGTGGTTTAAAAGAAAAATATCCTAATATTAAAGCATTCATCGAAGTCTCCTGTAAAACAGGTAAAGGTCTGGATGTTTTGCAAGACGCGATCGCACAAGAAATTAACAAACTTCCTCATATTCGCGATCAACTGCCTTTAAAATGGTTAGGAATTAAAACCCAACTCGAAGAAATGAAGCGACAAGATTGGGATTTTATTTCTTATACAGAATATCAGCAAATGTGCAGCGATCAGCAAATTATAGATAATAAAGCTCAGCGCAATCTCATTAGTTTTCTTCACGATTTAGGCGTGGTTTTAAATTTTCAAGATGATGAACAATTAGAAGATACCACAGTGCTGAATCCTATTTGGGTTACGAATGGAGTTTATAAAATACTTAACGATAATGCTTTAATGACTACTTATAAGGGGCGCTTGTCGTTTAATATGTTAGAGCGAATTTTAGACCCGGTTAGATATCCTAAAAATCGACATCAATTTATTATTAATATGATGCTTAAATTTGAATTATGCTTCAGAATTGATATGAGCAATCATGTCGATCCTGAATATTTAATTCCCGATCTTTTATCAAAAGAACAACCTTACACTGGTGATTGGGAAAATGCACTAGCTATTGAATATCATTATAATATACTGCCTAGCAGCATCATTTC
The DNA here is from genome assembly GCA_041743025.1 of Microcystaceae cyanobacterium. Taxonomy (GTDB): domain Bacteria; phylum Cyanobacteriota; class Cyanobacteriia; order Cyanobacteriales; family Microcystaceae; genus JBGTNM01. The sequence goes on from JBGTNM010000122.1 coordinate 15,956, forward strand.
TCGTTTTATTGTCCGCCTGAGAGATAAGATCTACCAAGATACTTATTGGCGAAGCGGTGTAATTCTTGCCGATCAAAATAACAAAGCACTGGTTAAAGCCGATAAAGAAGATAAAAAAGTGTTTATCTGGGTGAATGGCACGCCTGAAACTCAGCGCAGTTTTCTGAGCGCAATTTGCTATCAATTTGATGAAATTCATTTAAGTATTTCTAAAATTAAAGCAATTAAAAAAGTCGTTTTACCAAATTTCCCAGCCACTGCCGTTCCTTACGATCATTTACTAACCCTAGAAAAAGAAGGAGAGGAAACATTTATTCCCGAAGGATTAAAAGAGAGAGTTAGCGTTAAAGCGTTATTAGAGGGTCTATCGCCGGAGAGTAATTCTCAGGAGAAAGTTAAAACCGGTGGGGACTTTCTTGATATAGGAAAAAGCTCGACATTTCAATTTTTCAAGAAGCTTTTTTCGCGCGATCGCTACAATGGAAGTAATTAGTCAATTGAAAATTTTGTACCCTATACTCTACGTAGGATCGCTATACATACGCAAATCTTCTAAAGATATTTGAGAGGCTAAAACTAACTTATACTGTCTTTCCTGTGCTACTCTAATTTCTCCTTCATTTAGGACAAGTTCAAACATTACTATTAAATTAGTGCTGATAAATTGAGATGATATAGTACGACAAATTAATTCGGGAAATTTTTCAGCGCAGTAAGCAAGATCTTGTTTAGTTTGCACAATACTAATTTGGTCACTCCCACTCTTAGCTTGAACAGGTATAATAAATTGTTTACCGTTACGATCTAAGCCTACATAAAGTTCGTCTATTTCAATTTGACCAATCCCCTTAACAGTTGTTCTTAAATGATTTTGTAATGAATATGCTGTTATCCCTAAAAATATGTCAATTAATCGATTGTAACGTATTTTTGTCAACAGAGCTTGTTCATCTCCCGAAGAATATTTTGCAATAATTTCTGGCGTTGAGTCAGGAATTTTAATTTGGATCAAACTACTTGTTGGTATAATTCGGTTCATTTTTTCAAGACGAAATCTATAAATTGCTGAACCTGCTAACTCTATGATCCACTGTAAACCTTGAGGTTCAGTTTTTCTGATTTCTTCAGGTAGTGGTCTTCTAAAACGGTAAGAATAAATTACATCGCCAAGATTTTTGGGATCAACACCTAAACTGAGTCCAACTTGCGCCAGTTCAGAACGAGTAAATTCAAATTGATTTACGCCAGGTTGATAATGCTGCTTAAAAACTTCGGTAATTAAAGCACTATATATTTTTTGTCTACTCAATTTACTCATTAGACAGCTTCTTTTGAGAATTCCTTATTCTTGGTTCAATAGTATGTGGATCAACATTATAATAGTTAGCTGCTTGAGACATATCATAAGTCAAAAAACTTATATCTCCCATTTCTTGGACAATCTGAGGTTTGGATAAAGATATATTAAGAAGTTTTATGATTTCTAAGGCTACTGCTTTAGCTAATAAGGGAGGTACTGAATTTCCTATTTGCCGAAATCCATGCCATTTTGTTGCATGAAACCTGAACCAGTCGGGGTAGGAATGTAAACGTGCTGCTTCTCGTACAGTTATACATCTTGGCGTAAATGGATGAATCGGTCTGGGAGAGGTAAAAGCGCCTCTATTACTAGGAGTTCCTGCTCTAAGGGTATTACAAAGTCCTTCTGGATCGAGCTTATGAAAGCGACTTATCGGTTCTGTTTTTCCAGGTAGAGTAGATTCAAATCTTTTAATAGATTCCAAAGTATGCTTTGTTCTTAAACTTGACGTAAGCATCCGAGAATCATACTTTCGCTGATAGGAATAATCATTCTCTACCTGACAAAAATCTCGAAGTTGTCTTGCGTAATTACTGGGTTTACCAAACTCTGCAAACACCCAGTCTTTCTCATAAAGTTCGGGATAATTTTCTACTTCTGGTAGATCTTGGATTGCGTCCCAAACGGTAGGACTTAAAAGTAATTTATCAGAACAATTTGCTTTTCTTGGTTTGACAAGGTTTGTAATTTTATCAGGATAATTTGGTATTTCTAGATCTTGACGACATCCGATTAAAAATAATCTTTCCCGATTTTGAGGAACACCATATTCCGCAGCATTTAGGATTTTATAATCCTCTCTAAGACTGTAATTAATTTCATGAAACTCATTAATTATCTCTAAAATAAACTTTTTATGCTTTCCTACAGCCATGCCTCTAACATTTTCAAGCACGACATACTTGGGTTGTAATTCAAAAATTAATCTAATAAAATGAAACACAAGAGAGTTTCTAGGATCATCAAGTATTCTTTTACCAATCAATGAAAAGCCTTGACAAGGAGGCCCTCCAAAAACAACATCTATTTCTCTATCTCCGATAGAAGACATTTTTCTAATATCTTCACCTGTAGTAGAAACAATATCCTTACATAAAATAGACCAAAAGGGAAAATTGAGTTTATGAATTGCACAGTGGATCGGATCGATTTCAACAGAAGTAAGCACATCAAAACCTGCCTGTTCAAAGCCGAGAGTCATTCCTCCAGCACCAGCAAACAAATCAACTGCGATAGGACGTGCATTTATCTGTTTTACAGACATAATTGCCCTCTTTAAATGCTTGTTCTCCATTCTCGTTCGACTTAAAATTCAACAATTACCGGCGCGTGATCGCTAGGCTGTTGTTGTTTTCGAGGTTCGACATCTATTGTACAGCTAGTTGAGCGTTCGTAAAGTTTGGGCGTTAAATAATGATGGTCGATGCGCCAACCTCGATTGCCTGCAAATCCACCGGAACGATAGTCCCACCAACTAAAGTAGCCTCCTTCAAAGGTGAATTTACGAAAAGCATCTTGCAGTCCAATTTCTAAAATATTTTTTAAAGCTTCTCTTTCTAAGGGAGAAGACATAATATGATTTTCTTTGCCTTTGGGGTTGTAAATATCGCGATCTTCTAAAGCAATATTAAAATCTCCACAGACACACAGTTCGGAAACTGAGCTATCTAATAACTTTTGTAGATATTGTTTGAGAATACGCAACCAGCGCAATTTGTATTCATATTTTTCACTGCCAACTTCACCGCCATTAGGAACATAGAGATTGACAATCCGAATATCATTAATAACGCCAGTGATGACTCGTTTTTGCACATCCCAATCTGCTGTGATCGCCTCGCCTAAAACAGCCTCAAATCCGGTCTGGATTTCTGTCATAGGATGACGGCTCAAGATCGCCACGCCATTATAAGCTTTTTGTCCAAAAATGTAGAGATAGTAGCTTAATTCTTCAAAGGGAGTTATCGGAAAATCGCGATCAATGACTTTGGTTTCTTGTAAGCAAAGAACATCAACCGGATTGGCTGCCAACCAAGCGATCGTCTGCTGCTGTCGCGCCCGAATTGAGTTTACATTCCAAGTGGCTACTTTCATCGAAATGGGACTAAATAGCAGAAAATTCGCCTAGAATCCTCACTTCTGGTTCCAACAGTAAAGCAAAGTGACTCTCTACCTGCTCTTGGACGTGGTGAATCAGGCGGAAAATGTCATCAGCTTTGGCGTTGCCGCAATTGAGGATAAAGTTAGCGTGGCGGTGAGAAACTTCTGCCTCGCCGATGCGATAGCCTTTGAGTCCCAGTTGTTCAATTAACCAACCTGCCGCGTAGGGTTGAGGGTTGCGGAAGACGCTGCCACAACTGGGTTTGTCGTAAGGTTGGCTGGTTTTGCGCTGCCAGAGATTTTGGTTGGTGGTAGCCATCACTTCTTCGCGGCTGAATCCGCTTTGCAGTTGAAAAGTAGCCTCCAGTACCAAGCGAGAATTCCCTTGCAGTGCAGAGGTACGGTAACTGTAATGAAGAGCTTGAGACATCCAGGTTTCGAGGGTTCCACAAGGAGAAACAACCTTTGTATTGAGTAAGCAGTCTGCTACACATTGGCTGTGCGCTCCCGCATTCATGACAACTGCTCCACCTACCGTTCCCGGAATACCCACCGCCCATTCAAGTCCGCGCCAACCCCGTTTGGCGGCTTGCCAAGCTAGTCGAGCAATCGGTTCTCCCGCCGCCGCCGTTATGTGAGCCTTGTCTGCATCATACTGAGCGTGACGTAGATAGCGAGTACACAGCACCAAGCCCTCAATACCGCGATCGCTGATCAACAAGTTCGACCCCGCCCCCAAAAGCATCAGAGGTAAATCTTGCTGTTGATACCAGTCAAAAACGGCACTCAGGTCGTCCCAAGTCCGAGGAGCAGCGTACCATTGAGCCTGTCCGCCCACGCGATAGGAGGTCAGTCCAGCCAGAGAGAAATGGGGATGAATGCGGCATTGGGTTCCTGGCAGTTGGAGGGGACTAGCGGCAAAATGAGTCTTCATAGAGCAATCAAAGGAAGGCTAGAGAAAAAAGATGATGCTTACAGAGGGGCTACTCTGGTTGGGGTACAGGTGGTGATCGCGGGCCGAATCATCTGATTGAGGTTGCCTGCGCCGAGAAATAAAGCTATATCGCCAGATTTGAGCAATTGTGGCAATCTTTGGGCTAACGCGGTTAAAGAAGGTTCATAGAGGACATTGGGATGGTAACACTTGACAGCATCAGCGACAGCAGAGCCACTGATATTGTGCAAGTTCGTCTCGCCAGCGCTGTAAATGTCGGTGAGAACAACGAGATCGGCATCGGCAAAAGACGTGGCAAATTTGTCCAAGAAAACCGTCGTGCGACTGTAGCGGTGGGGCTGGAAGATAGCGACTAAGCGCCCGTTGGCGGCTACTTTCTGACGGGCTGCTGCGAGGGTAGCTTGAATTTCGCTAGGGTGATGGGCGTAGTCGTCAATAAAGGTAATGCCGTTGCACTCGCCGATACACTCGAACCGCCGCTTGGCCCCTTCAAAGGTAGCAATCGCCGAAGCAATGACTTTAAAATCGAGTCCTAGCTTGCGTCCCACTGCCACCGCCGCCAGCGCATTACTGATGTTATGCCTGCCAAGTAAGCGGATGTGCATCTGACCAAGCAGTTTTCCCCGTTCCCAAACCCGAACAGCAGTCGTCTCTAAGGAGTGGGTCAGGTCAGTCACTGTGTAATCAGCGTTTTGACTCGGATCGAGGCTGTAGGTAATGGTAGGGGTTAATTGCGTGCGAACCGTCTCGCAGTCTAAGCAACCTACTAGAATGTCGCACTGCGCTTCAAATTTCTGAAAAATTTTGACCACCTCATCTAAACTTTGATAGTGGTCGGGGTGGTCGAGTTCGATATTGGTAACCACGCCAATCGCTGGCGCGTGTTTGGTCAGGGAACCATCGGATTCATCAGCTTCAGCCACTAAATAGCTTCCCTGTCCTAGGCGAGCGTTGCCTTCCCAGGCATCCACTTCACCGCCAACAATAATGGTGGGGTCTAATCCCGCTTTGAGCAGAACATAACCGATGAGACTGCTGGTCGTCGTCTTGCCATGCGTTCCCGCAACAGCAATACTTTGGTAATCGGCAATTAAAGCAGCTAAAACGTCTGAACGGTGAAAAATAGGACATCCCTTGGCTTTAGCGGCTTGATATTCGGAATTATTAGCAGCGATCGCGCTCGAACAAATCACTTGCGGTAGGACATTTGTCCAAGTGGCGGCCAGCTTGCCATTCCCGTTACCATTAGAGGACGATCTGACATCGCCGTTTCCCGCGACAACCGACACCGTTTCCGGCGTTCGTCCATTACAGACGGTAAATAACTCTAAGTTAGTCGCTGCTTGTCCTTTAAAAATATATGCCCCAACTGAACGCAACCGTTCAGTAATGTGAGTTGACCGCAGGTCAGAACCCGATACAGGCAACTGCCGCTTGGCTAAAATATAGGCAAGGGCTGACATACCGATGCCACCAATCCCAATAAAATGAAAGGGTCGTCCGCTAAAGTCTACCGTTTTCACCGTTATATCTCCTGACACACCACACAATCAGCCATCAAAGTAGCTTGCCTTATATCATAAACACTCTTAGTATCACGCGCTATGATCCCAAAATTTTATTAGGGAGTCATTAGCGAAATACGATTTGTGCTGGCTTGCCTCTGCCTAGTATTAACGCTGCCTAAAACAAGATAACGAATTAAAGCTCGGTTAAGTTCCTGCCCAAGCTGCTGAATCTCTACCCTACGCCCAGAAAAATCCTCACTTGAGGAGCGAAATTGTTCTAGCTTTGGGGTATGATTGGGAACATTAATAATCTTTTAATGTTTTGAACGTTAAGTCACAGAGGGTATGACCAGTGGTTAGAGTAGCGATCAACGGGTTCGGACGGATTGGGCGAAACTTTTTACGTTGCTGGCTGGGACGCGAAAGCAGCCAGTTAGAAGTGGTTGGGATCAATGACACTTCCGATCCCAATACCAACGCTCATTTGTTGAAATACGATTCAATGCTCGGTAAATTGAATGCCGACATCAGTGCTGACGAAAATTCAATTATTGTTAACGGCAAAACCATTAAATGCGTCTGCGATCGCAACCCCCTCAACTTGCCTTGGGCAGAATGGGGCATTGACCTGATTATCGAAGCAACTGGGGTTTTTGTCGATGTTGAAGGAGCTTCCAAGCACATCGCCGCCGGCGCGAAAAAAGTCCTGATTACTGCTCCTGGCAAAGGCGCTGACATTGGCACCTATGTTATCGGCGTTAATCACCAAGACTACGAACACGACAAGTACAATGTCATTAGCAACGCTAGCTGTACCACCAACTGTCTAGCACCTGTGGTTAAGGTATTGCACGAGAATTTCGGCATTATCAAAGGAACCATGACCACCACCCACAGCTACACCGGAGATCAGCGCATCCTCGATGCTAGTCACCGAGATTTGCGCCGCGCCAGAGCTGCCGCCGTCAATATTGTTCCTACCTCCACCGGAGCCGCTAAAGCAGTTGCCCTCGTTATTCCTGCTATGAAAGGGAAATTGAATGGCATTGCCATGCGCGTGCCGACTCCCAACGTTTCTGTCGTAGACTTGGTTGCTCAAGTTGAAAAAAGCACGATTGCCGAGCAGGTGAATGAAGTGCTCAAAGAAGCGGCGGAAGGCTCTCTCAAGGGAATCCTCGAATACAATGACCTGCCGCTCGTCTCCAGCGATTATCGCGGTTCAGACTCCTCCTCTATCGTCGATGCTAGTTTAACGATGGTCATGGGTGGCGATATGGTAAAAGTCATTGCTTGGTACGACAACGAATGGGGTTACTCTCAACGGGTGGTTGACCTCGCTGAAGTCGTTGCCAGTAAGTGGAAATAAAAGCTCTCTATTGAGTTAAGTGATCGCTTTGGGGGGAAGATTTGATAGGTCTTCCCCTATCGTTGTTAAATGGTAATATTCCTGTGCGAGCATCCTGCTCGCTTGTCGTTCTATCTCTAATTTTAGCAATACTGGCTGATATCCTCACCACATTCATCAGCTAAGTAGCACAAGGCACGCCAGCGCAAAGCCATCAATTCATCATAAAGGGGGTTGATCTTACAAAGTGGCGGAATTTCTAGCAAAGTCCAGCCAAATAGTTTTATTGTACGCGCAAAAGGACACTGAGACGGAATGAGGCGGCAGAGGCGATGAGCAAATTGGCGATCGCCAATATTAATACTGTCAAGCCAATGACGGAGATAATTGAGGAGAGCGGAAATTGTCCAACAGGGAGATTTTTGTGGCTGAGGGGCGCAAGAGGCAGGTTCCACCCAGCTACTCAAGATGATATGTTTAATGGTATAATCTGATACGCTCATAATCGTTTGACGCTCATTTAACGTCGGTTTCTCTATTTGACTACAGCAGTCGGTTGGCAGTTTCCTGATGGTTAAGTTCAATTGGGAAATAGACTCAACTCAATAAATTCCCTTACCTCGGTCAGAGAGACCCTGGCTTGAAAAGCCAGGGCTTCCTCTGACTTCGTGATAACACGGGAGGTAATCTGATAGTTACCAGTTTTGTGACACTTCTCCTTCTGTAAAAGGCAGTAGAGTCTGAAAAACCCCTCTACTTTTTTTTAATAGCATAGAAAATTGTAGGAGCGAATTCTGCCGGATGCAGGATGAGCATGAGTTTGATGGTTAGATTTCAAGATTGAGTTACGAAAAGTTAAGCCATCTATGCCTTTATACTCTCTCTATTTTTAAGAGAACGGCGTGAGCGAGATCCCCGATCTTTTGTGATATTAGACAGGGTTGTCTGTATTTTTACTGAACTGTTGTTAAACTTTGGAGCTAGTTGAAAGACTTAACCATCTAGATTAGACTACTAGTAGAGAAAAGACGTTAGATGTTAGTTATTACTCTAAAAAAAGGCAAATATTATGATTATTGCCAGTACAAGCACTTATAAAATCAGCCTAGAAGAATTCTTACAACTTCCAGAAACTAAACCTGCTAGTGAATATATTGAAGGAGCAATTGAACAAAAACCTATGCCTCAAGGAGAACATAGCACTTTACAAATTCGTCTCGGTACTGCTGTTAATGAGGTTGCTTTACCTAAAAAAATAGCTCATGCTTTTACAGAATTGCGCTGTACTTTTGATGGGCGTTCAATTGTTCCTGATATTGCAGTTTTCAAATGGCACAGAATTCCCAGAACGGAAAGCGGCAGGATTGCTAACAAATTTGAGATTTATCCCGATTGGATGATTGAAATTCTCTCTCCCGAACAATCGGCAAATAAAGTTATTAAAAAAATTCTATTCTGTCTCAATCAGGGAACCGAATTAGCTTGGTTGATTGACTCAGCAGATGAATCCGTGATGATTTTTCAACCAGAACAATTACCAGTCATTCTGTCAGAAGAGGAAATGTTACCTGTTTTAAATGAATTAGCCGATTTGCAACTACCTGTTAAGACGTTATTTCAGTGGTTGAGGTTTGAGTAAAATAAACATCTTACTTAAAGCTCAGTTTATTTCCGCCGATGGACAAATGTGAGATAGCGCACAATTGGCGCAGTCAGGTTTTCGCGCTTTACAGATAGCGCGTCCATGATAAATCGTGCTAATAGAATAAATTTCCCAATCTGGTTGGGGCAATAGCCGCATCAAATCCCGTTCAATTTTAACCGGATCTTCCTCTTGGGTGAGTCTCCAACGCCGACTCAGCCGCCTGACGTGGGTATCGACCGTCACCCCCTCAATAATACCAAATCCGTGCGCCAGAACCACATTAGCGGTCTTGCGAGCGACTCCTGGCAGCGAGAGTAGCTTTTCCATCTGTTGGGGAACTTCACCGCCAAATTCGCTAACAATTTTTTGGCAAGCTCCTTGAATATTTTTAGCTTTGTTTCGGTAAAATCCAGTAGAACGGATGATAGTTTCGAGTTCTTCGCGAGTAGCATTTGCCAACGCTGGTGCGTCAGCAAATTTGGCAAATAAAACCGGCGTAACCAGATTGACGCGCTCATCCGTACACTGAGCCGATAGAATCGTCGCTACAAGCAGTTGAACGGGACTGTGATAGGTCAAGCTGCAAGTCGCATCAGGATAGAGGCGTTTAAGATTGACTAAAATTTCTAATGCTCGTTGTTTAGTGCTAGCCCACTTGCGCGTAATACTCATCCTATTTTAAATTTTGGATTGATCTAAAGCCCAATTTGCTGAATAAATTGCTGGAAAAAAGCCAAATTAACTGTATCGCGGACAATTAGAAAGACTCCTAAACTCAACAAGAGGACTAATCCCGTTTGCATGATACCTTCTTGCAGTTTGTACGGAAGTGGCTTGCCTCGCAATCCTTCAACCAGCAAAAAAGCGAGTTGTCCGCCATCAAGGGCAGGTAAGGGCAAGATATTGATGATAGCTAGGTTAATGCTAATTAATGCGCCAAATTGAAATAAATTTCCGGCATCATTGCGGGCAATACTAGCTCCATACTCAACAATTTTAATGGGCCCGGCCACTTGTTCAGCATTTTCTCTAAAATGACTGATTAGTTGCCAGAATCCTTTGGCTGTCAGCGTTGCTAAATTTTGAAAGGCATTAGCACTGTAGGTCAGTGCTTGGATGGGGTTTTGAGCCCGATGTAGCTGGAGATTAGGCAGAAGTGCCACGCCAATTTTTCCCTGTCCTTGGTCGTCTAATTTGGGATTGATTGTCACCTCAAGCGTCTGGCCATCTCGTACTAGTGTAAGGTCGAGGGGTTTGTTAGGGGAGGTTTTAACTTGCTCAATAAAGGTTGCGGTGGCAGCAGGATAGGTGTCAAGTGGCTGCTGATTGATGGCGAGAATGGTATCACCTGGCTTGATGCCGGCTTGCATCGCGGCTGAAGCGGCATCGACCTTGGGAATAACCAATCCTGGTTGTATGTCTTGGATGCCAATGGTCGCCGCTTGTCCGACTAAGAGAAAGTAAGCAAAGATTAAATTGGCAATGACTCCAGCACTAATAACGATCGCTCGGTCAACAATAGGGCGATTTCGCAGTAAATTAGGGTCATCGGCGGGAACGTTGCTGTCGGGGTCGTCGTCGGGAAACCCCACATAACCGCCAAGCGGAAAGGCACGGATAGCGTATTCGGTTTCGGAACCTTGATATTTTGCTAAAACCGGGCCAAAACCGATGGAAAAGCGATTGACACGAATGCCTTGCAACCTGGCGGCGGCAAAGTGGCCTAATTCGTGTACGACAATTAACAGAGCTAAAACGGCGATCGCTGCCAAAACTGACATGATTGTACTTAAAATTAATTAACAATAATCCTTTGCTTATTGTAAAACATTGATAACTTAAAATTAGTTGGTTACTCGAAAAGAATGTTTTTGACCGAAGTGAGCAGTTTTTAGAAGAATTGAGTAAGCAGGGCTACGCCTATAAAGAGACTAGCTATCTTAAGTTCCGTCCTGCAAAAGCCAATGAATATTTTTCTGTTTACCCCAAAAAGAAGAAATAATGCGTCCTCTTGCTCAATCTCATTTGGGATTTTTGGGAATGAGTTCAGTTAGAGGGAAGCGACGATGAAAGCACTACTCGCTTGGGAATTAGGCGGCGGACAAGGACACATTCATCAGACTTCTTGCAAAAGCAAAAAAACAATCATTTTTGCGACTTTAATCGTCAGCCAGTGTGGTCTTGGGGGTTTCCCCTATGAACAACTGGCGGTGAAAACTTCCCCCTCTTGCCTTTTGCCTCTTGCCTGACTTCTGCAAGAAGTCTATCGATTAGCAGCGATCGCACATCTCCTCTGTGAACAAGGCATTGAACCCGTTTTAGCCCTCAGCCATTCTAAGTTTTTGATCTTCGTACCTTTTACCGTTCTTTAATCTGTACTAAACGATTAAACCAATTCATGGCTGCCGCGATAATTAAATTAAATATTAAATAAGCTGACATCACGATCGCTAATATTTCGACCGCCTTTCCCGTTTGGTTAGCAATAGTGTTAGAAACTGCATAAATATCGTTAAAACCGATCGCAACAGCGAGGCTAGAATTCTTCGCTAAATTGAGAAATTCACTGGTAAGAGGCGGAATCATCACTCGCAAGGCTTGAGGAAAGATGACGAGGCGCATCATTAACCCTGGTTTGAGTCCTAATGCCTTTGCTGCTTCCCACTGTCCTCTAGGAACCGATTGAATGCCTGCTCTAACCACTTCGGCAATGAAAGCGGCAGTATAAACCGTTAGGCCGACAAGAAGTGTGGCAAATTCGGGAGATAGGCTTAATCCGCCTTGAATGCGTTTAATAGCACTATCATGCTGGGGAAATTGCCAGTCTAAGCCCATAAAAATGGCCAAAACAGAGAAAATGGCTATGCAGATTAATAAGCTTTGAGAGAACTTACCTGACTCTCCCCGTTGAATGAGCGCTTGCGTCTGCCTGCGCCAGACAATAACGGCTAAAATCGCACTGATTCCTAGAAAAAACAGTGTTAATCCCGTTTGTAAATTTCCAGCCGGCCAAGGCAGATAAATGCCTTGATTTGTCAGAAAAATCGAATTGAGAAAGCGACTCGGATTGTCAATTCTAGGCAGTTTGAGAAAAACGGCAAAGTACCAGAAAAACAATTGCAGCAGCAAAGGTGTATTGCGGAGTATTTCTACGTAAATTGCCGCCAGTTTGCGGATGAGCCAGTTATCCGAAAGCCGCCCGATGCCAATCGTAATTCCCAGAAGTGCTGCTAGAAAAATCCCGCTAACCATCACCCGCAGGGAATTGAGTAACCCCACCAAAATCGCCCGACTGTAAGTATCAGTAGACTGGTAAGGAATCAGCGAGTCGCCGATGCGAAAAGACGCGGGACGGCCAGCATCGAACAAAAAACCAAAGCCAAAACTCAACCCCAAACGCCGAAAGTTGTTGGCGAGATTGCTGCCTAAGAAAAAGAAGACTGCCAAGACCGCTAAAACAGCAATCACCTGAATTGCGATCGTTATAATGCGAGTATCGCGCCAAAATGGAATTTTTTCATCCATTGATCATTGAGGATTGTTCATTGACTAGCGGAAGGGGGGTGAATAAAGCAATCCACCATTTGTCCAGAGTTCGTTAGGGCCGCGTTCTAAACTGAGGGGTTTGCCGACGTTGCGATCATAAATTTCGGCATAATTGCCGACGTGTTTGATGATGCGGGCCGCAAAATCATTCGGCAGTCCCATATCTTCCCCTAATTTGTCATCGAGTCCGAGGAAACGGCGAATATTCGGGTCTTGCGTCTGATTAAAGGTGGCTAGGTTTTGTGAAGTAATGCCAAATTCTTCGGCTTGCATGGGAACGAAGGTAATCCACTTGACGGCATCATACCAGGCGGAGTCTCCATCAGCCACTGCCGGGCCGAGAGGTTCTTTGGATAGCACCACGTCTAAAACAACATTGTCGTCGGGTTTGGGTAAAATGGAGCGGCGAGCGACCAATTGTGAGCGATCGCTCGTGACGGCTTCACAGCGTCCTTCTTGATAGGCGGCATAGAGAGCGTCTACATCATCAGAGACAACCGGATTGTAGTCTGTAACGCCTCGTTTTCGCATCTGATCGGCTAAATTTTGCTCAGTAGTCGTCCCAGCGAGGACGCAGATAGATTTACCGACTAAATCTTCTAATTTGGTCGCGCCACTCGCTTTCGTGGCCATGACTCCCTGTCCGTCATAAAAGATCGTCGGTGCAAATTCGAGTCCGACGGAGGTATCGCGGCTAATTGTCCAGGTGGTATTGCGGCTGAGGACATCGACTTCTCCGGTTTGAACGGCTGTAAAGCGTTCTTGAGAACTGAGTTTACGGTATTCAACTTTGCTGGGGTCGTCAAAAAGCGCAGAGGCGATCGCTTTGCAGATATCTACGTCAATCCCTGAATACTGCCCACTTTCATCGACAAAACTAAAGCCAGGAACTTCCCCGTTGACCCCACAAATGACCATCCCTCGCTGTTTAATCGTGGCTAGACGACCTTCTGTGACGCTTTGACCTTTCCCTTCAGAATCATAGGCAGTTTGCGACGTTTGTTGAGCGTCCCCACACGCACTTAGAGAAACAGCGACCAACAGAGCGATCGCTCCCCTAAAGTGCTGCTTAGTTACATTAACCATAATTGCTGATTTATTGAACATGAGTAGTTACAAGCCTTAATTATCTGTCTAATTTATTCAGATTAACAGAACTTAGGAACGTAATAACTGCTCATAATCTGTCGGCGTATCAATGTCGATTGTTCCTGACGCGAAGGGAACCCCAAAAACGTCGCGATCATATTTTTGAATGACTTGCTTTGCACCCTTCGCCTCAAGTGCTATCAATTCTGAAAACAAAGTGCGGTCAAATAAAGCCGGAACGCCCAAAGTTCCTGCATATTGCGAAGCGACAATCGATTTCTTTGTCAAACGATATGCCGCAACGATTTGGTCGATCAGTTGAGAACTGACTAAGGGGTGATCGCAAAGCAGGATAATAGCTGCTTCTACGTTAGGGTGTGAGGTCATAAGAACTTCGATGCCTGTCCGAATTGAAGTGCCGATTCCGAGACTCCATTGAGGGTTTTCGACGACTTCTACAGATAGTTGACTGACTTGAGAGGCGATGTCCTGAGCATTTGCCCCTAACACGACGATAATCGGTCGGCAAGCTGAAGCGAGAGCAGTTTTAGCCGTGCGAAGTAGGAAACTTTCACCTCGATAGCACAGGAGTTGTTTGGGAGTTCCCATACGAGTTGAGGCTCCTGCGGCAAGAATAATCAAACCGATGGCTGGTTCCTCCATTTTCCTCTTTTCCACTGTAAGCGAGTAGAAGATATTTTTACTGAGTTGGCTAGACGAGCTTTATGAGGTAGTCAAACGCTTTGCACAAGCAAAAGCAACCCACTCTAAAATGAGAGTTTTATCAAGACTAAAGCGCATTAAAATTCAGGCTCCTGAGGATTTTGCTGCCAATCTAGATTTGTATCTGAGTGGAGAAAAGCAGCTTGCCACTGACCAAGATCCTCGTTGACACATCGTTTATCGTATTCTGGTGTCTGATTTTTTGGTCAACTGACCTACCATCCTAATCAGCGTATGGTGAGCCGAGATAACTAATTAATCACTTCCGTATCAAGACCATAATTCAAAAATGTCTCCATTCGTCCCCCCAATCGTCTGCACTCGTTTCTATCATCTGCTCTGAAAATTTCAAAACTACTCTCTTTCACACAAAAATTTGTGGATGGTCTGCTACTGTATTGTCGAGGCGGAGTTACACTGCCATCACGTTTGTATACAATATAAGTATATCTGTCTGGTCTTTTCTCACCACCACACTTACCTGGTTCTATAGACCACCATCCCCAACTTCCCCAGGTGGCACCCCTGACATATTGTGCATGAGCCATCCAAATTACATCATTTGTGTAGTTACACGTACGTTCAGCAAGTGCTTTAGTGGGTAAAGCAAGCAGTATAGATGCTATAATAGCTAAACGAAGCATTATCTTTATCATTGCTAAGTAAACCTAAAATAGGAACTTTTTTAGCCAATAAATTAGGACTGGAGCAGAAAGCTCTAAGCATATTATTTGAACTTCGAGGTTATCTGTCAAGCAATGTTTTGAGATTGTTACTAAGTGCGATCGCACTTTCTCTAAAGCGTCATCCGTATCAGGAGTCTTGTCCTGCTATCCCTCATCTTATTAAGAACTGCTATAACTAAGATGATCATTAGCTGGAGTGATTGCTAATGGAACACCAAAAAGATGAAAAACAACGGCAATCACGCCGTAATTTTTTAGGGCAGGCACTGACCGCCGCCGGAACGGTCATCGCTGCTCCTTCCTTACTCGATGCCGCTAAAGCATCCGAAGAGAAAGCTTCAACTCAATCTCCCGGACTCAATGAAATGAAAGTAACGCTCAAGATTAACAACACTCCGCAAGTTCTGACAATTGAGCCGCGAGTCACCCTGCTTGATACCTTACGCGAACGGTTAGGACTAACCGGTAGCAAAAAAGGCTGCGATCACGGGCAGTGCGGTGCTTGTACCGTCCTGATCGACGGTCAAAGAGTTTACGCCTGTCTCGCCTTAGCAGTCATGCAGGAGGGCAAGGAAATTGTCACGATTGAAGGACTCGCTCAAGGGGATGTTCTCCATCCGGTACAGGCCGCTTTTATAGAAAATGACGGCTTTCAGTGCGGCTATTGTACGCCAGGACAAATTTGCGCCGCGATCGCCCTCTTAGATGAAGTCAAACGAGGCTGTGCTAGTGCTATCACACCGGATCTTAACCGCCCTCCCCAACTGGTGGAACTCTCAGACGCAGAAATTAAAGAAAGGCTCAGTGGCAATCTCTGTCGGTGTAGTGCCTACAACGGAATCGTGGCAGCCGTGCAGCAAGCGGCCGGACAATCGCCTCCTTCTCCTGCCGCTACGATGATGGTCTCCCAAGCACAGGGGGAACCCAGTTGACATCCTCACCGACCTAAAGGTGCGGTGATTCCTAAGACTCACAACTTAGGTTTCTGCTTCATAGCAACTGCCTCTACCTAAAAGGAGTTTTGGTCTTATGTTCGCTCCACAGACTAGCCCCGCAAGCCCTGCGGTTTTATTAAGTCACAAACAAATGTTTATGGGTTGTACGTCAATCAGGGATGTTTTACCATTGCCCATCAATCTTTTCCCGGTCTACCAACTTTTCCTCGCCGTCTTTCACGCTTGGCGAAAGAACTTTGGTGTTAGGCTTTATGTCTCCGTTGTCGCGGGTGGGTCAACGACCACTCGTAAGTATATCACGATACACCCACAATATAAAAGCCGTCCTTTAAGGACGGGGTTCCACCCACAAATTCTGATGAACAACTTCTCTTACACCCGCGCTACTTCAGTCAAAGAAGCCGTTCAATGGGCAAGGAGCGATCACCAAGCTGTGTTTATCGCTGGTGGCACCAACCTCGTTGACCGTCTCAAAGTTTTCTTGGATGAGCCATCACAGTTAATCGATATTTCCCGTCTGGACTTGAAGCAAATTGAAACAATGGCAGATGGGAGCTTGTATTTGGGAGCTTTGGCGAGCAATAGCGCGGTAGCCGACCATCCTGTTGTCCGACGCGACTATTCTATGTTATCCCGTGCAATTCTCTCTGGCGCGTCCCAACAAATTCGTAATATGGCGACAGTAGGCGGGAATTTATTACAACGTACTCGCTGTCCCTATTACTATGACACCGCTTTTGCCTGTAACAAGCGAGAACCCGGAACGGGCTGTCCGGCAGTCACGGGAATTAATCGCACCCACGCCATCTTAGGGGCAACTGACCAGTGTATTGCCGTCCATCCCTCCGATATGTGCGTTCCCCTAGCGGCTTTGGCGGCGGTGGTTGAAGTGCAAGGGCCAAGTGGCAAACGACAAATCCCCTTTGCTGACTTTCACCGACTCCCAGGTAATACACCTCAACAGGACACTAATTTAGAATCAGGGGAATTGATTACTGCCGTCATCGTGCCGCCGATTTCCTTTGCGCGTTCGGGAGTTTATCTCAAATTGCGCGATCGCGCTTCTTATGCCTTTGCTTTAGTCTCAGTAGCGGCAGTCGTTGAAGTAGTAGGCGATCGCATTCAATCGGCTCGACTGGCACTAGGGGGAGTCGCGCACAAACCCTGGCGTTCTCTAGAAGCAGAAGAATTTTTAAAGGGCAAATCGGCTGAGGCGGCGGTGTTCCAGCAGGCAGCAGACATCGCTTTGCAGGGAGCCAAACCGTTACCACATAACGGCTTCAAAGTAAACTTGGCCAAACGTGCTATTAAACGCGCACTGACCCTATCAGCCAAAGGAGGGGGACTAGCTTGAATCAAGTTATTGGAACTTCAGTCAATCGCCAAGACGGACAGGCAAAGGTAACAGGCACTGCTACCTACGCGGCCGAACAGCAAATTCCGGGACTCGTTTACGGCTATCTCGTTACTGCCACCATTGCCAACGGACGGATCGCTTCTATTGATACCAGTACCGCTCAGCGTACTCCGGGCGTTATTGCCGTTTTCACTCACCAAAATGCTCCCAAGGTGTTTAAACCTTCTAACGACTTTATGAAGTCGAAAATTTACGAAGCACGCCTGCCTCTGTCCGACGATAAAGTTCACTATGGAGGACAAATTATCGGCTTAGTTGTGGCAGATACCTTCGAGCAAGCAAGGGATGCAGCCCATTCAGTGAAGGTCGAGTACTTCTCTCAAACGCCTTTAGTCGATAGCGAGAAAGCTACCTTTAAGGAAGCTCCCCCCCAGTTTGGCGAGGAGTTTACCTTTCAAAAAGGGAATGTTGCGTCTGTTATGACAGGTGCAGCCGTCAAGATTGAGGCGACCTACATCACCGAAACGGAACTACACGCGCCGATGGAACCCCATGCCACGATTGCTCATTGGCAAGGGACGGATTCTCTGACTATCTACGAGCCGTCCCAATGGGTGATGGGGACGCAGCGCACCTATGCCGAACTGTTTGGACTTCCCTCTGAGCGGGTTCGCATTATTACACCCTATATAGGAGGTGCTTTTGGCTGTAAAGCTTTTCCTTGGCCTCACGGTATCCTCTGTGCGGCAGTTGCTCGCCAAATCCAGCGTCCCCTGAAGGTTGTTCTCAGCCGCCGACAAATGACAGCCAACAGTGGACACCGCTCCAAAACCGAGCAAACCCTTCGTTTGGCAGCATCCGCAGACGGCACTTTAGTCGCGATCGCCCATGAGGTCAAATCCTATACCTCGCCTGTAGATGTCTTTACAGAACCTTGTACAGGCATCACTCCGGTCATGTATGCCGCTCCTAACCTGTGGCTGCACCAAACGATAGGGGTCATGAACGTAGGAACACCAACCTTCATGCGGGCCCCTGGCGAAAATCCGGGATTGTGGGCATTAGAGTCGGTAATGGATGAATTAGCTTGGACGTTGAAGCTAGACCCAGTGAAACTGCGGCTGAAAAACGAAACCAAGGAACACCAGCGTAAAGAACTGCCGTTCTCGGCTAAACATTTCGCGGATTGTCTCAACGTTGGCGCAGAAAAATTTGGCTGGCAGGAAAGATCCCGACAGCCGCGATCGCTCGTTCGTGACGGCAAACTCGTCGGTTGGGGCATGGCAGCCGCGACGTTTCCAGCACTGCGAGGCAAAGCGTCGGTTAAGGTTCGCCTATTACCCGATGGGACAGCGCACGTCCTGACTTCTGGTAATGATATGGGAACGGGAGCTTATACGGTTGTAGCTATCACTGCCGCCGAAGCATTGGGGTTGCCCGTTGAAAAGGTGCGGGTAGAATTGGGCGATTCTCTGTTCCCTGATGGCGGGTTGGCAGGTGGTTCGCAAATGACAGCTTCTCTGGCTCCTGCTGTGATGGTCGCCTGTCAGGAGGTACTTAAAACCGCCAACTGTACGACCGCCTCTCAAGCCTGTGAAGCCTTGCAAAAATCGGGACGAGCGGCTTTGGAGGCAACGGCTTCTTCCTCCCCTGGATCTGAGGCTAAACAATGGGCATTTCAGTCTTGGGGCGCTCACTTCTGCGAGGTAACAGTCGATGAAGAAATTGGCCGCTTACGAGTAACGCGCTGGGTATCAGTGATGGACATCGGGCGCGTGATAAATGCTAAGACGGCTGCCAGTCAGGTGCGGGGAGGCATCATTATGGGCATCGGGCAAGCCCTGATGGAGGAATGTCAATTTGACCCCAACCTCGGCTATCCGGTGGTTTATGACCTTGCTACCTACCACTACCCCGCTCACGCTGATATTCCCCGCATTGAGGTTACTTTCGTTGGTGAACCCGATTTAAACTTCAATCCGGCAGGGGCGCGAGGAGTAGGCGAAATTGGCATTACAGGGGTTTCAGCCGCGATCGCTAATGCCGTCTATCATGCCACTGGTAAGCGCCTCCGCAGCCTGCCTCTGACACCCGACAAGCTGATTAGTTAATCTCGCCAATGAAAGAGTTACAAGAGATTGTCAAAACCTTCGAGCAACTCAAAAAAAGCGGTCAAAGCGCGGCTCTAGCGACCGTTGTCAAAACTAAGGGTTCTGTCTATCGGCGACCGGGCGCACGGATGCTCATCACCTCTGAGGGAAAAACCATCGGGACGCTCAGTGGTGGTTGTCTGGAGCGCGACGTGTGTTTTCACGTCGAAAATTCTCTGCCTTCGGGTCAACCCCTGCTTGTCACCTACGACACAACAACCGATGAGGATCTGTATTTGGGGCTGGGATTGGGCTGTAATGGGATCGTACAGATTCTCATCGAAAAGTTGTCTTCACAGTCTAAATCTTTGAATTTTCTGGCAAATTGTCTAAATTACCGACAAAAAGGCGTTATCGCGACCGTTTTTGCTGTTGAAAATGTTCCTGGCATCCAGGTGGGTAATTGCCTGACACTTGATGCCACGCAAACGCTAAGTAGTGACATTCAAAATTCCCAACTCGTTCGCTCGATTACCACCGATGCCCAACTCGTGTTTCAGGCTCAAAAATCTACCATTAATCAGTACCAACTTGGCGAAGGAAGGGTTGAAGTATTCATTGAAGTGATTCATCCACCGCCATCTCTCGTTATCTTTGGCGCAGAGCCAGATGCGCTGCCAGTGGCTCGTTTAGCGAAGGAACTCGGCTGGCAGGTTACAGTAATAGACACGCGCCAATCTCAGGTTACAGCCAGTCGCTTTTCGTTTGCCCATCGCCTGATTTTGACTCCTCCAGAAGATGCTTGTAAGCGTGTCACCCTCAATAGCGACGCGCTCGTTGTTGTCATGACTCATCATTACCTCCACGATCTTGAACTACTAAAATGGCTGCTACCCCTAACTCCACAATACTTAGGCATTTTGGGGCCGCGCCATCGCAGTGAAAGACTTTTAAAGGATTTACAGCTTGAAGGCATTGTCCTGACAAATCAACAACGCGAGCGATTATATGCACCAGTTGGCTTAGATATTGGGGCAGAAACCCCAGAAGCGATCGCGCTTTCGATTCTCTCAGAAATGCAAGCCGTCCTCAACCATCGCTCTGGTCAATCTCTGCGGGAGCAGCAATCTCCCATCCATCAGCCACTCAATTGCAGCATTCAGACGCTTCCCCTATCCTATTCAATGACCGATTACCCATGACCCATTACCCATTTAAACTACTCCCTTATTTAAGGGCACTCCGACCACAGCAGTGGACGAAAAACCTGATTGTTTTTGCGGCTCCCTTATTTGCTTTCAGTATTAACTGGCAGTCTTTGTTAGGTTGCAGTCTCGCCTTTGTCTTATTTTGTAGTCTTTCCAGTGGATTTTATTTACTCAATGATATTGCCGATGTCGAATCTGACCGTCAGCACCCTGTCAAGTGCAAACGTCCCATCGCAGCCGGTTTAGTCAGTATTCCCATCGCTATTGGTCTAGCAGTGATTCTACAAGGAACGGCTATTATGATCGGTTGGTGGCGATCGCCTGCTCTGGGCAGCATTTTGATAGCTTATGCTTTGCTACAAGTTGCCTACAATCTCAAGCTCAAACACAAGCCCATTGTCGATATTATCGCGATCGCGACAGGATTTGTCCTTCGCGCTTGTGCTGGGGGAGCGGCGACGGGAATTGACCTATCAGTCTGGTTCATCTTTTGTACGGCCATGCTTGCTCTCTTTTTAGCCGTAGAAAAGCGTAAGGCAGAACTGCGTTTATTGGTATTCCAAGGTGGAAAAACCCGTTCTGTTTTAAAACGTTATTCTCTTGGGTTACTCACTCGTATGGAAGGAGTCGTGACGACAGGCGCGATAATGGGTTACGCGCTTTGGAGTTCTGGCCCGCAAGTCAACGGAGCTTCAACCCCTTGGATGATGCTAACTTTTCCTTTTGTTCTATATGGCGTTTTTCGTTATCAATTACTGAGTGAACCTAACAAACACGATGCAGAGGAGCGTACCGAAAGACCCGAAGAAATTCTCTTAAAAGATCGTCCCATGTTGATGACTGTTATTGGTTGGATTTTGACGATTTTTATGATACTATGGCTAAAACATCAGGCTATCATTAAGTAATCCTTAGAAGTTCCTTAAATTACCAATGAAACATCCTATTTTAAAAATTCTGACAATCCTGATCAGTACAATGTCTGGGTTAATTTTTGGTTGGCTTTTGTTGGGGGCTTTTTTGGGAAAATATCCTAGCTCACCTCAAGGGATTAAAATGCTAGCTAATGGCTTGTTATTGTTGAGTGCTTTAATAGGACTAGGAATCGCTACTAGAGCTAATCTCAAGGCACTGCCAGTGCGGTTAGTTCTAGTTCGTTTGCTGTGGTTGATAGCACTCAATATATGGTCAGGGATTTTGGCAATGGCTATTTACTTAGGAGGGTTAGAAAAAATCAAAATATTTTTAATTCCTGTAACCGTTATCCTATTAGCAACAGTTTATTTATTAAGTGTGGCATTAATCGTCGGCAAATTTGCAATTGCAAGTGCGCTCCGATGGATTATCGTTGGATTTAACCTTATTTTATTAACCTTAATTCCTGTCTTATTTGAACTGTCTTCTGGTCGTGGTTTAGATGAAAAAACAACTAAAAAACAATACTTATCTGCTTTAAGAAACCAGAATTTTGCAGAATTCCCTAAAATTAAATCTGCTTTAAATGTACGTAATTATTTTGTTAAATAAACCCCATGAAACGGCGAACACTGTTCAAACTAACTTCCTTTCTAATAATGGGTGTGAGTGTACCTCTCGTCTGGCAAAATCACTTACTGCAACCTAAGCAAAGCTCTCTACAACAATACAAACTATCGAACCAACTCCTTCGACTGTTTAGCCACATACCGAGTGCTAAAGCGATTGGAAATGAATATCTGCGCTCTTTCAATAACCCAGATCAACGAAAGCATTTTCATTCTAAAATTTATGCCAATTTTGAAGCAGAGTTAAGCGTCCTTACTCCGTTAAATCGCCATCAATTACGGCAGTGGTTAACCCAGCGACAGCAGCAAGACTTTGAACAAGGTCGCACGATTCAACTCAGAGGTTGGGTACTCTCTCAAACCGAGGTAGAGCTATGTGCTTTGGCGGTTTTAGAAAGCATCTCCTAGGAGGCAGGAGGAAATTACAATTTACTAACCATTACCCATTACCTAATTACTTATTTAACAAATTATGACTCTTGATGCCAGAAATGTTCCCCAAGATAGCGTACTTGACTGCGATATTTGCATTGTCGGCGGTGGTGCAGCCGGAATTAGTTTAGCTAGGGAGTTTATCGGTAAACCCTATCAAGTTTTTCTGTTAGAAAGTGGGGGATTGGACAAAGCAGATGCTAAGACTGAGTCTTTACGGGAAGGAGATAATATAGGACTTCCCTATTTTGCAACCAAGGACTTAACTCGTCGAGGTTTGGGGGGCAATACCTCTCGTTGGTCAAATTGGGTAGCTCCCTTCGATGATATTGATTTTGAAAAGCGCGATTGGGTTCCCTACAGTGGCTGGCCCTTTGGCAAAGAAGCTCTCATGCCCTACTACGGCAGAGCCAATCAAATCTGTGGCATTAAAGATTTTAACTACAACCCACAAAGTCTAGCTCAAAAAATTGGCGACCCTGACTTCCAGACCATCTCGTTTCCAGACCAACGGATGGAAACTAAGATATGGCGGTATCACCTGCCGCCGCTCGATTGGAAAGATGCCTATTTTAAGGAGCTTGAAAAGTCCAACAATATCAAAACCTATCTCTGGGCCAATGTAGTCGAAATTGAAGCGAATGAGGCTGCCAAACAAGTTAAGCGAATTAAAATTGCCTGCGTGAACGACAACCAATTTTGGATCGCAGCACGAGTCTTTGTTTTGGCGATGGGAGGCATTGAGATTCCTCGGATTTTACTGGCTTCCAATCAAGTTCAAAAAACCGGATTGGGCAACCAAAACGATTTGGTGGGACGATTTTTTATGGAACATCCCCACTACTTGGGAGCAGCAGCGCTCATGATTATCAATCCAGAGGATTATCCCGCTTTCTATGCTTGGGAATCAATGACGCAGAACAAAGTGATGGCGGGTTTCGCTCCAACACCTGCTTTTCAAAAAAAAGCCCGCATACTCAACTGTGCCGCTCCCACGCTGAATGCTACCGACCCTTGGGCCAGTGCTGAATTAGCAGATGGTTTTTTGGAGCATGTCAGCGCGGTATTGACTGATTTGGGCACTTTTACTGATAGAAGTTGGCGAAATAAGTGGTTTAGAAAGTGGTTTGGCTTGCGAACTTACCGAAGATTGCTGCTAGATGTGCGCTCTCAGTTTGAACAAGCTCCCAACCCGGACAGTCGAGTGCTACTGAGCAGCGAGAAAGATCGATTAGGACTCAATCGTATTCAATTAGATTGGCAGTTGACCCCACTCGATCGCTACAGTCTCCATCAGTTTAACCAGCTTCTGGCTGAGGAAATGGGACGCATCAATTTAGGAAGGGTTAAAATCCTCTATTCTTCCAACGATACTCCCTGGCCGCCCCAATGGAAAAATCCTGAAGGAACGACCATTTTTGGAGCCTGGCATTTTATGGGAACAACGCGAATGCACGTCGATCCTAAGCAAGGAGTCGTGGATGAAAACTGCAAAGTACACGGGTTGAGTAACCTTTTCATTGCCAGTAGTTCCGTTTTTCCGACAGTCAGTTTTGCCAATCCTACCTTGACGATTATTGCTTTAACGCTCCGGCTGGCCGAACACATTAATACTGAGTTTTCCTCAATTTAAGCTCGTTCATTGGACTTAATGATGAAACGTTACCAACCCTATCTAAGCATTCTTGGACTCGCCTTATTCCTCAGAAGTATTTGGGCGATCGCCGTGCCAGTCATGCCGCTTTCTGACAGCCATGCCTATGATGTCTTCGCTCAAAATCTAGCCAGTGGCAATGGTTATGGCTGGAAAGCTGGCGATCCGACTGCCTACTGGCCCCCCGGAACCTCTGTTCTCTACTCACTTTTTTATCAGGTGTTCGGGCACTATTACTGGCCAATCGTCGTTTTTAATATCGGATTGGGAATTGCGATTATTGCATTGACCATGTATTTAGCTCGTCTCTGGTTCAACGATAGGGTTGGTATTTTGACGGGTTTAATTCTAGCAATTTGGCCCAGTCAAATTCAATTTACAACGGTGTTGGCAAGTGAGTTGATTTTTAATACTTTGATATTAATCGTCCTAGTTTTATGGTTTAACGAACAAATAAATTTTCAGTGGAAAACTATTTTAGTCGGTGGGACTATCGCGGCTGCTTCTTATGTTAAAACACAAGCTCTACTGCTTCCTTTTTTCCTATTATTTTGGTCGTGGAAAAAGCAAGGTAAGCTTTTAAAACAGGTGAGTGCCCTGTTGGTTATGTTCACCCTTATCGCTGTTTTGATTGCTCCTTGGACAATTCGTAATACGAGAGTGTTCGGTCAAATGGTTGCCATATCTACTAATGGCGGAACGAATTTATGGATGGGTAACAATCCTGATTCTAAGGGTAGATACATGAAATTACCGCCAGAAGTTAAAGGGATGAATGAAGCTCAACGCAACGACTATTTAAAATCTTTAGCTGTCAAACATATTCAAGAAAATCCTCTCCTATTTATTAAACGCTGCTTTACTCGGCTGATTGATACTCATAAAGGAGAAAGTATTGGCATCAGTTGGAATCAAGAAGGACTGACTCAACGCTATGGTAAGTGGATTATTCTGCCCCTCAAGCTCGTCAATCTAATTTATTGGCTGGCAGTTTTAGCGTTAGCTTTAATCGGCATTGTTTACTTGGTCAAACAATACGGATGGTATACCACTATTATTCATCCCACTGTGGTTTTATGGGCTTATTTTGCGGCTATTCATATGGTCATTGTTGCTCAAGATCGCTATCATTTTCCTAGCATTCCTATGATCGCTATCCTCTCGGCTTTTACCTTGAGTGTTTGGTTGAATAAAAAGCCCTTACAACGCCCCATTTCTGATGAAACATTATCCTAGTATCGAGTCATAAAATGAGCCGTTCTCAGTTGCCTGAAGCTATATCCAATGTTGCCGTTTTTGATTTTGATGGCACGTTAACTAAGGGGGATACCCTGTTGCCGTTTTTGCGTATGGTTGTAGGAAAGGGACAATTTTGGTGGGGAATGATGCTTCTGAGTCCAATTTTAATAGGCTATCGTCTTAAATTGATTCCTAATTGGCGAGCCAAAAAAATGGTACTAACTTATTTTCTGGCGGGTAAAACAGAAAAACAACTTCAACCGATCGCCCATCGATTTGCCACTCAAATCATTCCTAAAATGCTACGTCCTGAAGCATTAAAACGGCTTCATTGGCATCAACAACAAAGCCATCAAACGCTTTTAATTAGTGCTTCTTTAGAAATTTATCTGCTTCCTTGGGCGCAAATAGCTGGGTTTAAAACGATCAGTGGAACTCAATTAGAAATGCGAGAGGGAAAGGTAACAGGTGATTTTTTAGGAAAAAACTGTTACGGCATTGAAAAAGCCAAGCGCCTCAAAACGATTTTAGGGGAAGATCTCAAACCCTATCGATTGTATGCTTATGGAGACAGTCATGGCGATCGCGAACTCTTAGCGGTAGCGACTTATGCCTATTATCGAAAATTTGGAGATTAAACCATTGCCGGTGTTAAAATTTCAGGCAGGGCAGAAGACAGAATATCATTAGATAGGGGAGCCGCCATCAAACCCAAAACGTTAAAGCCTTGACTGTTGCCTAGATGAGCGAACCCTTGATGGGTTGAGTTAAGTAGGGGTATCTCATGGGAATTAATACTAGGCAGTTCGAGGCGATCGCGCTTAACATCTGAGGTAACATTTTGATGACGGCGATGGTTAACCCCCCTAAAAAGCTGGTCGCCTAAATCGATTTCGGGGGTTAGATTAGATTGAACCCCAGTAATAGGATCATCGTTTTGACTGTCTTCAACCGTGGCGATTTCTGCCGAGGGTTGGCTAACGCTAGAAGCAACTGGCTGAGTTGTTAACGGGTCTTCATTAAGATTAATCGGGAGGGAACTACTAGGAGCAGTTGGTAAGGGACTAGAACTCGCGGAAGATTGAGTTCCGAGAAAAACATTATCAATCGCCTGAAATTCAGAAGCACTGACCCCAAGCGTCGTAAATCGCAGCGCAATGAATTCATAACCACTGCCAAAGTTAATATTGTTCCAGTTGAAAGTCTTCCAATCAAATTGCGTAGTGGCGAGGTTACCCGTATCGAGTAAACTAACCGAGTTAAAGGGTACGGTTGTGCTAACATTGACAGGCGCGGTTTGATTGGTAGTACTTAGCGTAAACTGGCCATTGACACCATAAACTTGTAGGCGTAAGGTATTGCTGGTTCCCCAGTTCTTGGCATCAAAACGGATTGTCTGTAGTCCGCGAGTCGTTGTTTGATCGTAGACAATTTGTGTGAGTCCAGACCCACCCTCATCATCAGCATAAGCTCGCCCATTAGTAGCGTCTTTATTCCAGCGAGACTTAGTTGAAACATTCCAACCTTGGCTTGACAATGATTCGTACCAAAACGTTTTGCTAGAAGTCGTATTAAAAGTCGTGGTTGATGCCGAAAAGTTGCTATCTTTTATTCGGTTGAGAAACGGCTGGGAGGTGACATTAATTTGTTTAGAAAGCGACGCGGTGTTGCCTTGAAAATCAGTGACTTTCAAGGTCACTGAATAGCTGCCGGCTTGATTGTAAACGCGACTGGCATAGCGTCCGAAATCATCCGTTTTGGCATCATTGTTAAAATCCCAAGCAAACGAAGCAATAGTATTATTGCCAGCCGTATAAGGATGATTAGAAGAATCAGACCAAGTCAGCACATAGTCGGGATCGTAAGAAGCAGAGGCATCAAATTGAACCGCCAATCCTCCCTGAGATGCTGTTTGAAATTGAGCGACGGGGCGGCGATCGCTGCTGGGAATCTCAAAAATAGGCTGGCCTTGGATCTCAAAATAAGGCGTGATCGGAGCCGTTTCACTGACGGGTGAAAGTGCCTCTGCTTTGGAACCATTGTCAACGCGACCCGAAGCTGCATACAGATTATAAATATTATTGCGAAATATGCCGCCAATTAATCGACTTTCGTTGAAGGGTGCTTCGGTATTATAACCCTGTTCGTTTGTCTGAGGAATTGTCGCCCCAACGTTAAACCCTTCGACATGAATGTTGTCATAAACAATACTGCGAGCATTCTTATCAGCATAGACTCCCACTCCCGCCGGCCCTGCTAGACTGCCAGACGTTCGTAAAATAGGATTGTCGGGATTGCCCACAATCAAAGAATTTTTGATAGCGATATTAGAGGAATAAGATATTTGAACGCCGGAGGTTCTTACTCC
Organism: Microcystaceae cyanobacterium; assembly: GCA_041743025.1. Lineage (GTDB taxonomy): Bacteria > Cyanobacteriota > Cyanobacteriia > Cyanobacteriales > Microcystaceae > JBGTNM01. The sequence goes on from JBGTNM010000122.1 coordinate 43,761, forward strand.
CCAAACTGTTAAATCTTCCAGAACACTTTGCTGTCCATGACCGACATTAAAGTTATCTTTTCCGTCATCATTTCGCGTCACACCGCGAAGTTCTACTCCTTGGTCAGCATTGTAGATGCTATTGCCTAGAAAATCGTGAATAGGAACTTTCCATGAATCAATGGTTGTCGCAGTGCCAGCAATGCTTTGAAGTTCCGAGGGAAGACTAGACACAGCAATGATAGGATGGTCAATACTGGCATTTTTTCCGTAGATGAGAATTCCAGAATCTTCAGTGCCTGTTGCAATATTATCTTCAAAATTCGTGACAGAATAGGATGTATCTAGCCAATAACCTACACCCTCAGTTCCTAAGTCTTTGAGTTTGCCTCGTGCATCATTGGGTTGGAGAAGATCGGTCGACGGAACCGTTACAGCACCAGCCGCTTTAATGGCAATATTGCGGCGGAAAGCGACTTGTTCGTCTCCGTCTTCGGTCACGTAGTGAGCACCTAAAACATCAAATGAAACATTATCTTCAACAATGGCGCGACTGCTATGAATGGCAACTCCCCAGCCAGGACTTCCCCAAATGGCATTACCTGAAACTTCAGCCGCACCCGGATCGCTCGGATTGTTATCGAAAACTTCATGGACGTGAATGGGATAGCGACCCTTTACATTCGTTCCGGTTCCCGGAATTAAGTGTCCGTGGCTATCAAATTGAGGATCATTAAGCAAAATATCTTTATTCGTCCGTCCTAATGCATAAAATCCCGCATTATGGATGTCCACATTATCGTGAAACATCGTGTGCCCTCGTTGAGCGATCGGAGCATTTTTGCCCCCTTCTGTTTCAAACGTCACATTGCGGCTGAGGTTAGCTGCGTAAATCTTCAGGTCTAAGCCATCAGGAGCCGTATGATTGAAACGCAACTTATTCCCACTGACATCATTGTGGTTGAAGGTAATTGTGTTGCCATTAATAGATTGAATGGTTAAAACTTCATCTTGGGTTTTACTGTTGTCGGCATGAGAGCCATTTTTATTCCATTGGGTTCCTGTTAAAACGATCTGATTACCCACTTTCCAATTAGTCGGAACAGATTGAGAAAAGACAAGTTGTGTTCCTTCTGCATAATGATTGCCAGCTAGACTCAGATAAGGGGTCTTTTCTGCTCCCCAAATATTGACAGTCGCGCCATGCTCACTGATTAAACCTCGACTAAATTGATGAGGATCCCAATGAGTATCAATTGCTCTATTAGTAGGATCAACAGGAGCAAAAATAATTCGAGTTTGTTTATCAGATTGAATCGCCTTAGCTTCAGTCCCAACTTCCAAAGTGCCACCTTCTGCAACTGCCATATAATCAACAATTATCTTTGTATTGCGATCTTGGGCAAAGGCAAGTTTTCCATCGACTCTAACAGTACGCAAGCGAGTGTCACTTTCACGATCATAAAGAACTTCGACCCCTTGTTCGATAACCACATTTGCATTATTGGTCGGAACAATTCCATTTTGCCAAGTCGTAGGGTCAAACCAAGAACCACTCTTAATAGCAATATGTGTCGCGTTTTCGTGGGCTACTAAGCTTAAAAAGGAACCGTGTGTATCCATTGTTAATTTCTCCGAAACTCTAAGCTTAGAGTGGCCATCGGAGCGACAAAAATTCTAGCTATATCTCCTGATTTTTTCTGAGTGGGAGACGAGTAATATTTAGAAGGATTACTGTCAGTAGTTTGTAGACGAACACGAATCAATAGATATACAGAGAGTCGAGAGGGCTTTTCTCGTCTTGTTTTGGCTGACATTAATCACTTTAATAAGTTCTAAGATGGCATTATGATTGAAAGCAACACCTAAGTGAACCTACCAGTCAAAAGTAAAATAAAAGTAAATTTCACCAGATTTGTCTGTAAATACACCATTAACTTACCGATGGCTCGTGAAATCACTTACGAATAAAGCCCGATTCCTGCCTCTTATGGCTTGACATATTTTGACTGCTTGCGTAAAATTTCTAAGTTATACACAAACGCAAACACTCATGCTATAAAATTGTGTTAAATTGATTTTCAATCTTGCTTCAAAACTTAGATTTGTCATGCCCATGAAATTGAAAGCTAACACCGATCTTGTCAGGCATACCCCAGAAAGCAAACTTCGCCATCCTATCCAACTGTTTCAAGCAATGTGGTGGGATCTTCTGGCATCGCGAGAGTTAGCGTGGCAACTGTTGATTCGGAATATCAGTGCCCAGTACCGTCAGTCATTCCTCGGTATTGCTTGGGCTTTTTTACCGCCGATTGTTACCGCAGCAGGGATGGTAATGGCAAAAAACTCTAAAGTCATCAGTATTGGTGCTACCGATTTACCTTACCCAGCATACGTCATGTTTAGTATGGCTTTATGGCAGACGTTTGTGGAATCTCTTAACGGACCTGTCCTAGCCGTCACTCAAGCCAAACAGATGTTAGCTAAAATCAACTTTCCCCGCGAAGCTCTCATTATCTCTCAAGTCGGACAAGTCATCTTCAATTTTGGGATTAAATTATTTCTGATTGTTGGATTGTTTATTTGGTTTCGCATTCCCGTGACCTGGAGTGTTATCCTAGCACCTGTCGCCTTAATTCATCTGATTATTTTTGGAACAGCGATTGGCCTGCTTCTAGCCCCTTTAGGGGCACTCTATCAAGATTTTTCCAAAGGACTGACGCTACTGACGGGGTTTTGGTTATTCATAACACCTGTTATCTTTCCGGTTCCTAGCAGGACAAGTGGATTATTTGGATGGCTGGTAAATCTCAATCCAGTCACTCCTTTGTTAGTGACAACCCGTGAGTTAGCCACGACAGGCGTGATTTCAAATCCAGTAGGATTTTGGATAACGAGTGGAATTGCTATTGTAAGCTTGTTCGTTGTCTGGATTTTTTATCGTCTTGCTATGCCCTTTGTTGTTGAGAGGATGAGCGCCTGATGAATGGCAAATTTACTAAGGAAATTACCCCAACCAACTCTCAGAACAGTGAAGTCGTTCTTTCTGTTCAAAGCGTTTCTAAAAAATTCTGCCGCAATTTGAAACGTTCTCTTTTTTATGGTATTCAAGATATATCTTCGGAAATGATGGGACTGCGAGGCAACAAAAATCAATTGCGTCCCCAAGAATTCTGGGCACTCAAAGATGTTAGCTTTGAACTGCGGCGCGGAGAAGCATTAGGTTTAATCGGTCCCAACGGCAGTGGTAAAACAACGCTTATGCGGATTATTGCGGGTTTGATCAAACCTGATACCGGATGCGTTGAAGTTAAAGGGCAAATTGCTCCCTTAATTGCATTAGGGGCTGGTTTCAACCCAATTTTGACAGGGCGAGAGAACATATACGCTAATATGTCAATTTTAGGGGTATCAACCCAAGATATCCAGAAACGTTTTGAATCAGTCCTCGAATTCGCAGAAATTGGAGATGCTATCGACGCGCCTGTCCAAACTTACAGTTCAGGGATGGCAGCCAGGTTAGGATTTGCAACGGCGATTCATACGGAACCCGATATTTTATTAATTGACGAAGTGCTGGCTGTTGGAGATGTTAGATTCAAAGCGAAATGTCATCGCCGACTAGCTGAACTTCGCGAAACAGGAACTTCATTTGTGCTAGTTTCTCACAATCCGCAAGCCGTTTTAACAGTCTGCGAATCGGCAATTTATTTGTTGCGGGGCAATTTTATGATGTCTGGAGAAACTGAGGAGGTAATGAACAAATATGAAAGTGATCTTTTTGAAGATAAGTTAAGTAAAACGTTAGGATTTATGTCTATTCCTGAGAAATCGGCAGAGGAAAGTTCTGGAATTGACATAATTTCCTTGTTTTTTAGAAATGAGCAAGACGACATTATAAAATCTCCGATTTGTGGAGAAATGACGCAGTTTTGTATCGTCTGCAAAGTTCACCAACCTTTTGCTAATATTAATTTTAGAATAAAAATTCATGAAATTGGCGGGGAGGGCGATGTCGTTCTCACCCTACAAAGTGCTGATGAGGATGAGGTTTTTGATGTCTCTCCTGGTCAATATGAAGTCAGAGTTCAAATGCCTTATCTAGGCTTAAAACAGAGTTCTTATTCTATGAGAGTAATTGTACGAAAAGACTCATTTTATACTTTTGATATAATTAACGCGTTCACTTTTAAAGTTCAGGAAAATCACAAAGTAC
>JBGTNM010000123.1:0-14394 GCA_041743025.1 Microcystaceae cyanobacterium
AAAGCCTTGCTGTGCAAGGCTTTTAAAAATATAAAAAAGCAATTTTAAAACAAAAGGCTTTTTATTGTGTTGAATTCCCTATTGCTTAAGGGATTAAGCTTATTTAAGCTACTCATTTACTATAACCAGTCTAGAAGAGCCTGAATTTTTTGTCCTGACATGGAGTTTGAACAGTCGCAAATCAAGATAAAATGTTTGAAGCAACGTAAAAGTTTTGCTTTGACTACAATTATCCCTAACGCTAAAGCCCAAGATTCTACTGCCCACTTAGCTGCCTTTTCAGTCATATAGAGGTTGTCCCGCAACCGATTGGTAAGTTGGGCTAGCAGGATTTCATGCGGTACACGCTTCTGAGATGCCAAAAGCTCCGCAGCAACTCCCTCTTTTAAAGCGTTAACTAGAATAGCGATTTCCCCACGATACTGACCGCAAAAGTCACGTAATAGGGCTTCACAGCGTCTCGGATCGTCACAGAGAGACTGACCGTATTGAGCAATGATTGCACTAAGTTTTTGTCGAGGTAAATCGTCCATAGGTTTTTTGTTTTAACGCCAAAATGTTATCTAAACTTTGTCACTTTAATGAATTCAGAGGCTGTAAAGTTTTTGACGTGGGAGGTCATTCATCTTCTAAGCTTTATTTTTGCTTTTTTCTTGTCTGAACAGGGAAATTTCACCGCCGATGGGTCATCTGTTCCAAGACCTGACGGGACAGTTTAGGAAAAATTTTCCCGTTTTTGGCATAGGCAGGATCTTCAGCAAAGACGGCTAAAATGTAAGCAGTTCTGCCATCTCTAGTGCTAACAAATGCGACTTCCTGTCGTGTACTAGCTGTCCAACCAGCTTTCGAGGCAAAATAGACATCCGTTGGTAAAGACTCGCCAAAAAAAGTTCGTATCGGATTGAAACGCCCGGTGTTAGGATCTATACTTTTCCAGTTTTCTGAAGTTAAGTCCCAGGTCAGCCATTGTTTGAGAGATTGACTGTACTCTGGTGCAATAGCTCTTTCAGTAACGATCTCATACATCAGTCTAGCAGCCTGCTGTGTTGATATCTTATTGCGAATTGGTTTGTTCAAATCGCCTCGCATTTGTAGATCTCTTCCCTTAGGTTCATATAAATTTTCAGAAGGGATCGGAAAAGTTTTTTGGCTAATATCAATCCCCTGATAGCCTGCCTTTTGGAAAAAACGATTGAGCCAGTAGCGTTGAGCGAGCCAAGTTTGATATTTTTTGGGACTTAACTCAGGTCCTGATTGAGTATTGGTAAGTGCATCGAGAATACGGCTAGTTGCCTCATTATCTGACAGTTTTATCATCTTTTGTATATCTATAGTAAATGTTCCTGGATCTGACCACATTCCTACTGCAAACTGACTGTATAAAACTACTAGCCAAAATAACTTGACGACGCTGGCCGGGTATCTCAGTTTTTCTGATTGATACCCAGCGATTTCCCCAGAATTTACATCAATAATGCTGATCGATAAATTCTCTGTTGATAAGTTATTATTTTTAGCCAGCCTAACTGCTGCATCAACAATTCTTTGTAATTCCTCGCTTTTCTGAAAGTCTGAAGTGAGGAATTGATAAACCAATTCCTCACTTGATTGGCTTTGTTGAGTTAGGGGTGGGACTGAAGGGGTCAATGGAGATGTAGGTGGAGTAGAAGGTAAGGAGGTAGGTGAAGGTGAAGGTGAAGGTAAATTAGATTGTTGTGGTAGATTGATAGATGGTTGTGAAGAAGGTTCTAAAGGTGGTTCAGCTTTTCTTTGAGTCAAGACTAATCCAATAATTACAAATATTGTAGCTACAGCAATCGTAATAGCCCAGAACTGAAACTGAGATAGGAATGAGAGGCTTTCTCCAGATGAATATCTACGAGTTTTCGCTGAATTTCGTCTTAAGTTATTGCTTGTCATTTCTAAAGATGGTGATGGCTCTTCTCTGTCCAAAATTCCAGGCCGCTGACTTTCACTATCATCGGAGTATGGGATTAAACTTTGTAATTGGGCGTTCTGATGGCGCAACTGTTCGATAACTCGATAAGCACGCTTCAATTCTGCTTTCAGCTCTGCAATTTCCTCGTCTTGCCTGTTTCTTCTTGGTTTTTGACTCATGAACTAACCCTTATCTAAATTGGTTTGTGTTTATAACCTTATTTCCCTTATTTTTACTAGATTGCCTTTAGCAGTTAGGGAGGGGAAAATAAGAAATTTTCAATTCCCCATTGTCAAGCAGCAAATCGTAGCGCAGCAGACTTTGACCGAATTTACTAGCGTTTCGATCTATTCCGCCATTTCGGTTATGAAGAGTACGATTTTCGTTGATTGCGACTTCAATTGTTCCTTGATTGCCACTAGCAACAAAGTTTCTAACCTCATCAATCCGCTGAACGCCATAGGTGTAGTAAGCTCCATTATTCTGTAACCAGTCTACCGAACCTGTGTTACATTCGTAGGCTTTGCCGGTCAGGAATTGAGCAAGCAGAGCGCGATTGTAGGGAGGGCCAAATACTTCTCTCTTAGCTTCTAACCATCTCTGAATTAAATCAACTGCTTCTGCCTGTGAAAATGACGCTGGGGGCGGGTCATAAGTTGGTGTCGATGTAGGTGTAGGTGTGATAGTTGGCGTAAGAGTTGGCGTAGAAGTGGGTGTGATAGTTGGCGTAAGAGTTGGTGTAGAAGTGGATGTGGATGTTGATGGTGATGTGGATCGGTTCAGATAGTTATTGATCAGTAAGGCTCCCATGACAAAAATTCCAAAGATACTACCTGTAAGCACTGCCTTGAGCCAATCGTTTGAACCTGAAGGTGGGGAAGTCGGGACTGGCGTAGGAGTTGGCAGGGGAGTTGATATCGGTGTATAGATAGGAGTTGAAGTCGGTGCGGGAGTCGAGATTGGCGGGGGAGTGGAAATTGGTGTAGGAGTGGGGGTGGGTCGCGCGATGTCTGCGCTTGAAATTACCCCTAGGGCTAAAGCCCAGGATTCTACCGCCCACCTTGCAGCTTCTTCAGCTAGGGCGAGATTGTCTTGCAGCCGCTTAGTAAGTCTGGCTAATAAAATTTCTGATGGTACTGTCTTCTGAGATGATAGCAGTTCAGCAGGAATTCCCTCTCTGGCCGCACCAACGAGAGCAGAAATTTCCTTACGATGCTGACCGCAAAAGTCTCGTAATAGTCCCTCACATCGCTGTGGATTGTCACATAGTGAGCGACCATATTGAACAATTATTTCTTGAAGTTTTTGCCGAGGTAGATCGTTCATAGACAGATGGGTAAGCAAATTATAGAAATTGTCTTATAGAGACCGATTGTACTAACGCATGCGATCGCAGAGCTTTTGACGAGGTAAGTCATTCATCGGCGAATTTCTCCTTCGACTGCCCCAAAGTTGATTTTGGTGCCAGCCGCTAATTTAATACTGCGCCCAGGATCGATCTGCTTTTGCTCACCGCTAGAGAGTGTCGCTAACCAAGCACGATGAGAACAGTTTTTTAAGCCTAGAACCGTTGGATCTTTAGGATTATGACTGACTTCTGCCACTATATTATCAGCACTCTGAGGTTCTAATCCTGGAATTTCCTGCGAGCTTAACCGAGTCCCATTCGTTAGGGGAATAACTCGACGTTTAAGGTGCAGGGAAAGTTGGCCCTGAGATTGCAAGACTGTTTTCGGTGGGAGTGGAGAAGGTATGTCGGTGGGCGTGCTAAGAAGTTGGGGTGAAGAGGCAGCCGCGCAGACAATTATAGCGATCGCTCCGATCGTTTGTTGCTCTCCTGGCTGCACTTGGCGGGTAGTTCCAGCAGGGATGTCTTCACACAGAATTTGCCCCTCAGTGAGTTGGTAACGCAGGGCTACAGGAGGCGCATTGCGAGCGTAAACCGTACAGATATTGGGGTCGCCACCGATGCTGACAGGCTCAGAACCGAGGCTAACTGTCCGACTTTCTCTGGGACTGTAACGAATTTCCAGCCAAGCTTCTCGGAAAGCTGTCTCAATAATCGCAATCATCAAACCAATACAAAAGCCAATAGCAGCAGTGCCAAATAAGCGGGCTGCTGTCTCGGAACTCCCACTGACAAAAACCAGCAGGACAAAGAGACCGCCCCCCAGTAAACCACCGACAAAACCACCTGCCAGCCCTCGCGACTGCCCTAAATTGGGAATACGGAAACTCAAACCCAGTCCTAGCAAACCTCCAGCAATGCCCCAACAGATAATTCGTAAGAATTCTGTTGGCCCAATACTGGAGTATAGGTATTCAGCAATTCCTCCTGCGATCGCTCCGGCGAGGAATCCCACCCAGATCCCATCTCGGATAGCCTTGCCTAATTGTAGTCCTCGTTTGAGATACTGAAAAGAGGCGCTCAGAAGGGCAATAGCAATACCCGCCCCAATCAGTCCAAACCAAATACTGGTTAACAAAACTTTCGCGCTCAAGGAGTTAGAAGCTTGCTGTAGCATCATGGCAAAAAAAGGTTCAGAGATTAGAGCACCAATAGCCGCGCCCCCTGCACCCCAAATGGCAAACTGTATGGCTTTTCCGAATCCAGCTATAATATTTTTATTCACAGCTATCTTTCCTCCTAATTTATTTAATTAAAAACTAAGTTTTGGTTATCTTGTGATAAGCAAAAGTTCCTTGAACTCCTTGCCAGAAAAAATAAACAAATACAATAGATACTATTAAACCTATCGGATTTCCTTTTAATGATTCCCATAAGACTAGTTTGCTAAAAATAAAGTAAACAAATATAATGACAGCACAGACTCTACTTTTTTTATAAATCCCGAAAGATAGTCCAAAAGTTAAGAAGACATCTATGAACAGACCCGGAATGTTCAAGGAAAAAGTTAAAAGTAAGGTGATCGCTCCCGAAATAGTCCCAGCTATCCAAGCGGCTTTAATTTGGTTGTTGGCTTTTTCTAAACGTGAGATATTTTCTGCTGCTAAATCTGTTTTCTGTCCTGGAACAACATTGTTTGGTGGAGAAGAAAAACGATTGGAGGTTACAGGTGTATGATTAACATTTTCTTGCCGATATTGAGGAGAAACTTGAGGGAGTGGAGAAGATGAAGGGTTTGGTGTTATAGGTGTATGATTAACATTTTCTTGCCGATATTGAGGAGGAACTTGAGGGGGTGAAAAAGACGAATCAACTGATGCAGTATCTGTTTCTGAAATAACCCCAAGGGCTAATCCCCAAGATTCGACTGCCCATCTAGCTGCCTCTTCAGCTAAGCCCAGATTATCTTGCAGCTTTTTGGTTAGTCGCGCTAACAAGATAACTGGTGGCGTACTATTTTGTGAGGCGAGTAGATCGGCAGGGACTCGTTCTTTAAGTGCGCTGACGAGAACAGCAATTTCCTTGCGATGCTGTCCGCAGAAGTCTCGTAGCAGTCCCTCACAACGCTGTGGTTCATCACATATAGAGCGATCATATTGAATAATAATTTCCTTGAGTTTTTGCCGAGGTAAATCATTCATCAGCGAATCTCTCCTTCGACTGAACCAAACTTAATTTTCGTTCCAGCCGCTAATTTAATACTACGCCCCGATTCAACCTGTCTTTGCTCACCGCTAGCTAAAGTTACAGTCCAAGCTCGATGAGAACAGTTTTGTAGTCCTAATACACTAGGATCTTTAGGGTTAGGATTCACCTGTGCCACGACACCATCAGAACTTTGAGGTTCTAAACCAGAAATCTCTATTGCACTTAAGCGAGTTCCATTAGTCAGAGAAATAACTTGCCTTTTAATGTGCAAAGAAAATTGAGTCTGAGGTTGAGAATAAGAACGCGAAGACTTGTCCTGGTAAACTTCTGGAGAAGAACTATTAAGATCGCGGTAGGCTGATTGCTCTGGTGTATCGGCACTGCGAACGGCGACGGTAAGATTGCCCACTCGCTGCCGATCGCCTGGCTGGAGTGGCTGAGTTACACCAGTAGCAACATCTTCGCACAGGATTTGTCCTTGGTTGAGTCGGTAACGGAGGGCAACAGGTGGCGCGTTAGATGCGTAAATAGTACAGGCTTTAGCATCGCTACCAATACTAATCGCTTCTGTCCCAAGATTGACAGTACGGATTTCCTTTGGATTGTATTGAATCTCCAGCCAAGCTGTACGAAAGGCGACTTCAACGAAAACTACCATTAAGCCGATAAAGAAGCCTAAAATAACGGCACCTACCAAACGACCAGAGGCATCACCAGCACTCTGAGAAACCAACAAAAAGGCTAAAGCACCCAAGAATCCGCCGATCGCACCAGCTATAGTCGCTCGCTTAGCTTGTAGGTTAGAGATGAAAAAGCCCATCCCCCTGCCTAAAAGTCCTCCCAAAAGCGTCCAGCCAGCGATCCAGCCAATTTTAGCGAGGAGTTCTGACTGGGCAACTAAACTCAACAGTGCTTGAGCAGAACCGCCAGAAACTAAACCTGCTGCTAAACCTCCTGCAAGCAAGATTGTGCCTTGGTGAGTTGATAAAAACGGACGATGAAGGTAAAGATTCTGACCGATCGCTAGGGCAAGAGACAAGCCAATGGAAAGCAGGGCTGTCCATAGACCGATAATAAGCACCGTATACCAAAATTGCTGGGCGTTAGGCTGTTGCTGCTCTGGTTTCGCTTCAATGGTGAATTCATAAATGGGTCGCTTTGGTTCACCGCGCGAAATAGAACCGGAGAATTCTTGACTGTTCCCTTCTACTAAAACACCAACTGTAAAGGCAGTTGGATCGGCATCGCCTTGATTAGCATAATGATTGACAAAAACCTGATACTTTCCTTTCGGTGCGCCTCCACGAGGCCAGTAGATGTTTTCCACCGGTTCGTTTGATTGCCGTCCACCAGCGTTCATATCAACGTCAAGTTCGCCCCCTGACTGCGCTTGCTTGTGGGAGTAATAAATCTCTTCTCCCGATGGATCGATACAATGAATATCTAAATCGTTGTAATTATTCCATAACAGAGAAAGCTGAACATCCCCTGTTTTAGCTCCTTCCCTTTGCAGTCGTTTAGTCAATTCTGGATTGAATACGATCGCAGGTGTAGATGCCTGTTCTTCTGATTGTGGTGGTATTGCCCAGGATAGAAACCACTCACCTAATAACCATCCGACTAAGCATCCCAGGACACCTAATAAGCCGAACAAGAGAACCTTTTTCCAATCGGGGAATTTTCTCGTCATTATCGAACCTCTCCTTGAACTGAACCGAAGTTGATTTTGGTGCCAACAGCAAGCTTGATACTGCGCCCAGGATCGATTTGTTTTTGCTGTCCGTTTGCCAACGTTGCTATCCAAACTTGATTGGAACAGTTTTGCAGTCCAATGAGGGTTAGGTCTTTTGGGTTAGCATTTACCTCCGCTACCACCCCATTAGGACTTTGCGCTCCCAAACCCAAAATCTGCTGTGCCTGCAACCGAGTTCCCACAATTAAAGGAATCGTTTTCTGCTGAATCCGCAGGGAAAAGGGAGCTTGAGGTAGAGGGAGTGGATTGTAATACTGAGTTGCCCAATTTTGAGAACGAATCGGTGAAAGTTGGCGAGCTTTAAGGATGGCTGCCATCAAGAAGGCATAAGCCACAACCCCTGCTGTTGCCTGTAGCAGAATAGTCATGACGGGATTATCTGGACTGATCCCCCCTACTGAGTTCCAAAGCGCATGCAGTGCCGATGCTGTCAAGTAACCTACAGCCAATATTGACCAACGCTTAGACGGTTTCAGTACGCTTAAACCAATGAAATAACCAAAGTAACCGCTATAAGCCATGTGTCCGGCTACCGAACCAATAATACGAGGTATAAGTAACTGTATGCCGATTAATTCTCCTGCGCCTTCCCCTGCCTCAGTTGCTACCTGCTGAACGATCCCTGGCACGTACTGTCCCAGCGTTTCTAAAAGCGTAAAGCCAGCAGCAGAGGCAGTTGCTAAGAGAATTCCATCTAGGGGTTCCCAGACACCCACTCGCTCTCGCCAAGGCAATTTGAGCATTCGTCCTATCCATAGAGCAGCGAAGACGGGTAAGGCTTTGAGAAGTTCTTCCATCATGCCAGCGCCAAAAAACATTCGGATCAACAAAGGCATAAAGCCTATTTCTGTTCCTTCTGTCGGTATTGCTCCTGGTAAGATTTGACGGAAAACCAAGATAAACAAGGGCAATACGGGGCTGATCAAGAGTAAAATGGTAGCGATCGCCGAACCCAGCAACAACCACCAAGGCTTAGGTTTGCCTCCTAGTTGATAGACGAAGTAGTAGCCTGCACCAATTAAGTAGACTGCTAACAAAGCGTTGAAAAGTGCGGGATTGCCGATCGCAGCGAATAGTCCGACGACTAATAAAACGGTAAGGACACCTGGTATCAGGTAAGCTTTCTTAAATAAGTCCTGCCTGGTTGAGATGATGGGCAGCATTTGGCTTAAATGAAGCGAGTCACCCGATTGTATATTTAAAGGACGACCGGGAAGTCCTGGCGTGCTAACTTGGCACTCGAAGACAAATTCTACACCCTGCTGACCTAGGGAAATGCGATCGCCTACTTGTAAGGTTCGACAGCCTTGCAGTCGCTGGTTATTAACATAAGTACCATTGGAACTCCCTAGATCGTAGACTTGCCAAGAAGGGGAATTTCCTAAAGGTATCATGGGACGAATTTCTAGATGGCGGCTAGAGACTCCTGGGTAGTTGGTGGAGTTGAGAACAATTTGACAGTTTGGATCTCGTCCAATGACAAGGGATTGATTAGTTGATAAGGGATGATAAGTAGGTGCAGTGTGAGCGGCTGCACCAGGAGAGATTTGTCTTAAATAAGCGTTGTACTGAGGTTGTTTTGTCATTAGATTTAACTTGTTTTATTGGGACTGCCTCCTGCCACGGCAGTTGCTCCCTTGGGGAGAACCGACTGCACTGCCTACTCTGCCTTCTGCCCCTTGCTGTGCTACCAGTCGCTACCTTATCTCAGCCTGAGCCGACTATATCCGGATTTCTCCTTCCACTTTGCCAAAGTTAACCTTGGTTCCAATAGCTAAGGTGACAGTTCGTCCAGGCTCTACATCTTTAATTGACCCATCAGGAGTTGTGATCGCCCATTTTACTCCTGAGCAATTCTTCAGCCCCCATATACGCGGATCTTGAGGATTACGAGTGACTTCAGCTATCGGTTTAGAGAAATCGTACGACTTGTCACCATCTACGTGGTGTGGAAAAAGCTGGGTGTTGTAATTCAGCATGACAACGTTATCCCCAATCCGAATCCTGAACGGAATTTGAAGTTCTTGCTGGCAGGCCCAACAATTTCCGGGCTTACCCCCCGATGCCTTCAGAGCGTCAATGTCGTAAAAATTTTCAGTGCGACAGTGGGGACAATAAATAATGGAATCTCGCAATCGAATCATGGTAGCTCTCCAGCGGTTCTCAGCCACCCGATTGTGGGGATCTCGAATGCCTTTGGTGAATGCTTCTGTGAAGCGATCGCGGAGAAACAGGGGAAAGATCGGCCAATACCTTATGGCATTTTCCTGATAACCTTCCACGGGCCGATTGGTTGTATTTCCTGGATCAAAAATAAAAACAGGTTCTGTTCCATAAATTTTGTTCATAGCTGGACCATCTAGTGAACGGATATCAGCTTCTTTCTGTCCTTCTAAAGGATGATGCACGATGAATAAATAAAATAGCAGAACCGAGAGTGAGTACAGATCGGTTTGCCGACTGGGCATGGCTTCTCCACGGACAATTTCCGGTGCCATAAACCGAGGAGTACCGGCAACTATGGCCTCATCTTTTTCATCTACAGAAACGTTATCGTTATCGCAAATCCGAACCTCTCCAGTAGCCGGATCGAAAAAGACATTTCCATAAGAAATATCGCGGTAGCATAAACCTTTAGCATGAAGCTCAAAGAAGCTATCCGCAAGCTGCAAACCAGTTGTCGCTAATGCGCGATAATTTGTAGGAGCTTTGCCGTAGAGTAAATCAACGAGACCTTTATAATTTGGCTCGCGTAGTGGCATGATGTAGCCAAAACTCCCAAAACTTGGTTCTGAGACAAGCTCGATCGGCCAGAGAAACTTGTCATTCGGGGAACCAGAATTGATAGCTTCTTCTAGGCGTCTACGTAGCTGCAGATCTTGAGAAAGATACTGAGGAAAGTACCACTTCAATGCGACAGGTTTTCCGTTGAGGTTGGCCTGGTAAGTAGCTAGACGAAATTAATTACATAGTTACTTCCAAATTCTCTGAGAATTTTTTCAACAGATCCAACAAAAATATCCCAGCTACAGTAAGCATCTATCTTAAGCCATTGATATTTAATAAACCTCCACAAAATTTCAATTAAATTCAATTCAGGAGAATAAGGAGGTAACTCAAAAATGATCAGCCCCCGTTCTGTCCATTCTTCAATTTTGTCACGAATAGCATCACTAGTATGAATTGAAGATTGATCAACAACAATTACGGTTGGCTTATCGACAGTAGGAAAAAAAGTATCAAGACAAGCGATAACAACATCACTATTAATACTTTGTTCGGAAACATAAGTTTCTAAATGATTCTTTCGATTGAGAATTCCCAAAACATTTAAACGACGACTACGGCGGCTTTTAAGCTTTAAGTATTCTCCGATATTTTGCCATCCATAAGGAACCGAAGGAATCAGGCAAAACCCCGTTTCATCTAAGTAATATAAATCAATTTTTCCGTCATCTTCTAATTGTTTAAACTCTGCTAATTTTTGCTTTTTTTCTTGATATTCTTCAATATTTGGCTCTCCTCCTACTCCTCGTCGCATCCTGTGCCAACTCATTTTTAAGATTTTAAGAATTCTTTGAATGGTTTTGATACTGACCGTAATTCCCCATTCTTCCTTAATTTTTTGGACAACCTGTTTTAACTGTCTGGGTTCTTGCCTTGTCCACTTTTTAATTTGGTCTTTTTGGTCAGAATTAAAGGTCGGTTTACAGCCTCTCCCTGGTTTATTATATAATCCTACTACTCCCTCTGATTCCCAACGGTTGAGCCAATTATAGATAGTTTTGTAACTGACTTGAAAAATTTTTATGAGTTCTTTAACTGTTGTTCCCTGCCGAGCTAAAATTAGAAAATGTGCTCTTTGACGCACTTGATGATGTCGGCTTTGGCGATATATTCGCTCTAGTAATTTAGCAGAGAGAGGATTTATTTCTCGTAGCAATATCATTTTAATCCTGCTTAATAAATAACTTCTGTATCTTAATATATTTTAGTATTTATTTGTATAATTAATTCTGTCTGACTACTTATACTTCTCCTTGACCGCCTCCGCCAAGGAACTTCTCGACGGTGCAGGGAAGCCTGGAAGATTCAGTTTGAACAGTCTGATTAGTTTTAAGAAGCTGACTCATTTTATTTTCTCCATCTTGGTTAAATGACTGGGTGAAACCTTTCGCTTGGGCAAAGATTGCTTGAGCATGAGGTGAATCTAAGTAAACCGCCTAGGAATATCGTTAATTATGCTTACCTAAATTATGCTTACCTATCTCTACCTACTCTGAGACTTTCAATCTGTCCGCTAATTTGGCTAGTGCTTCTGCACCAGGGGCATGTCACGCGTCCACTTTCTCCATCCCAGCAGGCAACTTTACTGCAGGGACACTTGAAAATGCCTGTAGCATGGCAATTGGGACATCCAGGGTAAGCGGCATCAAAATGAAAATTCCCTTCAATTTTTCCGCGATCGTACCCTTCCCTTTTAGCTGCAACCTCTTTAATTGCAAATGCCCAGTCTGCAATCCAGGTATTGCTTTGCTTTGCTTCAAAACGAATGCCAAAGGTTTGATGAGAGTGTCTACATCGGGCAATCACAATAACAACTTTAGGGTGTTGGCTCATACTTAATTACCTATCAATTTTGATTAGCAGAAAATTAAACTATTGTTCTGGTGATTCATTCACACTACCATCGGAAATTCTATTAGCAACTTTCCATCGATTATCTACGTTTTTCAAGGTGTAGGCTACAGTTATTTCATTGTTGTAATAAGATTGATTGGGATCGAGCTTGCCTCCAACAAAATGTTCTTTATTTTCGTTTACTATGGCTGTAATTGTTGCGACATCTTCATTAGGTAAAAAGCTTTTGACTCTTTTTACTTCTGACTTATAACTAGAACTAGCATTATCTTTTTTTAATCGCTCGATTTCACCCCCTTCACTGATAATTTCATTATGTAGATTGCCAGTTGTTACCTCGTCAGCCAGTTTTGAATCATAGGGAGGTGAATAAATTTTATTCCTAGCTTGAAGCCATTGTTTAATAAGCTCTAAAGCTTCTTTCTCCGAAATTTGTTGGCTTGGAGTTTCAGTATTAGCAGGAGCAGGTTTTATCTCAGGCTTTGTTGAAGTAGCTACTGGCGATGGTTGTGTGGATGTTGTAGCAGGTTTTGGTGATTTATTAGAGAATAGTTGTAGACCAATGCTAGTACAAGCGATAAAAAAACTGAGCAGAGATAACAAGGATACAAAAAATGTGCGGCTTTCTAAGTTACTAACTCTCTTGTCAAATTTATTAAACTGATTATCATGATTTGAAAGCTTTTCTCGATCTTGAGTCATTTGCTCTCCTAGTTCTTCGATCTGAGCATTTAATTTCTTTTCTACTCGTTCTAATTCAGTTGTAATTCTAGTAATAATTCCTAATGTAATGTCATCACCACTGCCGTTCTGAGATGTGTTTTCTAAAAATTGTTTGAGTTGTTCTGCTACGTAATCAACACCTTGTTTACGAATGAGATTGAAATATTCTTCTCCAACCCTGAAAAAGTCTTCATCAGTAGCAAATGAATTTGCATAGCCATCTGTGGAAAGCATGATCAGCTCAGGTGGATTATCTGAGTAATTGACGAGACGGACGCGGACTTCTTGCCAAGCATTTTTCAGACAGAGTGAAGTTGTCTCGTTGGCGATTAATCGCTCGTCTTTTGGAAATGGTTGCGTTGATCGACCATTAGAGTCAACACACAGTATGTCGCCATCTCCTAGCTGCAGGTAAAGAATGAAATCTTTTGTGACCAGAACGGTTAATAAGGTAGCACCATAGGCCACTGATGACTGCTCAGCTTCTACAAGGCGGACTGCGGCTAAGCCTTCTTTTGCTTCCAGGCGGTTAATCTCTTCCTCTGTAAAAGGATTTTCCTGGCGATGCTGCAGAGCTTCCTTTTGCCATCGCTCAACTAAATTATGCGGTAAGCGCGTTTTTGCCTGGTCATTGATCAATTGAAAGTTGCTGTAGCGTTCTTCTTGGTTAGGTTGGTCCAAGTGGAAAAATCTGACTATCTCTTCCGTAGCGACTTCAACAGCAAGTTTAGAACCAACATCGCTACGAAAACTTTTAGCACTACCGTGACCGTCTGAGACAGCCATAACCACTGGTAGTCCAGAACCAACTACACCAGGTTCGTGAGGCCACCAGCCAACAGCATCCTGGTTGGGTAGTTCAGCTTGAATGTGAGTAGCTCCCTGAACTGATTCGCCGTAGTAGCGCCAGAGAACCTTAGACTGTTCCTCGCTCATTAGTTTCTCCTTTGATTACCAGACATCATCCACATTTACACTTGCATCATCAGGAGGTGGGGCAGGAATCCATCCTCCATTTGGTTTAGAAGAGTCCGGGTCAGGTATTTTTAACTGGGAAGACATTCTCGTGGCCGTTGTGGCAGCCCATTTGATACGCTTAACTAGTTGTTCGGGATTATTGGCCTGCAATACCTTCAGTTCTGGATTACCGACGAACTTTTGGAGAACTTCATGATCGGCATCTTGTCCCACTGCGATCGCAATTCGCACGGACTTTTTCCCCCAAGGTTGATCCATCATCGCCTTAAGACCTGCTGAGAAGTTGTCAGTAGGTTGGCCGTCGGAGATCATCACGAGTACAGGGGGTAAAGCCCGCTGCTCCATCGGGGGTATCTTTAATACTTCAGCAACCATTGATAAGGCTTTACCCATATCGGTCACGCCATCAGCACTTAAGTCAATCCATGAGAAATTCTCGATCGGGGTAGGTTGAGCAACGTGCCATTGAGCACCATCGGAAAATGTAATTGCCCGCACAAAGATTTGGGCATGGGGATTCTTTTCAGCTTCTTCTTTGACTGTGGGGAGTGCTTCTTTAATCGCAGTGTTGAGTGCTTGTATTTTACCACCAATAGCCATAGAGCCAGAGCAATCACAAAGCCAGAAAAAATGCAAAGGACGCTGATTAGAAAGCCTCTCTTGACAGGGCAAACGCACACGTTTCGTAACAATTAATGTGGACTAGGCAGTGACTATGTTTAAGGCACTAAGGACATCCTTAAGATAGTTGTCGTCCCAGCCAGCCTTAAGCCGTCTGGTCTTGACTCCTACTTTGCTTTTCTT
>JBGTNM010000124.1:0-4181 GCA_041743025.1 Microcystaceae cyanobacterium
TAGAAAAACGATTAGAGTTAGCTCCAACTTATTTAGAAAAAAGCGACGATTTACCAAACTATTCTTTAATAATTACTTTGCGAGAAAAAGCTGAGCAGAATCTCGCTGTTAGTCCTTCTCTCTATCAAAAAGTGATATTTAATCTTCAGTGCAAAGATTATCCAGGAGAATTTTTTAGCAATTTTTTGTTATCTACACCCAGTAATCCTTTACTTAAAGACTACATTGAAGATTATCTAGAAGCAGATGGAATTATGTTTGTTGTAGATGGAACTAGCTATCAAATGGATAGAAAGTATTCGGAGAATTTAGAAAGGCTTCTGGATTTGTCTAAACAGCAACTTATTTCTCAATCCCGAAAGATCCCAATCGCCGTAGTTATAACAAAATCCGACCTCCCTGAGATCTATATACATCGACATCATCCTAGAGAGTTTATCCAGTCACGCTTTCCTTATCTCTATCAAGTTCTAGAATTGTGGCAAAAATCAGGATTTATTCAAGTAGAGTATTTTTCTACTTCTGCTTTTGGTATGTTGGGTGAGAAGTTTCCAGAATCAAATTCTGTTTTATTACCTCGAAGTCGTAGCGGTGTAAGCTCTGTTCTTAAAAATCCAGCAAAATGGAAACCTTTTGGTTTAGTTGCTCCTATTTATTGGCTGGCTACAGGTAAGAAAAACGAAGATCTAGAGAGTGCTTAAGTCTTCTATTGAGTTAAAATAAAGCCATAAAATCTAAATAATGTTTTTAAAGTGCGATCGCTCTTTTTCACTTCCGGCTTGATAACTTTTCAGATTGCATGAGTAAATTTTCTCGGTGACGAATACTGGCTAAAGCCACTTCTAAAGGAAAGGTAAAAGACTGAAAAGCATCATTAGAAATTAGATCTTTATCTAAATCTATAATCACTTTTTCGAGCATTTTCAACAGTTGATGGCGAACGATATTGAGTTGTTCTAAATCCTGGACTTCATCAATTTGTTTAATTAAATCCATTAATTGGTAATTGTAGCGATCAGATCGATTTTTTTGTTTACTTTTCAACCACATTCGCAACTGCCAGACTCCAGAAAAACAGAGGGCAGACACCGACAAAAGCAACCCGATTGGCTCAGAATAGGTGACAATAAAACTGGGTTGCCCTTCATCATAAAAGGCGATCGCTCCCGGATGAAAAGAAAACCCTAGATTGGTGATGCTTTTGGGTTCACTAATCATTGCTGCTTGCGGAAACTCTGTAACTACATCGTTACGAGCTTCATACAAAATACGGGTAATTTCAAAAATGGTGTCTTGTTTAATATCCTGGCGCGTCATTAACATTGCGCGGACGGCAACACTGGGTAAATTTTCGGGCGGAATGGGAAACCGTCCGTTGTAAGCGCCTTTCGGGATTTCACTTTCTTCTAACGCGGGCAAAGATAATTGCAGTGCTTGTCCTTGATCGATGGGAACGAGTTCTAAATTGGGATTTTGTAGCAATTTTGCGACACTTTCATTACCCAACGCGACTAAGCGAAACAGCGCATCGACTTTTCCCGCATTGAGGGCGGCATGAGCTTCAATAGGAGACATGGGAAGGGCACTTAACTTGCTTTCATCTAATTCGTAATGCTTGCTCAGCACCCAAAAGAGGACGTAGGAACCACTTCCTTTAGGCATTAGGGCAATTCGCTTACCCCGCAAATCGTCAACATCGTCGATGCGTACGTCTTTGCGTGCGATGAGGTGAAACATTTCGGGGAAGAGAAAGCTTACCGCTTTGACGTTAGGACTAATGGGGGTATCGCTCTGAATTAAGGCTAGATCAACTTTTTTTTCGTGTAGCAATTGCTCGTTTTGCAATGCGCCGTCGCTTTCGCGTACCTCAAGGCGGATACGAGATTGATGTTTGGCAACTACGTTCGCCAGTGCTTTACCAAAAGCATAATATTGACCACTTTTACCCCCTGTGGCGATGACTAACGTCTGGACTTGATTGCGATCGCGGAACCAAGCTACGGCGAAAATGCCCATCATAACGATACTCAACAGAGCAACAGGCAGGGCGGCTTTTCTAAAAATGGATTCTTGCATAATATCAAAAAGTATAAATCAATCTTTTGGCGATAGTTGCCATCAATCGTTAGACTTAGTTCTAGAGGTTGACATTTCGACGGACTTTATTTATACGATGGTTAAAGATACTTTCATTTTTTTCTCATTTTCATGACTGTTGCCAAATCTGCTGAGACTGAGCCTTCTTCGACTCATCCCAACACGAATACCCCTCAAAAAACGACTTCTGAGCAGAAATGGAGTTTTTGGACGGTATTTAGTTCCACTTTTGCAACGATTTTCTTGGCAGAGATGGGGGATAAAACCCAACTGGCAACCCTGCTGATGAGCGCCGAGTCGCAAGCACCTTGGATGGTATTTGCTGGCGCGGCAACAGCCTTGGTAGCCACAAGTTTGTTAGGGGTAATTGTCGGTTATTGGATTGCTCGCCGTCTGTCTCCCCACACCCTCAATCTGGCTGTTGCCTTGTTACTGCTTTTGATTACGGGATTGTTAGTCAGCGATATTATTAGCTAGTATTAGGAAATTTGCAAAAATGGACTGGCAAATCTTTGGATTGAGCTTTATTACTGTTTTTTTAGCAGAAATTGGCGATAAAAGTCAACTAGCTGCGATCGCTCTCGGTGGTAGTTCCCCGTCTCCCCGTGCCGTATTTTTGGGGGCGATGACTGCCCTGATTTTAGCCAGCTTTTTGGGCGTTCTCGCAGGCGGTAGCGTGGCACAGTTACTCCCGACTAAGGTATTAAAAGCGATCGCAGCGATTGGGTTTGCTGTCATGGCACTGCGGATTTTGTGGACAGAGGCAAGTAATGGGTAGTTAATTCCTATTCCCTGTTGCCTGTTCCCTATTTCTTACTCCCTAAAAGTTTGACGGGTTGTAAAACTTAGGTGAATTTCGTAGTAGGATGGGTATTAGAGGCTAACTTAAACAAGTTTTAAATATCCTGTTTTCGAGGCAGGAGAGTCACCTGATTGTCGTTCAACCAATCTTAGAGATAACACAATGATCAAAAAATTGGGATTACTGCTGTGTGCGATCGCGCTCTTTCTCTCCAGCTTTTTCGTGGCTGTCGCTCCGGCAGAGGCTGAAACCTACACGGTTAAAATGGGTTCTGATACCGGAGTTCTCAAATTCGAGCCGTCTGAGCTAACCGTCAAGCCAGGCGATACTGTCAAGTGGGTTAACAACAAATTAGCTCCTCACAACATTGTTTTTAGCGGTGGCGGCAAGGTTGATGATGCAGTGGCGGCTAAAATATCCCACAAAAATCTCCTTTTTTCGCCTGGGGATTCTGTTGAAACCACTTTCAACGATGCTGGCGAATACAGCTACTATTGCGAACCCCATCGCGGTGCCGGAATGATTGGCAAAATAGTTGTGCAATAAATAGTTTTTTCCTGACTTACCATTGACCCGATTTATCCCACAGAGCGCGCTCTGTGGGATTTGTTATTATAGCAGTTTTTATAGATAAAAACCCTGGTTTAAGAGAATGGGGAACCAAATAAATGTACTTCACTTTTAAACACCAGGAGAACTTCATTTCATTCATTCTTTAGAAGTAGTATATTAATGTTTTTACCCTGAAGTATCAGTTCGATTAATTTATATAGCTCTATGTCTTTTCTGGCTATTTGTTGAACCAATTTTTCTAGCCTTTGTGAGTCTCTGTCTTCTTCGGTGGGAGTTCCTGAATCTCCTGTCATATTTTTAACCTCCTGCTATTTCGCTAATTTTAAACCAATAGTTTACATTTGCCGAATTTGAGTCACAAAAGTCATCTAATCATTTCGTCAGCTATTATCTCTTTGTCTTTCTGCACCAAGCTGACGGCTGATCGCTATAATTTATAATTGTCCTAATTCTCGTAATTTAGCTGTTTGTTCTGCTCGCTGTTCAGCAGCTTGTCTTAATTGTTAATCTTTCTGGTTGGCGCAACCATCTACTAAGATCTAGCTTCTCAGGATGCGCACGGCGAATAGTATAGCAAGCCTAAATCATTTGAATAAAGTAATTTCTGGATGTAAAATAAAAAGAGCAACTTAAAATCAGCAAAAAAAGGGGGATAGAGTCAGATGCAGGAGGAAATCAAAAAGCTTCTAGAGAGCCTTCAAGAGTTTGT
>JBGTNM010000125.1:0-2099 GCA_041743025.1 Microcystaceae cyanobacterium
GCTAAAGGCAGATGTTCACAACCCATTCCTTCTAAAGACTTAACTCTAAAAGTTTCTAATAATCGCTGCTTTGCCTCAATTAAAGTAAAAGGTGTTTGTGCTCTTAAAGAATAACAAAAATATTCTGGCAAACAAGCCGCGAGATAATCTGATTTTTCCCCTGGACGCAGTAAAGTATTAATATCTGGGGCATTGGTGGGAATAAGAACTTCCGAGGGTTGTAGGCGCAATAATTCCACACTTAAAGCCTCTAAATCACTCGTTTGTGTCGTAAAAAATTCTCCTGTGGAAATATCAGCATATGCCAACCCCCAATGCTCTCCGGCAATCACCACTGAAGCAAGAAAATTATTACGACGAGCATTTAACATGCCATCATCGGTTAAAGTTCCTGGTGTGAGTAATTTTGTAATTTGTCTTTCTACCAGCCGCTTTTCTGCTGCTGCTTCGGCGGCATCTTCTACTTGATCACAAATAGCGATCGCATATCCTTTTTCAACTAATACACGACTGTAGCGTTCTAAGGCATGATGGGGAACACCTGTCATCGCTACTCGTCCAATTTCTTTGCCTCCATCTTTACTCGTCAGAACTAATTCTAGGGCTTGAGAAATAATAGCAGCATCCTGAAAAAAACATTCAAAGAAATCCCCCACTCGATACAGTAAGAGAGCATGAGGATTCTGTTCTTTCGTCTCAATATAATGCTGACACATGGGAGTCAGCTTAGTACGATCCAGTTGGTGATAATCAATGTGAGGAGATTTACTAGTAGCAATTTCTGAAGTGAGGGGAGTTGATTCTGGGGAAATGGTCATGGATTGTCTAAGGATGGCACACTGCTTCTTGACTTTATCCTAATCTAACGTGAGTTCGACGAGGCTAAAAGATAGCAGGAGGAAGAGCAGGCAAGCCTTTGAACTCAAGGTCTAAAGCAGGTTTTTTCTCGTGATAGGTGTAGGCAATCAGACCCGCCAACAAATTGACCAAGAAGTTGAACACACTGCGGTGGCGAGAATGTTCAATCTGGCAAATGTTCTTGAGTTGGTCATTGAGCGATTCAATCAGTGCCCTCTTGCGCAGCAAAATCTTATCCATCAGCTTGAGCAGGCGATTTTTCATCTTCTTCTTAGCCTTGGTAATCAGTTGAAGACCGCGCTCAGACAACTGCTCAAACAGCTTTTGAGAAATATACCCTCGATCACCAAATAATTTGCCAAGCAGGTCTTGCGTCATCTCCGGCACAGGCTGACGGTCATCAGTGTTAGCAGGAGTCAGCTTGAAGGCAAGCAGTTCCCCTTGATCGTTAATAATCAAGTGTAACTTGAAGCCAAAATGCCAACCAACAGAATTTTTGCCCCATGTTACCATGCCCTTGAAGACTTTGTGGGCATGGGCACGGGCGGGGGCAGATACCTCCAAAGGAGTCGAGTCGATGAAGGCAATGCCTGTCACTTCCCCTTTGCGGGTGTGCAAGAAGCAGCACAGCAGCATCAAGCACCAAGGCATTAACTCCACAAAACGAGTGTAGCTGACCAGATTGGGAAAAGCTTGACGCCAACCTGGTAGCACTTGCAAGGTATAGAAATCCTTAAAGGTACGGTAGCCAGAGCCATGAAACGCGATGGCAATTGTCATCACCTCGCTGAGACTTAATCGGGAGCGACTGCGGCGCTCCCCTGACATAGCAGGTAATTGGGGAACTTGTTGCCATCGCTTTTGCCACTGTTGACAAAAGTCGTCTACGTCACAAAAAATTTGCGTCACATCGAGGCGAGATACGATAGTAGTCATAGCTGAGATTGTTGATTCTTACTATCTTCAACATAAATCTCAGCTTTCTTTTTGGCTAGCTTACTGTTCGTCGAACTCACGTTAATCTATGACTTGAAGCTTCACCGCATCTGTTGCTCATCAATTCAGAAGGGGGTTACATTGCTGTAACCCCCAAATAGTCAATCTAAACTTGACAAACTACTAGACTTTGGTGAGGAAATTTGCAGAGATAAAATCTGCCAACCTTGTACCTGAAACATAGGCTGAGTCAGCATCCCACTGGAAATGAACACCGAGATAAATACGACTGCGACCATTTTCTA
>JBGTNM010000126.1:0-33136 GCA_041743025.1 Microcystaceae cyanobacterium
CCTTCAACGGTTTTGGCTGATTTCATCTTCATCACATCAGCCGCCATCACCTTGCCGGAAACGACATGATAGGTCAAGATTTTCTTGAGCTTGGGAATGTCTTTTAGCAGTTCATCTACTGTGCCTTCTGGAAGCTTAGCAAACGCCTCATCAGTCGGTGCAAAAACGGTGAATGGCCCTTTTCCTTTTAGAGTATCTACCAAACTGGCAGCCTTGATTGCGGCAACGAGTGTGCTGAAAGAACCAGCCTTAACGGCAGTATCAACGATGTCAGCCATTTAATGCACCTTGTTTTGTGTAAGTTGTTTACTAAGTATCAGCATTACAGACGAACGTTTGAAATCGAGT
Organism: Microcystaceae cyanobacterium; assembly: GCA_041743025.1. GTDB lineage: Bacteria > Cyanobacteriota > Cyanobacteriia > Cyanobacteriales > Microcystaceae > JBGTNM01. The sequence continues at coordinate 349 of JBGTNM010000126.1, forward strand.
ATATCCAAGGGTTGGAACAGTGTATAAGTTGTATAATTTGTATAATTTGTCCGAAAACTAGACAAATTGTTACATTAAAGAGTGAGTTAAATACATATCCATTTCTGGTAGCACAATTGTCGTTTCGCAACCCATTCTTCCAAAGCTTGGTTTTGGCCCCATCGCCATCTCTACAAAATAAACCCAGCCACCCAATTCGAGGTGATAATTTCTAATCTTTCCCGTTCCACCAATAAATCCTACTAACTGATCTTTACAAAATCTGGGTACTGTTCTACTACTTATACTCATTATCTCATCAAATAAGAGAATCTTAGTCAGAATAAGAATTTTCAGGAGATATGCTCTGAAAATTTAGCAATCATTGCTCTACAGTTAAAACAAATAAGCTCGTATTTATCTTCATGGCAGATCCTTTAATAAATTAGTGAAATATTTTGTTTTTCTATAGCATGACAGATGAATGTTTGAAATCGAGTATATATGAGAGTTTGATTAATGTATAAATTGTCTAAGTTGTATAAGTTAGATAAAAAGTTTAGATTTGATGACAAAAATGGTTGCGACTCCCCTAAATCCCCCTTTTTAAGGAGGGCTGTTCACTAGACTTCGCCGCATTAGTGGGGAAAAGGTTAAAGGGAAAAGGAATTTTAATCAACTCAATTACGAATCTTTTCCGTAAATTTAAGATTTAAGCGATTGTTTTCTCTCCTTTACCCTTTACCCCTTCCCCTTTCCCCAGCAATCCAACTATTGTTTTTGATTTATGCAAGAGGTCTACTGATTCATTGCCATTCCCTGTCCTCAAGTTCTTTCTGGGGTAACAACAAAGCAGCTTCAATTTCTTCTCGCACTACAACCGTTACTTCACAGTTACTGTTAAGACAATCAACCAATAACTGATTGGCCTCGTAATAACGTTGCAACACTTGCTGTTGGTCAGGGCTGAAGTGCCAGTGATGCTGAATATCTCGATGTTCAGAGATCGCCGCCCTTAACCGCTCCGTCCAAGCGAGATGGTTCGTTTGCCACCATGCCTGAAACCTTTCTCTATCATACTCTGGGTCAGGGAGTTGGTCTTTGAGGTGTTGCAGGGATTGCTGTAACCCAATATCGAGAACAATTAACAGGGCATTGCTCAGGGCATCAGCACAGGCATGGGCGTGGGCAAAATCAGGGCTGAAAATGGCGCACTCTAATACCAATTCATCTAGTACCGCATCTAGAAAAATACCCTGGTCAAGGGTGCAAGCAAGAGCAAAGTGAGGGGTAAGGTGAGGAGTCTGGGTAAGGGCAAGGTAAAATGCGCGAGTGGCAGCAGGCTGGGACGGAATGCTAAGAGACTTGTGGCTGGCCCAGGTTAAAAACTCTTGTAGATAGGAATCTGGGGCAACTAGGGCATCGATTTGTTGCTTCATCAACTGCACCAGGGAGTCTGCACTCCGCAGCATGGCAGCCGTCAACAAAAAGATTTCGCGCCACCTCGGTTCAGTGATATGGCTTACCAGGCGCTCTAGGGGTTGCTCTAATACCTGTAAATTGTGGCTGGCAACGATCTTTCTGGCAGTGAAGTATTCTTGAAATGCCAAATCGGAGAAGGAGAAAATTCCCCGCACTCGTTCTGTTAGTAATCCATGTTGCAATTCAATCGCCTTGAGCACCCCTTCACTATCGAGTTGCAATTCCTCTGGCTCAGTAGAAGCATTGGGTAAATCGCGGATATAGTCGCCAATATGTTGCTCAACGACACGTTGCTCAAAGAAGTAATGCCCCTGCTCAAACGACACGGCTGCAATCTGACTCAGCAGCCTGAGCTTTTGTGGCAATAAAAACCCCTGATACACTTCATCGCGCTGAATGCCCCTGGCTTCATCCCATTTGACGAGCAGAAGGTCTAGACATTGTTTATAAAACTCGGTTCCTTTGGCGGGGAATTTTTCCTGGCGCTGGAACACCCAGCAGGCGAGATGCAGAAACAAGGGAGTGACGACGAGCCTGCGGAATTCCGAGTTTTCGGGCAAGTCCAGTTTTTCAATGAACTGATCTGCCTGTTTGAGTCCATCTTGGGTATTCGTCTTCGTCAATGCTGCGAACCACTTAAGGGCGAAGGCGGCAATTTGGTCTTGGGTAAACGGGGCAATTTCGACATCCGTGAAGCGCTTGAGGTTGAACGTTTGACGCGCCGTTCGGCAGGTGACAATAAACAGGTTCTTTTGATAGTTCTCGGAGCATCTGCGAATTTCTTTTAAGACGGCGTTGCTATCTTGATTTAGCACTTCATCGAGTCCATCGAGCAACAGCAACACTCTGCCCTCACGCAATAGGGTTTCAATCACAGATGGGTCTAAAATTCCAGACGTGAGAAATTCAGAGCGGATATAGTTTAATAAGCTGATCTCATTTGCCTCTCTAGACTCGTCAGCAAAATCCCTCAAGGTGATAAAGATGGGAACTCGGTTGGCAGCAAATTGGCCTTGGTTACACTGAATAGCGAGATGTTGCAAAAAGGTGGTTTTACCAGACCCCGGTTTGCCCAACACCCTGAGCTTGGAGTAGGTTTCAACTGCCCTCATGCCTGGTATTTGTTTCTGGGATACCTCACCTAAGCCAAAGCGGTCAAATTCTTTTGGGGTAAGGCTTTGCAAGTCGGGGATCTCTAACCACTGTTGGCTGGCGATCTCTTCTAAAATATTGACATCAATGTAAATGTCGTCTAACCCAACGGGACGGCTGATATCCAATAGCTGCAAGCTGCCACACTGGTCTTGAATTTTGTCCTGGCGTTGCGATCGCACCTCTTTTACCAGGACATCAATATTGAGGGCTGTTCCCTCTGAGGATTCAAAATCCTCTGCTGGGGGATTTTCAGCAATCTCTCGCCAATTGAGATCCAAGGCTGAGCAAATTTCTATAAAGGTATAACGTTCAATCGGCTGTCCTGTGAAAAATCTCCAAACGGGTTGGCGAGTCTTTAGGTTCACTTGCACTGCTAGGCTTTCTTGCGTCCAACCCTTGCTATTAAACGCTTTTTTCGCTTTTTTAATCCCCGCTTGTGATGCGTGGATTGATCGTTTTGTCATAGAAAAAGGATCTGCTCCTAATGCCTTGCTAATCAAGGTTTAAACTTTTGTTAACAATAAAAATGTATATTCTCTTTTGTGATAGTAGCATTTTACGACAACTAAGTTATACAAAATTGAGTGAATTGTTCGCTATTGCGTCAAACAATCAGCCGCTAAAAGCCTCTCCTATCAAAAGTTTTGGGGAAATTTGTATAAGTTAATTTACTCAAGGTATATTAGAACATTTAATTGATTTAAAACTCAGCAATCCGAGAGAGCAATTTTGTAGCAAAATCTACCAAATGACAGTTAGAGGCGACAGAGCGATCGTGATTTATTAAAGGATGGTTAGCATTATCTAATAGGCGACAGGCCAATCTTAGGAGGGAAAGTATTATGGTATCAGATGTCAAGTTAGAGCAACAATCGCCATCTAGTCCAAAAAAGGCAGGACAATTGGTCATTATCGGCGGTGCGGAGGATAAAGACGGGGATTGCAAGATTTTACGGGAATTCGTTCGCAATGCTGGGGGAACGCAAGCCCAACTTATTATTATGACGGTTGCCACAGAACTTCCTCAAGAAGTCGGCGAAAACTACATTCGAGTTTTTAAAAAATTAGGTGTAGAAGATATTCGCATCGTCGATACTGTCAATCGAGAAGAGGCAGAAGAAGGCGCGGCGCTTAGCGCGATACAAAAAGCGACAGGCGTGTTTTTTACGGGGGGAAATCAATCTCGCATCACCGAAGTCCTCAAAGATACTAAGATACACAATATGCTACACCAACGCTACGCCGAAGGAATTGTCGTCGGTGGAACCAGTGCTGGGGCAAGTATGATGTCCAATACTATGATTTTGGAAGGGGAAGGGGAGACTCATCCGCGTCCGGAAATTGTCGATTTAGATGAAGGCATGGATTTCATGTCAGGTGTCATTATCGACCAACATTTTTCCCAGCGCGGACGTTTGGGACGCTTGTTAGCAGCCGTTGCCAACCATCCCAACTTATTGGGAATCGGCATTGATGAGAATACGGCGATTGTCGTGCAAGACAATCAGTTTAAAGTCGTGGGAGGGGGAGCTTGTACCATCGTGGACATGAAACAGGCTACGCACAACAATGTTGAAACACTGTTAAAAGATGAAGGACTCGCTTTAAGTGGAGTCACTTTGCACAATTTACCCGATGGCTATAGCTTCGACCTGAAAAAGCGATCGCTCATTGCCCCCTAATCTGATCCTCAATGCGTTATTCTTAGATAAGGAGGGGTACGCTGTCTCCTCTTTACTTTATATTTTGCTGCTTGTCAGTAGATGGCGATTGTTGCTATAATACTTCTTCTAATTGTTGACACTTACCTAAACAACCTGGACTGGAAACGACTGTGGCTAACACGAAGTCTGCTATCAAGCGCATTGAAATTGCCGAACGCAACCGACTCCGCAACAAGGCGTACAAGTCGGCTGTCAGAACCTTAATGAAAAAATATTTTCTCTCGGTTGAGGAATATGCTGCTAATCCAACCGAAGAACAAAAAGAGCTTGTCGAGACTCGCATGTCAGCAGCTTACAGCAAAATCGATAAAGCCGTCAAACGAAAAGTTCTGCATCGAAACAATGGGGCACGCAAAAAAGCTCGCCTAGCCAGAGCTATCCAACAAGTCGCGACTGCTTCTTAAAGTGCAAGGTGACGAGAACGCAAAGGCAGAAAAAGGTTGGACAGACAAAGGCTTCTCCTGAGCTACTTCTGCTTTCAAAAGCGCACTCGCTCTAGCTGATCTCTTGGCACGTTAGCTGGGCTTCCAGCTAAGATAGCATGCAGTTAATCGATACTCACGTTCACATCAACTTCGAGGTTTTCAATGAGGATCTCGACGACTTACAAACCCGTTGGCGACAAGCGGGAGTTGTTCATTTAGTTCATTCTTGTGTCGAACCAGGAGAGTTTAAAAGCATTCAAACGCTAGCTAACCGTTTTGGTGAACTCTCTTTTGCTGTTGGATTACATCCTCTAGACGCTCAGCAGTGGACAGAGATTACCGCCGACCAAATTAAGGATTGCGCTCGCTCGGATCGGCGAGTGGTGGCGATTGGGGAAACGGGGCTAGACTTTTACAAAGCCGATAATCGCTCTTGGCAAAAACAAGTGCTAGAAGCTCAACTCGACATCGCCCATCAACTCGACAAACCCGTTATCATTCACTGTCGCGAAGCTGCCGCTAGCTTACAGGAAGTCTTGCAGTCGTTCTGGCAGCGTCAAGGCGCAGTACAGGGCGTGATGCATTGTTGGGGAGGTACGCCCGAAGAAACGCGATCTTTTTTAGATTTAGGATTCTACGTCAGCTTTAGCGGCACTGTCACCTTTAAAAACGCCCAAACCGTGCAAGAAAGTGCCAAAATCGTGCCGAGCGATCGCCTGTTAGTCGAAACGGACTGTCCGTTTTTGGCTCCCGTTCCCCAGCGAGGCAAACGCAACGAACCCGCCTACGTCCGCCATGTAGCGGAATTTGTTGCCCAATTGCGAGGGATACCGTTAGAAACCCTAGCGCGGCAGACAACCCAAAACGCCTGCCGACTGTTTAGACTCTCTTTATAACGATGCCCATTCGCGGTTAAAGACTCCAAGTAATGATTAAAAATGCAATGACGAATACTAATCTAACCTTTAACTTATTACCCGATCTCATTGAAATTCAACGTTCGAGTTTCCGTTGGTTTCTCGAAGAAGGACTCATTGAAGAACTCAATAGCTTTTCTCCCATTACCGACTATACCGGAAAATTGGAGTTGCATTTTGTGGGAGATCACTACAAACTCAAAGAGCCGAAATACGACGTAGATGAAGCAAAGCGGCGCGACAGTACCTATTCTGTGCAAATGTATGTACCAACGCGACTGATTAATAAAGAAACCGGAGAAATACGCGAAAACGAAGTTTTTATTGGTGACTTGCCCCTAATGACCGAGCGGGGAACCTTTATTATTAATGGAGCCGAACGGGTTATCGTCAATCAAATCGTCCGTTCACCCGGCGTTTACTACAAAGTTGAAGTCGATAAAAACGGACGGCGCACCTATTCTGCCTCTTTAATTCCCAACCGAGGAGCTTGGTTAAAATTTGAAACCGACAAAAATGGGCTGGTTTGGGTACGCATCGACAAAACCCGCAAACTCTCGGCCCAAGTGCTACTCAAAGCCATTGGCCTCACCGATGGAGAAATCACCGATGGCCTGCGCCACCCCGAATTTTACCAGCGCACGCTAGATAAAGAAGGCAATCCGACAGAAGAAGATGCTCTGCTGGAATTGTACCGCAAATTGCGCCCCGGAGAACCCCCTACCGTCAATGGCGGACAACAATTGCTCGACGCTCGCTTTTTCGACAGCAAGCGCTACGATTTAGGCCGGGTCGGACGCTACAAACTCAACAAAAAACTCCGCCTCAGCGTCCCTCATACAACCCGTGTCCTTACCCAGACCGATATTATGACGGCGATTGACTACTTAATTAACCTCGAATTTGACACAGGCAGCACCGACGACATCGACCACTTAGGCAACCGTCGAGTGCGATCAGTCGGGGAATTGTTGCAAAACCAAGTCAGAGTTGGACTCAATCGCTTAGAACGCATTATTCGCGAACGCATGACGGTCAGTGAGTCTGATTCGCTGACCCCTGCCTCGCTGGTCAATCCGAAACCTTTGGTGGCTGCCATCAAAGAATTTTTTGGCTCGTCTCAGCTATCCCAGTTTATGGATCAGACCAATCCCTTAGCTGAATTGACTCACAAACGCCGCATTTCTGCACTGGGGCCAGGCGGTCTGACCCGCGAACGGGCAGGCTTTGCCGTGCGAGACATTCACCCATCGCACCACGGTCGCATTTGTCCAGTGGAAACCCCTGAAGGCCCCAACGCTGGCTTAATTGGGTCGCTCGCTACCTACGCACGGGTTAACCAGTTTGGCTTCATCGAAACGCCCTACTACAAAGTGGAAAATAGTCGCGTCCTGCGGGATTTGCCTCCCGTTTACCTGACGGCTGACGAAGAAGATGACCTGCGGGTTGCCCCTGGCGATTTGGCGACTGATGAGGGAGGCAATATTTTAGGGGATTCGGTACCCATCCGCTACCGCCAAGAATTTTCGACCACCACCCCCGAACAGGTAGACTACGTAGCGGTTTCTCCGGTTCAAATCGTGTCTGTCGCGACTTCGATGATTCCCTTTTTGGAACACGACGATGCCAACCGCGCTCTCATGGGGTCGAATATGCAGCGCCAAGCCGTTCCTCTGTTGCGTCCTGAGCGTCCTTTGGTGGGAACCGGACTTGAAGCACAAGCAGCACGAGACTCTGGGATGGTCGTCGTTTCGCGCACAGACGGCATCGTCACCTACGTCGATGCCAACGAGATCCGCGTGCGGGTGACGGGAACAGATGACCAGATGAGTGAACTGCCGACTGGGGCTGGCCCGGTGGGTTCAGAGATGGTTTACTTGTTACAGAAATACCAGCGATCAAACCAAGACACCTGCTTGAATCAGCGTCCCCTCGTTTATGTCGGCGAAGATGTAGTCCCCGGTCAGGTTCTGGCTGACGGTTCAGCTACCGAAGGGGGTGAACTGGCACTAGGACAGAATATTTTAGTCGCTTATATGCCTTGGGAAGGCTACAACTACGAAGATGCCATTCTCATCAGCGAGCGACTGGTTTTTGACGATATCTACACCAGCATCCACGTTGAAAAGTACGAAATCGAAGCGCGACAGACTAAATTGGGGCCCGAAGAAATTACCCGCGAAATTCCCAACGTTGGGGAAGATGCGCTGCGGAACCTCGACGAACGCGGCATTATTCGCACTGGGGCTTGGGTAGAGTCTGGCGACATCTTGGTCGGAAAAGTCACTCCTAAAGGCGAATCTGACCAACCTCCCGAAGAAAAGCTGCTGCGGGCTATTTTTGGCGAAAAAGCGCGAGATGTGCGGGATAATTCCCTACGCGTTCCCAACGGCGAAAGAGGCCGCGTGGTGGACGTGCGAGTCTTTACGCGGGAACAAGGCGACGAACTGCCCCCCGGTGCAAATATGGTCGTGCGGGTTTATGTCGCCCAAAAGCGCAAAATCCAAGTAGGAGACAAAATGGCCGGCCGTCACGGCAATAAAGGGATTATTTCGCGTATCTTGCCGATTGAAGATATGCCTTACCTTCCCGACGGGCGCCCACTCGATATCGTTCTCAATCCCTTGGGTGTCCCCTCGCGCATGAACGTCGGACAAGTGTTTGAATGTCTCCTCGGTTGGGCTGGGGAAAACTTAGGCGTTCGCTTTAAAATTACGCCCTTTGACGAGATGTATGGGGTAGAAGCGTCTCGCGAGACAGTCAATGGTCTTTTGAACGACGCTACCAAGCGTCCTGGCAAAGAGTGGGTCTTTAACCCCAAGCATCCTGGCAAAATCCAGGTCTTTGACGGGCGTACTGGAGAACCCTTTGATCGCCCAATCACCGTCGGCCAGGCTTATATGCTCAAGCTCGTTCACCTAGTAGACGACAAAATCCACGCGCGTTCGACGGGGCCCTACTCCCTCGTCACACAACAACCTCTCGGCGGTAAAGCGCAACAAGGTGGACAGCGATTTGGGGAAATGGAAGTCTGGGCTTTGGAAGCTTACGGTGCCGCTTACACCCTGCAAGAATTGCTGACGGTCAAATCCGACGACATGCAAGGGCGCAACGAAGCTCTCAACGCGATCGTCAAAGGCAAGCCTATCCCACGCCCCGGAACCCCGGAATCTTTTAAGGTACTGATGCGGGAATTGCAATCGCTGGGTTTAGACATTGCTGTTCACAAGGTGGACACCGCAGAAGATGGGACAAGTCGCGACCTGGAAGTCGATTTGATGGTGGACACACCCCGACGAACTCCTAGCCGACCCACCTACGAATCGCTTAGTAGCGAAGATTTAGAAGAAGAGGAAGTCTAATGAGAGTGAACAGTTATCAGTAATCAGTGAAAATTAGCAACTGGTGACTGGTAACTGATAACTGAACCACTGATAACTTAACCACTGGTAACTGATAACTGATTACTGATAACTGGTGAAAAGATGACATTCTACAATTACATTGTTGATAAAGGCCGCCTGAAAAAACTGATCGCCTCGGCTTTTCGGCAGTACGGCTCGGCACGTTGCTCCCAAATGGCTGATGACTTAAAAGATTTGGGTTTTCGCTTCGCGACGAAAGCAGGCGTTTCGATTAGTATTGACGACCTGACTATTCCTCCTACCAAACGCGGATTGCTCGAAAGTGCCGAACAGGAAATTCGCATCACTGAGCAACGCTATGCACGAGGAGAAATTACCGAAGTCGAACGCTTTCAAAAGGTCATTGACACCTGGAACAGCACCTCAGAGGCCCTCAAAGACGAAGTCATCCGCCACTTCCGCGAAACTGACCCCCTCAACTCTGTCTACATGATGGCCTTTTCTGGGGCGCGGGGGAACATGAGTCAAGTACGCCAACTCGTAGGAATGCGCGGTCTGATGGCTGACCCCCAAGGGGAAATCATCGATTTACCGATTAAAACCAATTTCCGAGAGGGTTTGACGGTTACTGAATATGTCATTTCATCTTATGGAGCGCGCAAAGGTCTTGTCGATACTGCCCTGCGAACGGCAGACTCAGGCTATCTGACGCGGCGCTTAGTCGATGTCTCTCAAGATGTCATTGTGCGGGAAGTTGACTGCGGCACTCAACGCAACGTGAGAGTCTTCCCGATGGTTGATGGAGACCAGGTCAAAATTCCGTTGTCTGATCGCCTGATAGGACGGATGTTGGCAGAAGATATTGTCATTGACGGTCAAGTTATCGCCCGGCGCAACCAAGTGGTAGACTCTACCCTCGCCAATCAATTGAATGAGTTGGTCGGGTCTGTCCTCGTGCGATCGCCGCTAACCTGTGAAGCGGCTCGTTCGGTCTGCCAGCAGTGCTACGGCTGGAGTTTAGCACACGGGCATATCGTCGATCTCGGTGAAGCGGTCGGCATTATTGCCGCTCAATCCATTGGTGAACCTGGAACCCAACTAACCATGCGGACATTCCACACAGGCGGCGTTTTCACGGGCGAAGTCGCACGTCAGGTTAGAGCTAACGACCGAGGAACGGTTAAATGGAGTTCGGAGTTAAATACCCGTAAAGTGCGGACGCGCCACGGTGAGGAGGCTGAGCAAGTTGAAGTAGCAGGCGATTTGATCTGGACAAGTGCCAACAAAGCGGGCAAACCCCTTACTTATTCGGTGACTCCCGGTTCATTTCTCTTTATCAGTGATGGCGAATCCGTCGAAAAAGACCAATTAATCGCTGAAATTACCTCTGCCAAAGTCCAGCGCTCAACCGAGCGAGCGACGAAAGACGTGACTAGCAATTTAGCCGGGGAGGTTTTATTTGCTAACTTGGTGTCCGAAGAAAAAACAGACCGTCAAGGCAATACCACCACCTACGTCCAACGAGGAGGCTTGTTGTGGGTACTTTCGGGAGAAGTTTACAACTTACCTCCTGGTGCCGAACCTGTCGTCTCCAATGGCGAGGAAGTGCAGGTAGGAACGGTTTTAGCGGAAACTAAGTTGGTTTCGGTGAGCGGCGGTGTGGTGCGCCACGAAACAGAAAGCCGTGAAATTGAAATTATTACCGCCTCCGTTCTTTTAGATAAAGCTCAAGTGATGATGGAGAGTGCTGGCGGGCGCGAGCAATACATCATCTCGACGTTAGAAGGCCAGCGATTCCTGCTCAAAGCGGCTCCTGGAACTAAAGTTCAAAATCATGCGATCGTCGCAGAACTCATCGATGATCGCTATCGCACGTCTACGGGAGGCATCCTGCGCTACGCGGGGCTTGAAATTTCTAAAGGAAGCCGCAAGCAAGGTTACGAAGTCACTCAAGGCGGAACGCTTTTGTGGATTCCTGAAGAAACCCATGAAGTGAACAAAGATATTGCCCTGTTATTAGTAGAAGACGGGCAATTTGTCGAAGCCGGAACCGAAGTCGTCAAAGACATCTTCTGTCAATCGAATGGGGTTGTCGAAGTCATTCAAAAAAATGACATCTTACGGGAAATTGTCATCAAGCCTGGAGAATTCCACCTCGATGTTGATCCCGACACAGCAGCCGTCGAAAATGGACAATTAGTACAGCCCGGCACCGAAGTTGTCCCTGGTGTGGTCACGGCTGATCTGCGCCAAGCAGAATGGGTTGAAAGTACCGAAGGACTTGGCTTGCTGCTGCGTCCGGTCGAAGAATTTCAGGTGTCGGACGAACCTGCCGCACCCTCTCAAGGCTCCATCAACTCTGAAGGCGGACGGCAAATTGACCTGCGCTCTGTTCAGCGTCTTTACTACAAAGATGGAGAACGCGTTAAATCCGTCGATGGCTGTCAGTTGCTCAGCACTCAATTAGTCCTCGAAATCTCCAACCAGGAGTCAGAAATCGACGCTCACCTAGCTGTCGATATCGAGCTACACGCAGATGAAACAGCCGACTGCCAGCGCTTGCAGTTGGTGATTCTTGAATCGCTAGTCTTGCGTCGAGATGCTGATAACGATCCTCACGGCGGCATGATGCTAACCAAAGTGCTAGTTAAAGAAGGCGATCAAATTCCCCCAGGGGCTGTTGTTTCCCGTACAGAGATTCAATGTACAGAAAATGGTCACATTCGCGGAATTAAGCAAGGAATTGAAGCAATTCGCCGAATTTTAGTCATGCGAGAAGCCGATCGCTTCACCGTGACCGTCCCCGACAAACCCGTTGTCGCCGAAAATAGCCTCATCGTGGCAGGCAGTCAACTCACCCCCAGCATAACTACTCCCGAATCGGGACAGGTGATTGCCATCCAATCAACACCAAAAGGTTACGCCATTACAATGCGACTGGCTCGTCCCTACCGTGTCTCGGCGGGTGCTATCCTACACATCGATGACGGCGACCTTGTCCAACGAGGGGACAATCTGGTTTTGTTAGTGTTTGAACGCGCTAAAACCGGAGACATCATTCAAGGGTTACCCCGAATTGAAGAGTTGTTAGAAGCTCGCAAACCTAAAGAAGCTTGCATCCTCTCTCGCAAACCGGGCATCTGCCAGGTGGAATACTTAGAAGACGAAAGCGTCGATATTAAGATCGTCGAGGATGATGGCACGATTAGCGAATATCCCATTTTGCCCCAGCAAAATCTCTTGGTGGCTGACAATCAGCGCGTCGGGGCAGGAGAAGCTCTAACAGATGGGCCGGCCAACCCGCATGAAATTCTGGAGATTTTCTTCAATTACTATTTAGAAGAAGAAGGCGTGTATGAAGCGGCGTTAAAAGGATTGCGACAAGCGCAATTGTTCTTAGTCGATCAGGTTCAGTCTGTCTACCAATCTCAAGGTATCGATATTGCCGATAAGCACATTGAAGTGATTGTCCGTCAGATGAGTGCCAAAGTCCGGGTCGAGGACGGGGGTGATACATCCATGTTGCCGGGAGAATTGATCGAGTTGCGCCAAATTGAACAAGTTAATGAAGCGATGGCCATTACCGGCTCGGCGCCTGCTCGTTACACGCCCGTTCTTTTAGGGATTACCAAAGCCTCTTTAAATACCGACAGCTTTATCAGTGCGGCCTCTTTCCAAGAGACGACTCGCGTCCTGACTGAAGCAGCCATTGAAGGCAAGTCCGACTGGCTAAGGGGACTCAAAGAAAACGTCATTATCGGGCGTTTGATCCCGGCGGGAACTGGTTACAATGCCCATGAAGAAGCCATCTCTATCCCAGCAGAAACCAGTGATGACGGTAATTTTGGACGCAATCCCCTATACGGGCGAGAAGGAGAACGACTGGTTAACGAATCTAACCGACCTACCAGACTTTTGGTAGAGGATATGAATACCGACGAACACATGATTCTAGATGACAATATCGCTCGTGCTTATACCAAAGGAGATTCACCTTGGAGCATAGATGACGAGTTAGCAGATTCACTAGTCGATGAATTGACTTTCGATGAAGATGAAGAAGAGTAATCTCTAACCTTCTGTTTTAATTCTTCAAGCCAAAAGCGGCGAGTTACGCCGCTTTTGGCTTGAAGACTGATAATTACCCCCCAATCCCCAAGCGTCCTGCTAAACCAGGACTTAAAGGAATCAAAGTTGCTAACATTAAAAACAGAGCCAGCAAACACCAAGCGGCACGAGTATCATCCGGTTCGGTCAACTCATTGAGCGTCGGGCGTTCTAAATCCCGTTGCAAAAAGAGAATGACCATTGCCCAGTAGAAAGGAATGGGATTAGCCGGATTGATTAAGGCGACAACGCCCAGCCCAATTAGGGTAGCAACAGTGGTGCGTCTAGCTGTTTTACGTCCGTAAATCGCTTGTACAATTCTACCCCCGTCCAATTGTCCGGCAGGCAATAAATTGAGGGCAGTAATAGTCAATCCCAACCAACCAATCACGGTTAGGGGATGGACATCGACAAGGGTGTTTTGTAAATCCGTCCCCAGAATCACTTTAGCCAGACTACCTACCAGAATCGAGCCTTGGAAAAATGGCGTAGGGACTTGGAATAAACTGCCAGAATGGGACAAAATTAAGCCCAAAATCAGAAAAATCAGAGAAATCACGCCGCCAAAGGCTGGCCCGGCGAAGGCGACATCAAATAGGGCTGTCCGATGGGGCAAAAGCGATTCAAAGCGCGTAATCGCTCCGAAAGAGCCAATCTGCCAGGTTGGCAGGAAAAAAGGAACGCTCAGGCGTAGGTTGTAGCGTTGGGCAATCAGACGATGGCCGAGTTCGTGGGCAAATAAAACCGCTAAAATGCCCAAACTCAAGGGCAGCGCTTCCCTGTAGCGACTCCAATGGCTAAATAAATCGAAGCCTAAGAGGATGCCGGCGGCTTCTAAGGTAGTGACAATCGTGGCAACCAACAAGACTAAGGCTAAATTTTTCTGAGCAAACGTAGTCTGTTGTGGGTCATCTGTACTGGGAAGGACGATGACGACGGGTTTGCCTTCAGTGCCTTCGACCAGAAAGAGGCGATATTTCTGGGCAAAATGCTCGGTTAATTTTTCATGCAAGCGATTATAGGTCGCTTCTGGCTCTCCTCGTAGGTTGCCTTTAAAAATGGCTCCTTCTTGATAGGAAATGGTTTCTGTCGCAAAAAAGGTATCGATGCCAAAGATGCTTTTGAGGATTTGCAAGTCTTCTTCGGGAATCGGCAGCACTTCCGGCACAATTTTCATCTGTTCCTCTGACGAAGTCAGAGGAAGCTCCGCCTTTACAAGGCGGAGTCTCTCTGACTCCGCTTCTGGCGTGGCTGCGGTGTTGGCTAATTCTTGCGCTTTGAGTCGTTGAGCGGCTTTTTCGCGTAAAATTGCCTCTTGTCCGGCCGCTCTCAATTGCCGTCCCAAGTAAATATAGGCAGCGACTGAGATAAGGATTAGCAAGATAATGCCAATTAAATTGAGATAGATTCCCGCCGCAAACAAGCCAAAAAATGCCAGCCAAGGGACCATTAAAGCGACTGACTGCAACCAAGCTAAAATTCCCAGTTTACCGAAAGATTTTGCTCGATTATAGCCCCAAATAAGAATGCCAAGGGCCAGCAAGAGGATGGCTAGAACGGTCGCTGTCTCAGAGAGATTAAACATATCAAATATTATTTAAGTTGGCTGTAAGCTTGGAGCGCCGATCGCAGGTTGCCTTGATGCGCGTTCAGGCATTCTTCACCCCTTTGAGCGTCCAATCCCGTCCAGTGCATCAACAGAGCGAGTTTGACCTGGCGGCCACTGCGTTCTAAGAGAAATCCGGCTTCTTGGCGGCTCAAATCAGTCAAGTCTTCTAAGATACGCAGAGCGCGATCGTGGAGCTTGCGATTGGTGACAGCGACATCAACCATGCGGTTGCCGTAGACTTTGCCTAATAACACCATGACCCCAGTAGACAAGATATTTAACGCCATTTTAGTCGCCGTTCCAGCTTTGAGGCGTGTCGAACCGGCTAGCACTTCCGGCCCGCTCAGCAGGCGAATGTCTATATCCACTGCCATCGGCACTTGTTCAGCAGGGATGCAACTGATAGCAATGGTAGCTGCGCCGCGCTGTCTAGCGGCTTCTAGTGCGCCATGAACGAAGGGAGTTGTGCCGCCTGCGCTGATGCCGACGACGACATCTAATTGAGTGACTTGTCGATGGGCGATGACAGTCGCGCCGTCTTCGGTTTTGTCCTCTAAATCTTCTGAACTCCTAACCAGCGCCGCCGCTCCCCCAGCGATAATTCCCTGTACCATCTCAGGCGACGTGCAGAAAGTGGGGGGACATTCTGCGGCATCCAAGACTCCTAAACGCCCACTCGTCCCGGCCCCGATGTAAAATAATCGTCCCCCTCGGCGTAAGGATTCGGCGGTCAAATTGATCGCAGTCGCCAGTTCTTGCCGCGCCATCGCGATCGCGCTGAGGGTTTGGGCATCTTCTCGATTGAACAGATCGACCAATGCCAGAGCGTCCAGCCGGTCTAGGTATTGGCTGTTGGGGTTGATCTGCTCGGTGAGTAGGTGTCCTCGTTCGTCTAATGGTTCCATTGGGGTTTTAGATTAAGCCTTCTAATTGGCGACGAATTCGCTCTAACTCATCTTGAGGCATTTCTGAAGCAGGTTCAGGTTCGAGTTCTTCAACCCTAAACTCTTTTTGGGTACGCCAGTCGGTTTCCTCAACATTATGCTCTGGGGGAATCGCTAACATCCCTTCTTTGACCAACTCCCAATCGTAATCTGCTTGCTGACAAAAAGCCTCAATTTCATCAGAATCGATGGCTTCGACGGTCGCTGCCGGAAAATCTTGGGCTTCGAGCAATAAGCAATAGCGAGTCGCGTCGTCTTCCGACTCAAACATCAAGATTTTATGGCGCTCTCCCATCTGCACGGTATGAATTCCCTCGGTTTCCGTGCGAGCGTTGAATAACAGGACGTAGACTTTAGCCATGAAAGCACCTACCATCTTATCAATGAGCAATTATCAATAAACAATTCTCAATTTCATTGATTTTTCCGGGTTTTCTCGCTTCTAATTCCTTGAGAGCCACTTTTGAGCGTTCAATCGCTGTAGGGTGTACAGCAAAAGCAAGTCCAGAGTCACTTTTCGTTCGTCGATCATGAACGATTCAAGGGTACTGGGAGGCTTGCCGTTAAGTGCGTAGGAAAAAGATTTTTGCCCAGTGATAGTTTCATCAAAAAAGGTTAGGTTAAACTGACGCTGAGCGTCGGGCCAAGTGCCGATAATTTGCCAGCATTGTTGGTTGGGATCGGCTCCTAGGAGGGGGAGTTTTGCTTTAATAAAAGACAGTTCAACCTCACTAGCTCCCAACTTGGTCAGGGAATCTTTCAAAGCTCTCAGGAAGTGTTCCTCAATCAATTCGGTAAAGGGTTTGTCCTCAATCGCAGGAGCTTTTTCCTTTTTAGGAGCGCGTTTGGCTGCTTCTCTCTCAGGTTTGGCAGGGGAGGTCGTTTCTTCAATAGCGGTGCTTTTGGCTTTGGCGGCGGCGCTTTTGGGAGTGGGGGTCGTTTCTTCGGTCATAACAAAGGAAGGAGTGCGATCGCTCTACTAGTCTCTTGACTTGATCCAATATCTAGAATACTTTATCCGTCTCCATAATGCACGGCAGATAAGGATCATCTCAGAGCAAACACCTCTAAATTTGGGCGTACTAAGGATTACTCCCTAATAATAACTATTGACAACTTTTTAAATCTTCACTCACTCTCGGATGAAACTTCAAATAATCTTTCAGCCAGCCACATCCTTGACTGAGTAAACCATCAAGTGTCAACGGGAAAAAAGAGAGATTACCGTCAATATAAGCGATCGCTAGTGTTTTTCCGTCAGAACTAAAGTTAACACTTAAATTCTGGAAGTCTTTGGTACAGTTTAGGATTGCAGAGGTGTTTCTATCCCATTCTTTGAGAGGAGGAACAGAAGGGAGTTCTTGTACGATGTAGTGATAAAAACTCTGTAAGAATTGTTCTGTACTGGTAAATTTTGCTGCTTCGATCAAACTCAAATCGAGAACAACCGTATAATATTGCTTTTGATTAGCCTCAGCCATAATTTTTCGGAGTAAAGAAGTTTTGCCCATCTTTTGTGGAGATTTTATTCGTAGCAAAGTGCCCACTTCTGTCAATCGATTGCAACATTCTAACTCAATGGGAGGACGCTCGATATAAAAAGGAGAATCAGCACGGATAGGACTATCGATTAATCGTAGCTTTTTTCTGAAACATAGGGTTAATTGTAGTGAGGCTTGATAGAATGAACTCAAGTCAGGCTAACCCATGAGAGCGATCGCTATGACAACAGCAACCCAAATAACCTTTGATGAGTATCTAGCCTATGATGATGGCACGGATACTCAATATGAGCTAGTCGATGGAAAATTAGTAGCAATGCCCCCAGAAAGTGATAAAAATAACCTGATTGCTCTCTATCTCCTATCGGAGTTCCTAAAAATTCTTCCTTTTAGTCTTATTAGACATAAAGATACAGAAATCGCCGTTACAGGACATCGGACTCGTGTTCGTTTACCCGATTTAATGATCCTCACTGAAGAATTATTAACAGCACTTGGAGGCAAACGAGCGACGATTACTGATGAGATGCCACCCCCTGTCTTAGTCGTGGAAGTGGTCTCCCCAGGTAAAATTAATGAAGATCGAGATTATCGCTACAAAAGATCGGAATATGCAGCACGGGGTATCTTAGAATACTGGATTATCGATCCTGAACAAGAACGAATTACCCTACTAAATCTTGTGGATGGACTCTACGAAGAAATTGTATATCAAGGCAGTGAACCCATCATCTCAGTGACTTTTCCTCAGCTAAATCTCACCACTGCACAGATTTTAGCCGCAGGAATTATTGAAGGGTTGAATCGAGACAAAGCGTGAAAAATTTTTCACACCTTCCCTTCATTCGAGCCAGGTATTCAATACCCAACCACTCAATTTATGCGTCAGTTAGGGCCAATTTTACATGAATAATAAACTTAAGAGTTACTAGAATCTTGAGTTGCTTGATACATTTCTAATTGCTTGCGGGCTTTTTCCCTGCGATGTACATACAAGGGGCTATTTTGTAGATCAGCTTGAGCGATCGCACTAGCTTGTTCTAACATCATATTAAGATGGTCGAACATCAAGCAAACTTCTTTAAGTCGTGCTACATTTTTAGCTCTTGTTTCTGCATCAGGAATTTTTCTTTCGTTGTTCATAGTAGATTCCAACTTCTCTTAATTTCTAGAACACTTGCTTCTCCTGAATCTGCCGTCGCTTGAGCTTGTTCGATGGACAATCGCCATAAACTCAGCGTAGCAGGACTAGCGAAGGGTTGCGACTCTGCGACCTGTAAAGTAAGTCCATAAAGACGATTATAGAACAATCTCACTCGTTCAGTTACATTTCTAAGTTCCTCTAGCTCCATCAGAGTCTCGTCTGTTTCTCCATATTGTTCAAACAAATTAAACTCAGTGGCAGTTGCTAAATCGATCACCTCAAACAATCTAGGAAGTAAGTTAGCAATCAGGAGCAGCGTTTGGGCAGGTAAACTCGCCATGATAAAAATATAAATCTGTGAAAATTGTTTCACGTTCTGCCCATTTCCTGCTCAATTACAGAATTTTTTCTCAATTATTAGGTCGCTCTTGTGAAAGCTCTTAGGATACTAATTAGTAGTTCAGGATTCTATACCTGCGTCATCAATAGAATACCTGTTCTACCTTTCCTCTTATCCTGGACATTCCCATGAAATATCAATTGCTCGCTTATCTAACCCTTTTCTTACTGATTCCCTCTACCAACGCTAACCCAGCAACCCTAATCAGTAAACAACCTGAAGCGACCCCAACTCTCATCGCTCAAAATAGCGAAGAACAAAACCGTATTGAGGCTTATCAAAAAGCGAGTCCTGCTGTTGTCACCATTCAAAGGATTACTGGAGGTCATGGTAGCGGATTTATCGTCGCTTCTGAGGGTTTAATCCTCACTAATGCCCATATTCTGGCTGATACAGTTTCTCCTGCTATTGTCATCTTAGCTGATGGGAGACAGCTTTTAGCTGATATTATCGGTTTTGAGGCGAACGGAACCGATATTGCGGCTCTCAAACTCCGCAATCAATCTAATTTACCTTTCCTCAATCTTGCGTCTTCTGAGTCAGTACAAGTCGGACAATCGGTTTATGCGATTGGTTCTCCCCAGAACGTCAATTATCAAAATGCTCTCACGACAGGGGTTATCAGTCGCATTGAGCGAGAAACGGGTATCATTCAGCACGATGCCGCCATCAATCCTGGGAACTCTGGCGGCCCGTTACTCAACGCCAAAGCAGAAGTCATCGGCATTAATACTGCCATTGAATTAGCAGACGTGATCGATCCCAATACGGGAGAAGCGATCGGTTTGAGTCGAGGATATATAGGGATTAGTTTTGCTTTAGCCGTAGAGTCCATCAGACCTTTTTTAGTAGCTCTTAAACAAGGAAAAACATCTCCCGCCGCGATTGAACAAGAAACCAATAGTTCCCAGATTTCCCTAACTTTACCTGCCGATGGGATTTATCTGGTGTGGGCTAATGCTTTTGAACCGGGGGAGTTAGGAAATTATAGCATCCGGGCTTTTTTGCAGTAGAGATAAACCTTGAGAATTTTGATTAAAATCGACATAATAGTTTTGTAAGCTTCTAAGGCTGATGTCTACCCGTAATGCGCTCGACATTCCCCCGTTAGAAAGTGGCGATCGCCTGACTCGTCAAGAGTTTGAGTATCGCTACGCCGCCTCTAATATTCACAAAGCCGAATTAATTGAAGGAGTCGTCTACGTGGCTTCCCCCGCTCGTGCAAAACGGCATGGTAGACCTCATGGCATGATTGTGACTTGGTTAGGAGCATACTGGACGGCTACGCCCGGTGTAGATTTACAGGTTGAGCCAACCGTTCGCCTCGATGCCGACAATGAACCACAACCCGATGCCTTGTTACGAATCGAACCAGAGGTGGGTGGTAATTCTTTGATTAGTGAAGATGATTACATCGAAGGCGCACCGGAACTCGTTGTAGAAGTTGCCGCTAGCAGTGCCGCCTACGATCTCAATGACAAACTCAACGCCTATCGTCGCAATGGGGTACAGGAGTATATCGTCTGGCAAACCTATGAGAATCGCTTGGACTGGTTTAGCCTACAAGAAGGTCGATATGTTCGCTTAGTGCCTGATGAGCGAGGGATTATTCGCAGTCAGGTTTTTCCGGGGTTATGGTTGTCTGTGGAGGCACTACGACAAGCTCACAGAAGTGAACTATTAGCCGTTTTGCAAGAGGGGTTACAAACGGCAGAACACCAAGCCTTTGTCGAGCGATTGTATTGCTGAATTCTGACACTACAGCTTATTATCCCCCAACTCCCAAGTATGGCTTTTCTCAATCAGTAGAGCGGCATCTTGATGGGTGAGAGGTTTAGCAAAGAAATAGCCTTGACCCTGTTCGCAACCGTGATAGCACAGTTGAGTTAATTGTAATTGGGTTTCGACCCCTTCGGCGATGACCGTCATGCCTAAAATATGGGCAAGAGTGACGATCGCCCGCACAATTTCGGCGTTTTCATCGTTGGGGCCCATCCGCATGACAAAAGAGCGATCAACTTTGAGGGTGTTAACCGGAAAACGATGGAGGTAACTCAGCGACGAATATCCCGTGCCGAAGTCATCGAGGCAAATCTCGATGTGACGGTCTCTGAGCTTGAGGAGGACTTCTGTGGCGAGCTTAACATTCTCCATTAACAGGCTTTCGGTGATTTCGACTTTGAGCTTGCGGCTGTCAAGTCCTGTCTGCCGCAAGATGCTGTCAATTTTGTCAATCAAATAGGCATCGCGCAATTGCTTGCTAGAGAGGTTAACGCTGAGTTTGATCGGCAGGTGGTTAGAATAGCGTTCCTGCCAGGATTTCAGTTGCTGGCAAGCTTCTAAGAAAATCCACTCACCCATCGGCACGATTAAGCCAGTTTCTTCGGCAACCGGGATGAACTGAGCAGGGGAAACCAGCCCTTTTTGGGGATGTTGCCAGCGAATGAGGGCTTCAAATCCGGTCAAGCGGCCGGTTTTAAGCGAGACGATGGGTTGATAGTAAAGTAGAAACTCTTGGCGTTCGACAGCCCGTCGCAGGTCAGTTTCTAATTGTAAGCGAGTGACAGCCAAGGCGTGCATCTGTCGGTCAAAGATAGCATAACAGGCTTTGCCAGTAGCTTTGGCCCGATACATAGCTGTGTCGGCATCTCGGAGGATTTCAATGGGTTGTTTGTAGTCAGCCGTACTCAGAGCAATGCCGATGCTAGCGTTGATAAATACTTCTTGGTGGCTCAAAGAAAAAGGAGAACGCAGGGATTGATGGATGCGATCGGCAATTTTAATCGCATCCTTGATATCGTCGACCTCTTCTAGCAGGATAGCAAACTCATCTCCACCCAAGCGAGCGAGGGTATCAGCCGATCGCAGGCAGGTTTGCAGGCGACGGGCCATTTCGAGCAGGAGTTCGTCGCCGCTCATGTGACCGAGACTGTCATTGATGACTTTGAATTCATCGAGATCTAAAATGATGACGGCAAATTGACGGTGGCGATGGCGGGTGTGCTGCGCGAGAGCGTGTTCGAGGCGATCAACAAACAGCAGTCGGTTAGGCAACTGTGTCAACGAGTCGTGGGTGGCATTGTGTTGAAGTTGGGCTTCGGCTTCTTTGCGTTCGGTGATATCGCTGTCGATGCCATCGAGTCGAAGCGGATTGCCTTGAGCATCGTAGACGACGTGAGAGCGGGCGTACATCCAGCGTACTTGACCGTCTGAGCGCACGAAGCGATATTCCATTTCTGTGCTGCCTGTGGCCAGTAGCTCTTGAAAATGACGTTCGACCCGTTCGCGATCGTCGGCATGGACAAGCTCAAACCGAAGGCGTTTTTGCTCAAAAAATCGTGCAATCGGATACCCATAAATCTTTTCAGTTGCAGGATTGAGAAACAGCGTTTCCAAGGTGGTTGCCGAAGCTGACCAAACGACATCTTGAATCGAGTTGAGAATGCTTTCTAGTCGCTGTTCACTTTCATAAAGTGCTTGTTCTACCCGCTTGCGTTCGGTAATGTCGGCGATCATGGCGAGGGAACCGATATAATCTCCCTCACTGTCAAAGAGCGGATGAGTCGAAAGCATCGCCCATAAGGTCGTCCCGTCTTGGCGGCGAAATTGGAAATCGTGGGTTTCGGCGATTCCCTGATGGCGGCGTTCGACATAGCGGTTAGCCATCGTTTTCCCTGATTTGTCCATAAAGGACATCAGGTTCTGTCCGAGCATCTCCTCAACGCTGTATCCCAGCATCTTAGCCATTTGTTGGTTGACAAAGGTGGTTTGGTTGTTAAGATCAATGACCCAAATTCCCTCAGTAGCCGTTTCGACGATTTGGCGGTACTTGGCCTCACTTTCGGCTAATGCCTGTTTAGCGTGGTAGCTTTCGGTGACATTTCGCAGGGAAATTAGGTAAGCGGTTTTGCCTTTCCAATTAATGTCAGCCACTCGCATTTCAGTCGTAATTATCGTGCCACTGACATGACGGATGCCAATTTCCGTAATCTCCTGAGAAACAAAGGGCAGTCCGAAAGGGTATGCCAAAAGCTCCCTTTGTGAGCGACCAAATAGAGCTTCGGCTGCCGTGTTGACAAAGCAGACCTTTCCTTCCTCATCGACGACGATCAATCCATCCGTAATATTGGAGATGATGCGGGCTAGCCGTTCTTCACTCTCTCGCAGGGCAGTTTCGGCCTGAGTGCGATCGCTAATATCGACGGTTTGACCGAGCAGGTGCAAAGGTTGACCTTGGGGGTCGCAAATTAGCGAAACTTGTAGAATCGCGTTGATTGTATCTCCTTTTTTGGTAATATACCGCTTTTCAAGCCTAAAATAAGAAATTTCTCCCTTGAAAAGTTGTTGGATGAGGTGAAATTCGACACTGCGGTCGTCGGGGTGGGTGATGTCGGCACAGCGCCGCTTGAGCAGTTCGGCTTCGGTGTAACCCACCATTTCACAAAAAGCCGGGTTGACCTGTATTAACCTGCCTTCTAAATTAGCAATTGCCATCCCGGTCGGCGCGAGATCGAAGATGAGGCGGAAGAATTCTTCGCGTTCGCGCAGGGTTGCTTCGGCTTGTTTGCGTTCGGTAATGTCGCTGGCGATGCCATCTAAACGGCTGGGTTTGCCCGTTTCGTCGTAGATCAGTTGGGCGCGATCGCTTATCCAGCGCACTTCCCCATCGGGGCGCAAAATGCGGTATTCAATGTTTTTACTGATGCCTTGCTCAACGAGGACTTGGAAAGCTCGTTCGACTTGGGGGCGATCATCGGGATGGACGACTTCTCGCCACAAATAGGGATTATCTTGAAACTCAGCCAGCGAGCGACCGTAAACTGTCTCTATTGCTTGATTGAGATAAATATACTCGAAGGTGTCAGCCGAAACTGACCAAACAATATCTTTGAGAGAATTAAGAATACTATTGAGATGTTCTTCACTTTCTTTGAGTTGCTGTTCGATGCGCTTGCGCTCGGTAATCTCTCGCACGATGCCAATCAGTTCATCTGAATTGAGCGCGACAATACGAGCTTCATAATCGTGCCACTCTCCATCTATGAACAGTCGATATTCAAGGACTTGAGGTTGCTCAGTGGCTATTGCCTGCTGGCTGGCTGTCATCACTGGTTGTGCGACCTCTGCCGGTAATAACTGCGGCATGGTTTTGCCCACCATCTGTTCGGACGGGATGTAGGGGCGCATGGAGGGGGCAGGTTTGAAGTCTAAATAAGTTCCATCAGCCCTATAGCGGAAGATCATGTCGGGAATAGCATTAAACAGGGCGCGATTGGTGGCTTCGCTGTGGCGCAGAGCTTCCTCGATGGTTTTCAGTTCGCTAATATCGTGGGCAACGGCGTAAATTAAAGCTTTTTCTTCATCGGGCGCACTTGTCCAAGCAAACCAGCGATAATCCCCGTTTTGTGTCCTGTAGCGGTTCACAAAATTGACTGTTTCTCGTCCAGATCTGAGTCCTTCTAATTCAGCCAGAGTAGCTGGGCAGTCATCGGGATGTACAAAGTCAATAAACGGGCGTGAAAGTAATTCTTGCTGAGAATAACCGAGTATTTTAGAACAAGCGGGGTTTATACGCTTAAAATAGCCATCAAATCCCGCAATACATAACATATCTAACGAAAGAGTAAAGAAGCGATCGCGTTCTGCTTCGGCGCGTTTGCGGTCAGTAATATCGGTAAAATCATTTCCTGGCAGGAAATTACTTTTTGACAATGATCGCGTGTCGTTTGCCAGTTGACTATCACGCGCTGTCTCAGGCTGCAAAGTGATGCCGTCGCTTGTTTTGACCGACAGCCAGCTTTTGAGGAAAAAGCCGATTCCGACTGCCAATAACCCCCATAAGCTCAGACAGGCGATCTCTAATAGGGTAATGCGATCGATCATTAGAACTCAAGAGATAGGCTCTTTTTGTTTTAACCCAGTTTTCCGGCAACAAATTAAGTTTTGTCAACAGAAATTACGATTAAGATAATTTTTAATTATAGCCAATAAAGTACCATTTCAGCAAAATGGGGAGGGATCGACGAATATTTTGTAAAAAACGGCGATTGAGTTCAGCGAATCATTTCGATAATTTATTCGTCTTGATTATTAACCATCAATTAGCTACTATTCTCACGCTAATGCCCAAAAAGATATGACAAAATATGATCTTAATTCTTAATGATTTTTAATAAATGTGATATAGATGAAGATTAATGAAATCGCCTCCCAACTTGATCCCCCTGCTATCTCGAATAGTCTAACGGTCAATCCAGCCTGCAATCCTGATTTGCTCGGAGTAGCTTCTGTTGAGGAAGCAGTGACTGGTACTCTCAGCTATATTGAAGGTCCTAAATTTGCGGCAATGGTCAGCAAAACGGCAGCCAGTGCCTTAATTTTACCGCTTGACGAATCACTCCAACAGCAAGCGAGCCAGCGAGAATTAGCGTGGTTGGCAACAGCAGACCCTAGGCTGGCCTTCGCCCAAGCGATCGCGCTTTTCTATCAGCCTTTTCGCCCCCCGGCTGGGCTTCATCCAACAGCAGTGATCGATCCATCTGCCCAACTGGGACGAGAGGTGTCCGTCGGTGCCTATGCCGTCATTGGTGCGGGAGTCAGCTTAGGCGATCGCGCCTGCATCCATCCCCACGTCACCCTCTATCCTCATGTTAGCATCGGCGATCGCACAGTTCTCCATGCTAATTGCACTATCCACGAACGTAGCCAAATTGGAGCCGATTGCGTCATTCACAGTGGGGCTGTCATTGGTGCAGAAGGCTTTGGCTTCGTCCCCACTCCCCAAGGCTGGTACAAGATGGAACAATCCGGTTACACCGTTTTAGAAGATGGGGTCGAAGTGGGATGTAACACCACGATTGACCGTCCGGCAGTCGGCGTGACGCGCATCGGACGCGATACCAAACTCGACAATTTAGTCCACATCGGCCATGGCTGCCAAGTGGGGCAAAACTGCGCGTTGGCAGGCCAAGTCGGATTAGCAGGGGGGGTGAAGGTGGGCGATCGCGTGATTCTCGCCGGACAAGTCGGGATTGCCAATCAAGCTAAGATAGGAGACGGCGCGATCGCCACTGCCCAGTCAGGCATTCACAACGACATTTCCCCTGGTGAAATTGTTTCTGGTTCTCCAGCGATTGCTAACAAGTTGTTTTTGAAAATTTCAGCGATCACCAAACGGCTGCCTGAAATGTATCAAGCCTTTAAAAGGCAAGAGGCAATAGGCAAGAGGCAATAGGCAAGAGGCAATCTTATGTAATCGTTTGCCAACCGGGTTGCCAAAGGTTTCTGTCTTTAAATTGATGCGCGTTGAGCCAAAAGCGAACTTGGGGATCGCAGGCAGCGACCAGTTCTGCAAACACCCATTTTCCTTGATTTTGGCGATTAACCACCTGAAAGTGCCGCCAACCCCAGGTCTTTTGGCAGGCTGTCCACTTAGAGCCAAGTAGGTGAGGGAACTTTTGTTTGCTAGCCACTAGTCACCAAGACAAAGAAACTATTCTACCTGATTACTGATAAGACGTTCGTGTTAAGCTAAGCGATGGTCAGCCATACCAGTTTCATTTATGACGTTTTTGCGCCCCGCACCGATTCAACAGAAACTTGCCCTCATTTTGGCCAGCCTCTTGAGCCTTGCAAGTATCGGCGGATGGCAACAGTCTGTCGGTGCCCAACCCTCGTTACCTAAGCAACCTGCTGCTGGTGTCGATCTGCTGGCGGGCGAAACAGAATACACTTTGGGGGCGGGCGATCGCCTTAACGTCAGAGTCTTTCCAGTTCAGGAATTTAGCGGAGACTATCAGGTCTTAGTCGATGGAACCCTCTGGGTGCCACTAATTGGCAGTGTCCAAGTGAGAGGATTGACACTACCCCGGCTCAGTGAAATACTGACGCGACAGTACAGTCAATACATCCGGCGGCCTGTTGTCACCGTCAGTTTAACGGCACCTCGCCCGCTCAAAGTGGCGATCGCTGGAGAGGTCAACTCTCCAGGTTCCTATACCTTGCCGCTCGAAGGCGGACAAAAATTTCCCACAGTAACCGAGTTACTGCGACTGGCAGGAGGGCTGACCACTGTTGCCGATATTGGTCAGGTGCAAATCCGCCGTGCTTACCAGGGAAAGATGTTAGCCGTCACCCTTAATTTATGGGAGATACTCCAGCAAGGCAATCTAGCCAACGATATTACTTTGCGCGATGGAGATTCAATCTTCATTCCCACCCAGACGGTTGATCTTGCCCAAACCCGATTGCTCTCGGATGCCACCTTCGGTTTGCAGGCCGATCAAGAAATTAATATCGCAATCATTGGCGAGGTCAACCGCCCTGGTTCTTACAAGCTAATTCCCGAAACCCTCAGAGGAGAAGGCTCGACGGCAACGACCAAACGCCAGCCTCCCCGCCTCACGCTGGCTATTCAACAAGCTGGGGGAATTAAACCCCTGGCCAATATTCGCCAAATAGAAGTCCGCCGCTTTAATCGCGATGGCAGCCAGCAGACACTTGCCGTCGATTTGTGGGACTTGCTGCAAACAGGCGATATCGAAGAAGACATAATTTTGCAGGATGGAGATACCATTATTATTCCCGTGGCTCAAGACCTCCTGGCTAACGAATCGGAATTACAAGCCTCGGCTAGCTTCTCGCCAGCTATCATGCGTGTCAATGTCGTGGGAGAAGTCGTGCGGCCTGGCGTGGTTGAAATTCCGCCTAACACGCCGCTCAACCAGGCAGTTTTAGCCGCAGGCGGTTTTGATAAACGGCGAGCGAATGAGGGGGTTGTTGAATTAATTCGTCTCAATCCCAACGGAACGGTGACCAAGCGCAATCTTGAAATCAAATTTGAGGAAGGTATTAACAGCGAAAATAATCCTATTTTGAAGGATAGAGATATTGTCATCGTCAATCGCAACGGACTTACTGCCACTACCGATACGCTCAACACCTTCTTCAGTCCGCTAGGATCTATCTTTGCCCCGCTTAATTTCTTTCGGAACATCACTGGTAACTAATTAATTCGGCCTGGCAGCTATTATTGTTATAGCTTCGATGATTTCGTTAGCTCAACGAGCAACTTGGTGAGGAGGATGATTGTGGAAAATAACGGTAAGATTTCGACTTTCCCGCTAAAAGCTTCCACTAACGGGAGCAAACCCCCTATTTATGAAAGCCCTTCTCCTCGCGGCAGGGAAGATGACGATATTAACCTCCGCCAAATTTGGTTTATTCTTAAGCACCGCCTGCCCATTATTTTCTTGGTCACGGCGTTGATAACGGCGATGGTTGCGGGTTGGACGCTACAAAAGACTCCTATTTATGAAGGTAAATTTCAACTGCTGGTTGGAGAACCGATTGCCGAAGATAACTCAAACGAGCAATCCGTTTTGGCAGGACTCAAGGCGATAAAAGTCGATTATGCTACCCAAATCGAAGTTCTACGCAGTTCTAAAATCCTCAAGCCAATCCTGGCTAAATTTGCCCAGAAATACCCCGATCTAGACTATAAAAACCTCGTTACTGGCAAGAAAGCTCCGTTGCAAATTAAACAACTCGAAGAAACCAAAATTCTCGATGTGAGCTATCGTCATGAAAATCGCCAGCAAATTCGCGACGTGCTAAAGAGCTTGGCTCAGTCCTACCTACAATACTCGCTCTTAGAACGCAAAACTGAAATCAATCAAGGAATTGCCTTTGTCTCGGAGCAATTGCCCAAATTGCGAGAACGAGTCAACAGCCGACAAGCACAACTGCAACAGTTTCGGCAAAAATATAACTTACTCGATCCCGAACAAAAAGCCAGAGAACTCTCCGAACTACTCAATACGTTAGAAGAAAAATATTTAGATACTCAAGTTAAGCTGAACGAAACGATCTCTCTGTATGGCATTTTACAACAGCAAATCGGACTCGATCCCCAACAGGCGATCGCGGCTAGCTTTTTGAGTGAGTCCCCACGCTATCAAAATCTCCTCAACCAACTCCAAGAAATCGAAATTGAATTAGCTAAAGAATCAGCCCGCTTTTTAGAGGGATCTCCCGCCATTGAAACCCTCCAAGAAAAACAAGCTAACTTGCTGCCCTTGTTGCAAGAAGAAGCCCAAAATGTCTTGGGCGAACGATTCTCAGCAGCGATCGGCGACTCTCCTTCCTTGGCTTCTCCCAGTGCCTTGCGCCTAACTCTCAACCAGCAATTCGTGCAAGCCTCCAACGAGTTACAGGTACTGCAAGTCAGGCGTGCCGCGCTGGAGAAAGAAGTTCTTAGTATTAAGCAGCAAATTCAACAAATGCCCACGCTTGCCCGCCGTTATACCGATTTACAGCGAGAACTCACCGTTGCCACCGACAGCTTGAACCGCTTTTTAGAAGCTGAAGCCAAATTACAAATTGATGCCGCCCAACAATCTTTTTCCTGGCAGTTGATTTCCCCGCCCACGCTTGAGAAGCGCCCACTTTCTCCTAAACCCGTTCGCGACATTGCTTTAGGGGCGATCGCCGGATTATTATTGGGCGTGGGAGCGGCTTTTTGGCGCGAGCGCTTCGATCCGGTCTATCATTCGCTAGAAGAACTTAAACAATCTACACAATTGCCCTTGTTAGGGGTAATTCCTTTGCAGAAAAATATAGGAGCACTAAGCAAAGCCTTAGACCGAAACTGGCAGTTATTGACGGTAGGAGGCAATGAGCGCAACTTAAAAAGTCCCCGTCCCTCGAATCGTTCCGGTTACTCTGGTTCTGGGTTCCTAGAAGCCTTTCGTTCCCTCAATACCAATATTTGGTTGTTGGGTTCTGATCAGCCACTGCACTCGCTGGTGATTAGTTCTGCCGCCCCCAAAGATGGCAAATCGACCGTTGCTATCCATCTCGCTCAAGCCGCCGCCGCTATGGGACAGCGCGTCTTGTTAGTCGATGCCGACTTGCGCCGTCCACAAGTCCATCAAGTCTTGGACTTGGAAAATCAGCGAGGACTCAGCAACGTTCTGGCGGCGGGAATAGATCCATCGGTTGCCATCCAAACGGTTGAGCGTTGGGAAAACCTGTCAGTTCTGACGGCGGGGGATATTCCTCCTGATCCCACGCGCTTGCTAGCTACCAGACACATGAAGCAGTTTATCGAATCTTTGCAACAATCGAGGGTTTATGATCTAGTCATTTACGATACGCCACCTCTGCTCAATTTTGCTGATGCTCGAATTTTGGGAGCACTCGTGACCGGTATTATTCTAGTCGTGAAGCTCAACCAGAGCGATCGCTCGTCTCTCCAACACATCATCGATGAGTTGAGCGTGTCTCAAGTGTCTCTGTTGGGCTTGGTTGCTAACGGCAGCGATCGCGGCAGCTACAGTGCAACGCATTATTATGACTACTATCGCCGCCGTTAAGCTAAACAACCCACTAGCTTTAACTGTTCGTCAAAATTGGGTTCGAGCAGGCTGACATCCTCCCTTTGATCTTAATAATGATTCATTGTGGCAACGTAAGTAAGTGAACATCTACCCATTAACTTGTAAACTCGCTTTGAGTAACTGCGGAATGGCAGAAGGGCGGTGAGCGACTTGGACGTTAGCCTGAGTGAAAGCATCAAGCAGTTGGCTTTCGCTAGTGGTGGGAACCGAATAAGACAGTTGCTCGGCGACCATTGTACTAGCATTGCCAAAATAGCGTTCAAAAGGGGCATGGAAGCCAGCGATATAGGCAACGGTTGGCTTTTCAATGGCCGAGGCGATATATTCTGCCGCACTGACTTCTGCTAAACTGTTCGGCTGGCCGAGCAGGACAATCGCCTCAGTTGTCTCATCTTCTTCAAGGATTTGCAACCACTGCTCAAAATTCGAGCCAATAATGCCATCGGTTCCCAAACAGACCGCTAAAGACTGTCCCAGACCCGTCTGTGTCAGTTCGCGGGCCACGTCATCGGTGAGGCGATCGCTGCGAGAAATGAGTCCTACCGAGCCGCTTTGATAGAATTGAGCTTCACAAGTTCCCAACCAAAACTTATCGGGTACAATTAATCCCTGGCTACCTGACCCCAAAATCAACGTATTGGTTTCTTGCGCTTTTTTGAGCAGGTAGACCATATCGAGGGGAGGAACGCCCTCTGAGACGATGACCAATTGCCGGATACCCGATGCGATCGCTTCTAGTGCCGCATCTAAGACTTGATAGGGCGGGTTAAAAATGAGGCCGATTTCAATTTCTCCCACTTGCTGCGAGGCTTTTTCTACTAGGTTAAAAAGGGGAATGCCATCTATTTCCGGTTCGCCACTGTCGAGATCGATTCCTGCCACAATATTCGTGCCAGCCGCTTTCATTCGCTTTGCATAATGCAGGGCCAGAGGTTCGTTAATGCCTTGAATGAGAACTTTACTATCCGGTTGCCATTTCATAAAACTAGGTGATAGGTGTTATACAAATCTTTTTAATTCCCCTTTCTTGAGGATGTCGCTTATTGCGGTATTCTTCTATAACACTAGGTATTGTACCGCAATTGCGATATAATTAATAGTTAAATCGACTGCGAGCGCGTTTAACTATCGTTGGAACCAACAACCGAATTAAAGATATTTGAAGTGAGCCAAACCGCTTGCGGTTGTGGCTCAACTGAGTTTTAGACTACAAACCGCAAACCACACTAGTATTAGTGGCTCAGGATAACTCACTTCTTGAGGATAAATGCTGTAAGTAGAGGGACTCAGAAGAAAATTTGACATGGTACTCTATATCTAGTTATTGAAATAAAGTTTGGCATGACTGCAAAAACCGTCAAAGACATTAGCAATCCTGATACTTATAAAGGTATATACTCCTTCCACAAATATTGGGGTAAAAAACCAACTGAGAGCATTGCCTTTTTTATACAAAACTACACAAATGAGTCGGATATAGTTCTTGATCCATTTTTAGGTTCAGGTTTAATTAGTCGAGAATGTCTACATCAGAAAAGAAGATTTATTGGAATTGATATCAATCCATTTTCAATTGAACATACAAATTTCTTATTAGAGCTTCCAGAAGCCTCAGTATTTCAATCAGCCCTGAAAAATATCGAAGCAAATATTAAGCAGAAAATCAATGATTCATATTTCACGGACGATGGAAAGATTGCATCTCATTACTTATGGAATAGTGATGAAATCTTAAAAGTATGGATTAAGCCAGAAGTAGGTAAAGGTAGAAGTAGAATTGAGATAGAACCAAGCAAGTTCGACTTAGAAAAGCTTGGTTTCTTTTCTCAATATACAGTCCGGAATATTAGAGATCTTAATTTTTTTACAAACTCAAGAATTAACTCCAGCAACCAAATGTCTATCTACGATTTGTTTACTCGTAGAGCTTTGTACAATATCGATCTGATATTAGATGAAATTAAATTATTTCCAGATACTCTTAGGAGATCTTTATTATTAACTCTTACTTCCTCATCAGGTCAAATGTCATCTATGGTATTTGCAATTACTAATCGAGGAAAAACAAAGAATCAAGTTTCCAACAAGATTGAAGTCGGAAGCTGGGTCATTGGCTATTGGCGACCAAAACTACATTTTGAGATCAACGTTTGGAATTGTTTTGAAAGCAGAGCAAAGAAACTATATAAATTCTTGCTGGATACTAATAATTATACCTATCCAAAATGTGACTCAATAAAGACGCTTTTAGAAGACAAGCAAGGTGCATTAATTCTTAATGATGATTGTTTGAGCGTAATGCAAAAAATACCGGAAAAAACTATAAAACTGATTTGTACCGACCCGCCCCATAGTGATCGAATTCCATATCTTGAATTAAGTGAAATGTGGAACTCCATCCTAAATGAGAAGGTTAACTTTGAAAAAGAGATAGTTGTTTCTAATGCTAAAGAGAGAAATAAGAAGAAAGATGAATATGTCAGGAAGATGCAATTGTTTATTAACGAATCTAGCCGTATTCTTACCAGTGATGGAATGTTTCTAATATATTTTAATGCCCGTGATAAACAAAGCTGGAAATTCTTGGAAGTCCTTAAAGATAGTTCTGATTTGTACTTTGTTGGTGCTTTTCCTAT
>JBGTNM010000127.1:0-24207 GCA_041743025.1 Microcystaceae cyanobacterium
CTAAAGTGCTGCTATAAACTTCATAAAAAAGTTCATGAAGGGGACGCTTTAAATAAAGTTTTACGCCACTACCTAAACGCAAACTTTCCGTTTCAGCTAGTGCTTCTTGTTTTAAATATTCACTTACTTCCCGAATTTCTAAATTTAAACTTTCGAGTTCTAAAAGTAATTTTTCCTGAGAAATATTTTGATCGCGAACGTGCCGCAATAGATTAGCCAGCGTTTGAAGCGGGCCGTTGTGAATAACCGTAAAACTGCGATCAATTGTCCCTTGGCGTTCCTCAATTTGCACTTTAAGGGCGCGATCGTACTGATAGAATGCACTCAGCCCTATCCCATTGCTGACCAAGACCATTGACGGAAATACGACCGGAATCCACCAACCCTCTAGCAGCCATAAATAACCCATGCCAACAAGGCACAAACTGGCCAGTCCAATGACTAATAGGTTTTTGGACGGTGATGGGGTGAAGTAGCCCAGAAAAATGCCCAGGATTCCCCAGCCAACCAGCCAAAAATATTCCTCTACCTCTGACCAGGTTTTTAAAAGGGGTCGCTTGTCTTTGACAGCACCGAGCATTTGACTGACGGCATGAGCGTGAAATTCAACCCCATAAATTTTGCCAGGAGTCCTGACCGAGGTGATCGCAGCCGTATTGATAAAATCCTTAACACTGGGAGAGGTAATGCCAATCAAGACTAAGCGATCGCGAATCCATTGGGGCGGAAAATTCCCCTGCTCGATGTCTTCAAGCGATAGCAGGCGAAACGGTGCAGGGCCTCGGCGATAATTAAGGAGGACTTGCACCCCAAAATCCTCTGTTTTGACATATCCTCCCGAATCAGAGACAAAGCGAGGCAGTTCCACCGCTCCCAACTGCATGGTTTGAGGATCGCGCTTGCCGTTGGTCAGGTTAATTCCTTCTGCTTGTAAGTAAACTTGGGCCAGCAACAACGGGAAAGAGAACACATACTGCTGAGGAGCATCCGGTCTGGGCATTCCCAATAAACTGCGCCGCGTTTGACCGTCTGCATCAGGCAGGACATCGGCGGCTCCCACTTGCTTAGCACTCAAAGCAGGCGGAGGAGCGATCGGCGGTGGTAAGACTTTTTCTACGCCAATCAGATGGCGATGCGCTTGGAAGCAATTGACCAGTTCAGCATGACCCGGTTCGACGGGCAAATCTCGCACCAGATCGAGTCCGATCGCTCTGGGGTGATAGCGTTGGAGAAGAGTCACTAACTGGGCGATCGTCTTGTCAGGCAGGGGATAAGTCCCGACTCGACGCAGATCAGTTTCATTAATGCCGACAATGACAATCCGTTCGTCGGTGGGTTCTGGGGGTTGCCAGCGCACGAAGGTATCGAGGGCGGCCCATTCGAGAACCTGGAGCCATCCGGTCAGACGAATCATAACCACCAGACCGATGAGAATTACCCCTGGTACTGCTCCGGTGCGCCAGCTTGCAAAATGGTTGCTCCAGTGGTCGAGAATCCCTCTAGGTTTCAATGGCTTCTCCGACGGAATTGATCGATAGACTTCTGGTTCTAAGTCAGACAATAGGCAGATATTTTGACGATACAACTGAAAAAAAGATTATTCTGTCACTTTTGTGCCTAGATCTAATCAATTAATCCAGCTTCTCTGGCTTTTATTTCGGTTTCAATGCGAATATTTTTGCCTTCTTTTTTAGCATCTTCGGGATAAACACCCAGAACATCTTGAACTTTCGTCCAATAGTGGCGGACAGTGCGTTCGGCAACGTGCATACGTTGAGCGATCGCTTTATCTTGGAGTCCATCTTCAAAGGCGAGTCTGAGTACCTCCAACCATTCAGGTTTGACTTCTAAATCGGTTTTCAAATCTTTCGTGTAGGTAACGCCTTGCAATGCCCAGTTAACTCTTGCCGCAATATCTTGGGTAGATAGTCCTTTGTCGGCAATGGTAAAACCGCCCTGATGGGCATCGATTTCATGCTTAATCCGCACCAATGCTTTAATATAACTGCTCTGAATCATTAAGTTGAGGTGGGGATAGTCCTGCATCAATTGCACAAGCAGGTGAATCCCGGCTTCGATATGAGCCGTCTGACCAGATTTTTCGGGCAACGACAGATCGACAACCACCAAATCTGGTTGAAAACGAGCGACTTGTTGCACAGAGGCTTGAGCCGTTTGAGCGGTTAGAAGTTCAGCCTCTGGATACTGCTGCCGCAGCACGTCGAAGGTGCCTCCTAAGATCATCGGATGGTCATCTACCACCAATATTTTGAGTTTGGCGGGTTCGGGAATTTTTCGCTCCATGATGATTATTCATTGATATGACAGTTGGAGTATATTGGGGAGTCCAGCCTTGCGTTGTGGTAAAGTAACGCACTGCTTTAATGCGGTTAGCCTCCGTCAAATGAAACCAGTGTTCGGTTCGGGCCGGAACGTTAATATATTCTTGCGGGCGAACCGTCAATTCGACTTGGGAACCATCGGGCCGGACGAAGCCAAAAACCCCTTCTCCTTCAATGATATAGCGTACTTCATCATCGGCGTGGGTGTGAGGGCGTTCAAATTTTGCCAGCAGAGTCTTAAGATTCGGCGTATCGGCATGGAGAACTATTAAATCGCGAGCTTGATAGCCATCCTGTTGCTTGAGTTGCTCAAAATAACCGTCCAGCGCCTGTAAAACTTGTTCTTTTTCTGCCTCGTTTAAGGTAGCTTGGTCGAGCAAATGGCGGATTTGGCTAGCATTTTCCACTGCTTGGTAGTTGAGTTTTACCTGCAACGGTGCGAGTTCGCGGGAAATTTCCTGGGGCTGAGTGTAGGTTTTCCCATTGTCTAGGTGTAAAATAGCCATTTTTTTGGATATATCATACTAATCCACAGTTACCTATGGTTTTTTTCGATTATAGCCTATCGAGAAAAGTCGGCTATTATCGCTAATTTTAAGGAACTTTAAGCAATTTTTTGCTTGCTCAGGCTTCCCCTTCAACCTGAGCGCGGTATTCTGTTGCCGAAAGGGTATCGGTAAGTTCGTCATCGGGATTGACCCGCGCTTTAAGCAGCCAGCCTTCGCCATAAGGATCGACAGCGATCGCTTCTGGTGATTCAATCATCGCTTCATTGCGGTCGATCACAGTACCCGCAATCGGAGGATAGAGTTCTTCAACGGCTTTGACTGACTCGACGTTGCCAAAGCTTTGCCCTATTTGAAGTGCTTCACCAATTTCCGGTAACTCCAGAAAGACGAGATCGCCAAGCTGATCGATCGCAAAAGCACTAATGCCGATGGTGGCGATTTCTCCATCGAGGCGGACGTATTCGTGAGAGTCGAGGTAGCGGAGATCTTCGGGATATTCCAGTTCCATTGCCAGTTCTTTTTCATTACAGCAAAGGTAAGTTTACAACGACTTTGCCAAGGGAGACGAGAAAATTTGGTAAAAGGTAATGGGGAATGGGTAAGTCTTCCCAATTACCTTTTACCCATTACAAGGTAAGCGACTGAGAATCAGTTTCGATCAATTTCGCCAAATCTTGCAGGAACGCGGCGGCATGAGCGCCGTAGATAATCCGGTGATCGCAAGTAATATTAACGCTCATCTGGCGTTGAATGCCCATCAGTCCTTCTGGCGTTGCCACCACTTGGGGACGAGCCGCCGCGATCGCCAAAATCGATCCCTGCCCAGGCGGTAAAATGGCATCAAAGCGGTCTACACCAAACATTCCCAAATTGGAAAGGGTGATCGTGCCGCTACTGTACTCGTCGGGTTGTAATTGTTTGGCCCTTGCGCGCTCAACAAGATCTTTCCAGGTGCGAGACAGGGTGTAAATATCAACGCGGTCTGCTTGTTGCAGAACAGGTGTAATCAGTCCGCCGTCAGGCATGGCAACCGCAACAGCGACATTAATTGACGAGGGATAGCGGATGCCCCCATCGCTGTAGCTGGCATTGACGAGGCGATGTTTCTGTAAGGTGACAGCAACGGCTTTGGCTAGTAGCGCCGTCATGGTCACCCCTTTGCCTTTGATTTGCTGGTAGAGTTTGTCGAGCGCGTCGGTGGTGATGGTGTAACCAGCGTGAAAAGTGGGAGCTTGCATCGCTGCCACCATATTTTGCACGACCGCTTTTTGAAAGGTGGTAAACGGCACCGTTTCGCCTATCGGTGCGGCGGTGGCAACAGGAGGTGCGACGGGGGTAGGGGTCGGTGCTACTGTTGGGGGGGGCGCGGCGATCGGGGTAGGAATTGCCTGCGGTTCGACCGTAGGAGTCTTGCCGGCTGCCCGTTCTACATCTTCTGCCACAATGCGACCGTGCGGGCCGCTACCTTGTAAAGCTTTAAGATCGACCCCGAATTCTTTGGCTAGCTTTTTCGCTCTGGGCGAGGCAACTGTGCGCCCATTACTGCGCGATTCGGTGGTGGAGGAAGTGGCTACAGCTATGGCACTTTCAGCTTGTGGTGCGCTTGCCCTAGGAGGCGGTGCTGCGGTTTCTGGTGGTTCGCCTGCTCCTTGGCGTTTTGCTTGTTCAATTTCGGCTTCGGTTTCTGCCACGAGCGCGATCGCCGCACCGACGGGAGCTTCCTGCCCTGCCTCTACCATAATAATTGCTAAATAGCCGTCATAGAACGATTCCACGTCCATGTCGGCTTTGTCCGATTCCACGATGACAACGGTTTCTCCTTTTGTCACTTTGTCCCCTGGCGATTTTACCCAAGCAACTATTTTGCCTTCGGTCATGGTGGAACTCAAGGCAGGCATGAAAATGTCATGAATCATGGAGCGGACTTCCCTAAAGTGCGTGTACTGTACTGAACAATAAAATTCTAAGTCAATTTGCATTGTACCAAATTGCACTCTTTTAACTGGAACCCTCTATGATTAGATTGACCACGCCTGATGACACAAGTGCTTTACTCGATTTGGCAAAAGCGACAGGACTTTTCGAGTCAAGCCAAATCGAAGAACTTGCCCAGATGCTAAATCAGCATTTCAATGACGAAATAGATAGCCAAGATGTATGGTTTACCGACTATGACAATGAGCCAGTTGGCGTTGCCTACGTTGCGCCGGAACGAATGACCGAGGGGACATGGAATCTCTATCTGATTGCTATTCATCCCGACCACCAAAAACAGGGGCGCGGAGCCGCCTTGTTGCGATATATCGAGCAAATGCTGGCTGAACGAGGTGAGCGTATACTACTGGTGGAAACGTCTGGAACGGATGACTTTGAATACGTTCGGGCATTTTACCGCAACAGCGGCTACGATGAGGAAGCGAGAATTCGGGATTTCTACACAGATGATGTCGATAAAATTGTCTTTCGCAAGGTACTGAGAAGCGTTGCCGCATAACAATCCCAATGCCTTGGAACAAACTCAAGCGATCGGTGAGTTTCAAAGCGTATTTGTGTCCGGTGATTGGAAACGTTGGAACTTCTTTTCATATTTACTTGATAGACAAGCTCTTACTGATAACGTACTCGTGGATCGAGAAAACTATAAGTTAAGTCGGCAACCACATTAAAAATCACAATTAAAATCGCATAAATAAAGGTAATTGCCATCACGACTGGCGTATCACTGCGATAAATCGATTCAATTAATAATGCGCCAATTCCCGGAACCCGAAAGACTTGTTCGGTGACGAGTGCTCCTGTAAAAATGGTCGGAATATCTAAAGCGATGAGCGTCACAACTGGAATCATGGCATTGCGAAGGACGTGCCGCTTCAAAACCCCGAATTGGCTAACTCCTTTCGCATAGGCGGTGCGAACGTAATCTTGTGGCAATTCATCTAAAAGCGAGGAACGCAAAAAACGCATTAAAACCGCCGATTGATACAAAGCTAAGACACAAACGGGCATGATCGACTGTTTAATTTGTTCAATCAACGTTGCCAGATTAGTGACTTTTAGGGTACTATTGTAAATAAACGGAAACCATTTGAGTTGTACGCTAAAAATGACAATAAAAAGGAGTCCTGTCAAAAAAGTGGGCAGAGAAAATCCTAAAAAAGCGAAGGTTGTCGTCATTCTATCTAGTAAAGAATAGCGTTTGATAGCTGAAATAATGCCTAACGGAAAAGCAATTAAAATACTTAAAATATAAGCCGAACCAACAATCCATAAGGTTGTTGGCAAACGTTGCACAATGAGATCAAAAACAGGGCTGCGACTGGTGAAAGAATAGCCAAGATCGCCTCGTATAAAGGCCCATATCCATTTAAAATAGCGAATGTAAACGGGTTGGTCTAACCCTAAACTATGGCGAATATTTTGCCTAACTTCTTCAGTAATAGCAGGATTGGAGGCAAATTCGCCCAAAGGATCGCCCGGTGCTAAAGCAAGAATCGTAAAAATAACAACACTGATGGCGATCAGCGTGGGCAGAGAAATTAGTAATCGTTTGCTCCAATAGGCAACCATTCGAGGTGATAACGGTTAAAAAAGATTCGGGTTAAACTTTATTCTTTATTTTGACATAAAAGGAACAAGTTGTTAAAAATCCTACCTGGGAAATATATCTTTCTGTAGAAGCGCGATCGCACTTGAGGGGTTAACAATGGATCTAACGAGTATTTGTACAAAATTGTAAGGAAAAATCATGTTAGGAAATTTACTGACTTTACTGGCAACCGCTTTAAGTTTACTAGTGGTTGATATTATCTTTCCGGGTGTCCATCTTGCTAATTTCCCAGCAGCGTTGATTGCAGGGGTGGCAATTGGGGCGGTTAACACATTAGCCAAACCGACGCTTTCCTTCCTATCGATGCCTCTAAATTTTGTGAGTTTGGGAGCGTTTTCACTGGTCGTCAATGGGCTTTGTTTTTGGCTGGCCGCTGTCTTTGTTCCTGGTTTTAGAGTTAGTGGACTCCTGGCTTTTCTCTTAGCCCCCGTGATTCTCTCAACGGTCAATACTTTTATCAACAATTACTTTGTCGAAAAATATCCCATGTCAATGGGAAAAACCTCGGTTGAATAGTTATCAGTAAGGAACGCTAGGGAGCTTGACGGCTCCCACTCCTCCAACTGTTACAACAGAAGAAAAATCTAGACTAATGTGACACCCAAAAACTTGGCTAATTTTAATCAAGAAGCTCTAAAAATATTTGTAAAATCAAGAGAAAGGTTAAATGATTAGGTAAACCAAATGTCAGGTCATAAACAGCGATTTTATCCATTAAAATTGGTTTTAAGCTTACTTTTAGCCAGTCTTAGCACTCTAATGGTCACTATTCCGGCGAATGCTGCCGAGCAAGTCATTTTAAAATACAGCATCTTGCGAGAGTCTATTTCAGTTGAAGAATTAAATACCCTTGCTGAAACCGGAGAAGTCTCGCCCTCCTTACAAACTTATTTAAAACTCGCTAATAAACAGCCAGAGGAGTTACGCAACGCTCTCAATCAAAGCTTTAGTGTCGATCCAGTCTTTTTATCTCAAATTCTCAATAGTTTTGCTGGAGAATTTGTTTTAGACCAAGTTGGGGAAGTGATCCATACCCCCTCGCAGCGTGCCAGTCGAGAAGCTTTGCGTGGTGCGTTGGTGACTTCTGCGCTGTCTGACAAAAATGTTCGTGTCGTCGAAGTCCTCAAAAACTACCCAACTTCCGAAGTCCACGTCGAAGGCGATCGCCTAGCCGGCATTTACAAGCAAATTGAGGGAGTGATTAGCAAGATTCCGGGTTTATCTTTTTAAGGCGGAGGATTGTTTTGCTGAGGTCGCAAGCGGCTGTCAGGAAGGGATTGAGGCGTACTGGGAAGGAGCCTTGGATCGTCAAAGATGGGAACGGGATTAGGTTGAGGGGGCTTTTGTTCGGCAGGCGGTGCGGGTGCGGGACTCGGTGGAGCGGGTTCAGCAGCAGTGGGGGTGGTGCTTGGGGAAAGGGAATTGGGGCTACCCAAACCTAACAGGAGGCGGCTATCAGGAAAATAAGTGGCCCAGCGTCGCACACTGGGATCAGTAGACCACTTCTGGCGGCTAACGGTAAGGGAAAATAGAGGAGCGATCGCGCCTTGCCACTCTCCCACCATGACGACTCTCACTTCTGGCAGAGAGGGGTTTTGTTTCAATCGCTGCTGGATAATTTGGGATGCTTGGGATTCGGCGCGGCGCAGGAATTGATCGTAAGCTTCATTCGGTTGGGGAGAAAGCGAGACTGATACCTGCGGAACTTGGGCAACCGTCGCTTGAGGCATGAAGAAAGATAGTAAGCCGCCTAAAATTAGTCCCTTAGCGAGCAGTGTTGTTAAAATCTTTTTAAAATCTCGTTTCATAGCGGATAATCACCTCATTAACCAAGCTAACATATCGGGAAACTGTCTGCCAAACAGTGCTTTTACCAGAAGTTTCCAGAATCGATGAGCAAGATCGGACAAGATGCCGCACAATGATTAGAGAGGAATATCCAAGGAGTACCCTGCATCATGTTGGCATACATCCTGGCGATCGCCATCGCCCTGACAAGCTTCAGTCTATACCTCTGCGCCTTCTTTCTACCGGAATTACATCGCAAAGATGATTTTCTCTGGAGTGGTGTCGGTTTATTTTACGCCCTCATCCTGTGGGTGTGCGCGGGACGCATCACAGGTGCCGTTCTGCTCGGACAAGCTGCCGCCGTCAGTATCTTACTATCCTTTGGATGGCAAACGGTGCGTCTTAGAGGAGCGATCGCCCATCCTGAAGAACGAACTGATCTCAATGATTTTTCCCTATTAACCTGGCTTCAAAGCCGTTTCGGTGGCAAGAAAAAGAAAGCACAACCTGTCACGCCGGCGGCTAAAACAGCAGCGACTGTCACCCCGGAAAAGGTTCAAACAGCAATCCCTGTCGAACTTCAGGAACTGCAAGTCTCAGAAACCGTGCCTCTGACAGAACCCATGACTGAATCTGCCGAAACAGTGGCTTTTGAAGAAGCTGATGCACCAGACATTCAAGACGTGACATTTGAAGTTCCCACCGTACAAAGTCCGCAACCCGAAGCAGAAAAACCGCCTGTCCCCTCTTTTACTTCGACAGATAGACAATCTCCCCCTCAACCGAAGCGGGGATTTTCCTGGAAATCGCTTTTTAGCTTTGGCAAGTCCAAACCCCAAGTTCAACCCCAAAGTCCATCGATTGCCGACGTGCTAGAACGCACCCCACCCGATGCAGAAAGCTCGAAACCCGATGAATTTCCGCTTGAAAACGTTCTTCTAGAAGAAGCTATTACCGATGAATTCCCCTTTGAAGATATTCCTCCCGTAGCAGAAACACCCCCACCTAGCGAACTTCCCCCAGAAATCTTCCCCCCCTACGAAGCTGACTTTGAACCTTTCCTCGGCGATGATGCCGAAACGGTTATTGAAGACTATCAACCGCTAGGCGAAAAATTGGCTGAAACTGGCACTGAAACGATCAAAATTGAAGTGGTAGAAACGACTATTGAAATTTCTTCCCCTTCTTTCCCAATTGAGGAGGAAAACGATCAGCCATCCGCAACAGCAACCAATGAAACGGAAGATACAGACAAAAAAGATCAGGAGATAAAAGAATAATGTGATGAAAACTCCTTTCTAG
The DNA here is from genome assembly GCA_041743025.1 of Microcystaceae cyanobacterium. GTDB lineage: Bacteria > Cyanobacteriota > Cyanobacteriia > Cyanobacteriales > Microcystaceae > JBGTNM01. Next base: position 9,549 of record JBGTNM010000127.1, read on the forward strand.
GGTAGACCTATCTCCATTTACAAATCGTTACATTAAAAGTGAAAAAATGAAGGAAGTCAAAAACGTTCAAACGTTTTTGACTGTCAGGAGTTTTGAACAAGTTAAAGCGATCGCAGACCAGACCATAGAAACTTATGGACGGCTCGATACCTGGGTTCACGTTGCCGCTACAGGTGTCTTAGCCGCTTTCGAGCAGCTTACGCCAGAGGAATTTAAGCGCGTTATTGATGTCGTTCTAATGGGGCAGGTGTATGGAGCAATGGCGGCTTTACCCCATCTTAAACAGGAAGGACGGGGGGCGCTCATTCACATTTCTTCAATGGAAGGTCGCCGTGCCCCTGCAAAGTCCTTACTCAAGCGCAAAACACGGCATTGAAGGCTTTTTGGAATCTCTGCGGGTCGAATTGAAACACGAAGGCATTCCCATCAGCGTGACGAGCGTGAAACCCTCTGTTATTAATACGCCCTTCTACAATCACGTCCGTACCAAGCTAGGCGTTAAGCCAACGGGAATCCCGCCTTACTATCAACCGAGTTTGGTAGCCGATGCCATCCTCTACGCCGCCGAGCATCCAACACGCGACTTCATTGTGGGAGATATTGGTAGGGGACTGGATTTGTTACAGCGACTCTCGCCGCCACTGGTGGATGTTATCTTACAACTCATCGCCTTTTCTGGACAGCGAACGAACGAGCCAAAATTCGAGAGTGCGGCAGACAATTTGTTTGAACCGATGCCCGGTTACGACCAAGTGGAGGGAGATTTTGCTCATTTAACAATCCCCAGCTTTTCGGACTGGTTTAGTAAACATCCCAGAACGACAACAATGCTCGTCGGTACGGCTTTGGTAGCTGCCGCGTTTCTGGCCATTAGCCTGGGGAAAGGCGATCAAATTCAACCCATGTGACACTGACCCTTCCAACCTACGGGTTTCAAGGGCGCGATTCGCTAAAATAAAAGAGTATTGCAGCGAAACCCACTTTGACACAGACCTCCTCTCCAGCCCAAACGCACCTTCAACAGGCTCGCGCTAGTCTCCAGCAAGCACTTTCTTGGTACGCCAGTTTTCGCCGCCACTGGAATTATCCTCCCAATCTCGAATTACAGGCAGCCGTCCGCAACGATTTACAGTCATTGAAAGCGGCATTAGACAAATTAGAGCAAAATGCCATCAAAATTGCAACTTTTGGCTTGGTTAGTCGGGGTAAATCTGCCGTTGTTAATGCCTTAATCGGTCAGAAACTCCTAGACACCGGGCCGCTACATGGCGTAACGCAATGGCCTAAATCTGTGCATTGGATGCCGCCGAGTGGGAAAATTCAGGTCGAATTTATCGATACGCCTGGTTTGGACGAAATAGACGGACAAGCACGCGAAAAAATGGCACTAGACGTAGCTAGACAAGCGGATTTAATTCTTTTTATTATTGCTGGGGACATGACCCGCACCGAATATCAGGCATTGTGCGACCTGCGAGCGAGCCAAAAACCGCTTATTTTAGTTTTTAATAAAATTGACCTCTACCCTGATGCCGATCGCCAAGAAATTTACCAACAATTGCAACAATTAAGCCAGCAATCGGCCAAAAAACAGCAACCCATTATCAGTGCTGAAGATATTGTTATGGTAGCGGCAGACCCTCAAAGCGTACCCGTGCGAGAAGAATATGCTAACGGTCAAGTTGCGGAAAAATGGGAAGCCCCACCGCCGCAAATAGAGGCTCTACGGCAGAAAATTTTAACCATTTTAAATCAGGAAGGGCGATCGCTGCTGGCCCTTAATGCGCTATCTCAAGCGAAAGAAGCCGAAGAAAACATTGCCCAAAAAACCTTAGAAATTCGCGCTAGTGATGCGGAGGCGATGATCTGGCAGTACACCAAATATAAATCCTTAGCTGTCGCCGCCAACCCAATTGCCGTTTTTGATCTAATTGGTGGAATAATTGCCGATTTATCGCTTATTCGGGCTTTGGCGCGGTTGTATGGCTTGCCGATTACCAGTTATGAAGCTGGGAAACTTTGGCGAAAAATCTTGTTGAGTTCAGGCGGGTTGCTTTTGGCAGAGATGGGCAGTAGTTTCATTTTAGGGATTGGTAAAAGTCTGACTGTTGCTGCCAGTATCTTTGAAAATCCGGCAGTATTTACCGTTTATGGCAGTACAGCCTTGCTCCAGGGCTTTATTGCGGGTTATTTTTCCTATATTGTCGGTAAAGCTGCTCAGGAATATTTAGAAAATGGGTGCAGTTGGGGGCCGTTGGGGCCGAGTACTGTCATGCAAAGCATTCTCAATCAAATTGACCCCAATACCATTATTTATCGCTTGCGACAGGAATTACTTTAGCAGACGGTTGTCTAAGGCAAAATGGGACATAATTGAGGGGCTATCTGCTCGATAAAAGCAACCATGAGTCCCTTTGAGCAATACATCCAAGAACTACGAGACATTCGATCTACAGGATCTGCGGTCAAGGAAACCTCCTACTACAGCCCTCTAGCAAATCTGCTCAATGCGATCGGCTCAACCCTCAAACCCAAAGTTCGCTGTTTTATGCAACTGAAAAACTTGGGTGCGGGGATGCCGGATGGTGGGTTATTTACAGCACGGCAATATCATCGGCAATCTGGCGACCAACCCAGCGATCCGCAAAATCCAGAGCGGGGTGTAATTGAAGCCAAGGGAACTGGAGATGATGCCTGGGTTACTGCAAATACAAAGCAAGTTTCCCAATACTGGGACAAATATCGTCAGGTTTTGGTAACAAATTACCGAGATTTTGTCTTGATCGGTCAATATGGCAACGGTCAATCCGCCAAGTTGGAAACCTATCGACTAGCAGCAAACGAGAAAGAGTTTTGGCAAAAGGCTCAGCATCCTCGCGCATTTGCCCAGGAACATGAGGAGCAGATCAGCGAGTATCTGAAGCGGGTGATGCTACAACAGGCAAATATCGCCTCTCCACAAGATCTTGCCTGGTTTCTGGCATCCTACGCCAAAGATGCACGGGCACGCATTGAGAAATCAGATCTGCCGGCGCTGAAGACGATCCGCACGGCATTAGAAGAAGCATTGGGCATTAGCTTCAAAGACGAAAAGGGCGATCGCTTTTTTAAGTCAACCTTGATTCAAACTCTGTTTTATGGATTATTCTCTGCCTGGGTATTGTGGCACAAGCAGGGAGCAAGACGGGGCTATTTTGACTGGCAGACTGCTGCTTGGTCGCTCCACGTCCCAATGGTGAAAGCCTTATTTGAAAAGGTCGCAACCCCAACTAATTTGGGACGGTTAGATTTAGTAGAAGTGCTGAATTGGACAGGTGAAGCTCTCAATCGGGTTGATCGCCAGTCTTTCTTTACCCAGTTCGACGAAGGGCAGGCAGTGCAGTATTTCTATGAGCCTTTCCTAGAAGCATTTGATCCACAACTTCGTAAGGATTTGGGAGTTTGGTACACGCCACCGGAAATTGTTCAATATATGGTTGCTCGCGTCGATACTGTATTAAGGGAGGAATTAGGCATTGCTGATGGTTTAGCTGATGAGAATGTCTACATCCTTGATCCCTGTTGCGGCACAGGTGCTTTTTTGCTGGAGGTGCTGAAGCGAATTAACCAGACGCTCACTGAAAAAGATGAAGATGCCCTGAGCGGCTCTGACCTCAAGGAAGCGGCAAAGAACCGAGTGTTTGGCTTCGAGATTTTGACCGCCCCATTTGTAGTGGCGCATTTGCAATTGGGATTGCTGTTACAAAATCTGGGTGTACCGTTGCAGGATGAAAGCGAACGGGTGGGCGTGTATCTCACCAACGCCTTGACTGGATGGGAACCGCCAGACGAAGAAGGAAAGCAGCGTATTCGACAGTTAACCCTGAACTTTCCTGAATTGCAAGAAGAACGGGATGCCGCCGATACAGTGAAGCGAGGTAAACCAATTCTAGTTGTCCTAGGCAATCCTCCCTATAATGCCTACGCTGGAATTAGTTCTGAAGAAGAACAAGGATTAGTAGAACCATACAAAAAAGGGCTGATTTCCGAGTGGGGAATCAAAAAATTCAATCTTGATGAACTCTATATTCGCTTTTTTGGATTAGCTGAACGCTGTATTGTCGATCACGAACCCCGTCGAGGTGTTGTTTGCTACATTTCCAACCATTCCTGGGTAAGTGATCCGTCATTTGTGGTGATGCGGCAACACTTACTTGAATCTTTTGATCGATTCTGGATTGAAAATATGCACGGTAATCGCAAGATTTCTGAATATGCTCCCGATGGCAGAACCAGCGAAACAATTTTTGCAATTCAAGGATTTTCGCAGGGTATTCAACAGGGAGTTGCAATTTCTCTGTGGGTTAAAACTGGGCAACAATCATCTGAACAAAATGTAAGGTTCAGAGATGATATTAATGCTGCCAAAGCATCTGAACGACGTACACAATTACTGGCGACGTTAGAAGAACAAAACTTTGATCGGCGTTATCAAACTGCTCAACCTAGCCGCATTAATCGCTTTTCTTTCCGTCCATCTCAGATTGAAGCACATTATTTGGAGTGGGCAAAGCTGACGGAACTCTCTGCGGTTACTCCCAGCAATGGACTGATGGAAAAGCGAGGTGGGGCATTGATTGACATTGATCGCGATGCCCTAGAACAGCGAATGCAAGCTTATTTTGACGCTAACTTAGATTGGGAAGATTACAAAGCATTAAGATATGGACTGGTGAAGCCTCAAGCTCGATTTGATCCAAAAGTAGCCAGACGAAAAGCGTTATTAGAAGAGAGATTTAATGCACGTCGCTTAATGCGCTATGCTCTCAGACCTTTTGAGGTTCGTTGGTGCTACTACACAGGAGTCAGACCGATTTGGAATGAACCGCGCCCTTTCCTGTGGAAGCAATGCTGGCAGGGTAATAAATTCTTGCTAACTCGCTTTAAGGCTGCCAAAGACACTGAAGGCGTTCCTTTTTACTTTACTCCTTGCCTCTCAGACGATCATCTACTAACACCAGATGCAGTCGCCATCCCTTTACAACTCATGAATGGGGCAAGGTTACGCCCCAAGGAACAATTGAGCCTGCTGGATATGCTAGGAGAAAAGCCAGAGGTCGATTTGCCCTTTGCCAATCTCTCAACCTCAGCCCGTCAGTATTTAGAAGATTTAGGCTTGCCCAATCCGGATGAGGATACAGAAACCGCCTTACTGATTTGGATGCACGCCTTAGCCATTGGTTATTCATCTGTCTATCTGGCAGAAAATGCTGATGGCATTCGCCAAGATTTCCCCCGCATTCCCCTGCCCAAAAACCGAGATCAGCTAATTGCTTCTGCCAATTTAGGGAGACAAATCGCTAGTCTCTTGGATACTGAAAACAAAGTCGAAGGCGTTACCACAGGCACTATTCGCCCAGAGTTGCGAGGCATTGCTGTCACTTCGCGCTTGGGTGGCGGCAAACTTAACCCTGATACTGAACTCGCACTCACGGCTGGTTGGGGACACGCAGGTAAAGAAGGCGTAACCATGCCTGGTAAAGGCAGAAGTCAAGAACGAGCCTACACGTCAGAAGAATTGGCTTGCTTTGCCCAGCTTGGGGTTGGAGGTGAGTGTCTTCTCGGTGCAACCACTCGTGATGTTTACCTAAACGATGTGGCGTATTGGAAAAATATTCCCGCACAAGTTTGGGATTACACAATCGGCGGGTATCAGGTAATCAAAAAATGGCTCAGTTACCGGGAAGAAACTCTATTGGGTCGTCCACTTAAACGCGAAGAAGTGCGAGAAGTCCAGGATATAGCAAGGCGAATTGCTGCCATCTTACTGTTAGAACCTGAACTAAATGCGAATTATCAAGCCGTGAAACAAGCCACTTATGATTGGTCTAGACCTTAGTTCTTGCTATCAAGGAAAATCTCGGTTGCGAACGTCAGTCGCAAATTGTCCGACAGCATCACCAATCACCTGCCGTAAATTGACATAAGTTTTGGCAAAGGGAGGCTGTTTTTGACTCAATCCTAACAAATCAGCCGTCACTAATACCTGTCCGTCGCAATCTGGCCCGGCCCCGATGCCGATGGTGGGAATGGGAAGCTTTGCCGTAATCGTAGCGGCTAAATTTGCGGGAATATGTTCTAAAACCAAAGAAAAAGCCCCTGCTTCCGTTAGGGCGATCGCTTCTGCTAAAATTCGCTCAGCTTCATCTTCGGTTTTACCCTGTTGTTTCAATCCCAAACGATGCACCGATTGAGGCGTTAATCCGACGTGCGCCATGACGGGAATGCCGATAGCAGTCAAATAAGAAATGGTTTCTACCATCGCCGGATGTCCCCCTTCCAATTTCACTGCCTGTACACCTGTTTCTTTGAGCATCCTGCCGGCAGAACGCACCGCTTGGCTGAGATTTTCTTGGTAACTTAAAAAAGGCAAATCAACCGCTAGTAACGCTCGCTTGACTCCACGACGTACTGCTGAGGCATGGTGTATCATTTCCTCTAAGGTTATTGGCAGGGTGGTCGGGTGTCCCAGTGCCACCATTGCTAAGGAATCTCCCACCAAGACAATATCAACCTCCGCTTCATCTAACAGTTGAGCCGTCGGATAATCCCAAGCGGTTAGCATGACGATAGGACGACCATCCTGTTTCCAGGCGAGCAGTTGTTGCGGCGTGACGCTCATAAAATGAGATTAGAGAGGCTACACTTTGTAGTGTAAAGATTATTTCGCTAAGCTGCTAGGTTCGCACTGCCTCTAAAATACGAGAGAAGTAAAAACGAGTGCTAGTCATGCCGTTGCGCTGTACGGTAAATCCATTGTTTTCGAGAATTTTCATTATCTCTGATTCTGGGTGCATGTAGGCGCGAGTGGCTTTGCTGGGGCCGGGGAAAAATTCGCCAATTTTTTTGAGAATCGTCAAAAAGAAAGTTTTAGGTGCAAAACTGAGGATTATACGAGATTGAGCTAAAGTAGCCAAGTGAGCAATCATTTTTGCTGCTTCATCAGCAGGGTAGTGAATGAGTACGTCCAGACAAATGACGGTGTGATAATTTCCGGTTAATTCTTCTAAGTCTTGCACGGCAAAAGTAAGGTTGCCTGCGTTTCCTAAGACTTGTTTTGCTCTTTGCTGAGCTTCTGTCACCATTTTTTCGGAAATATCGCTAGCAAAGACCGTCGCGCCTGCCTGTGCCAAGGGTATGCTCAAACTCCCAACCCCACAGCCTGCATCACAAATCGCCAACGTCGGCAGATTGCCATCTGAATGCAACCAGCCTAACACCGTATCGATGGTTTTTTGGTGTCCGGTGCGGATATCTTTTTGCACGTTGTTGACTTCGCCATCACCGTAAATTCTACGCCAACGGTCAAATCCGGTCGCATTGAAATACTCTTTAACAATCGTTTTATCGTCAGTACTGTTCATGGGTTACACGAGGAGGGACAATCTTTTACTTTATCAGACTGATGGTGGGCAATGCCCACCCTACGAAACTGACAGAAAATAAAAAATTTGGGTAGCTGTATAATTTATCGTGCTTTTTGGGAATTTTAAATAAGTAATCAAAACGGTAGGGTGGGCATTGCCCACCTTTACCATCATTGACAAAAAACTTATAAAATAATGTCTAATTATCGTCGTGTCTATGTTCCAGGCGGAACGTTTTTCTTTACTTTAGTGACTTATAATTGCCAGCCATACTTTGCTAATTCAGAAAATATTGCTAAACTTCGTCAAGCTATTGCAACTGTTAAACAAGAAATGCCATTTAACATAACTGGCGCGGTTATTTTGCCCGATCACATTCACTTTCTATGGACTTTGCCTATGCTAGATACAAATTATTCTAAACGAATTGGACGCTTAAAAGTTGTTTTTACCAAAGCCTTCCGAGGAAAAACCTCATTACCTGACAATGTTAGTATTTCTCGACAGAAACACCGTGAAAGCGATGTTTGGCAACGACGTTTTTGGGAACATACTCTACAAGATGAAGCAGAACTAGAAATTTATTTAAATTACATACATTATAATCCTGTCAAGCATGGTTTAGTGTCTTGTCCGCATTTATGGAAATATTCAAGTTTTGATTCTTGGGTAAATCAAGGAGTGTATTCTTTGAAGTGGGGCTGTACTTGCCAAGGACAAAAGGTAAAAATCCCGAATTTGGATAAAATTATACATCTTGTAGGAGAATGATGGTGGGCAATGCCCACCCTACAGAATTCCCGTTTTTTTTATTGAGTAGATACTATTAAGACTTTATCAACTTGCTTGGGGGCTTGCATTTCAGTAAAAAGAACGATCGCTTTTTCCAAATGAGTGGCTGATTTACCGTATTCTCCCATTAGCTTTAAAGTCAATCCGAGTTGATAATAGGCTTGAGCTAAATCGCATTTTGCCCCAATGTTTTCAAGCACTTCAATCGCGGCGAAATGATGAGACAAAGCTAATTCAAAAGATTGTTTTTTTTGATATATTTCTGCTTGTCCTGTCAAGACTTTTCCTTTGACTTGTGAATAATTATTTTCCTGAGAAAAAGCAAGCGTTTTTTCAAATAGAGAGGTAGCGCGATCAAATTGATTTAAATTGACATAAGTTTGTCCTAATATTTGCAGAAAATAGGCAAAACGACCTGCTAAAGGATTGTTGATAAGTTCTTGATAACAGCGTTCAGCTAGAGATAGTGCTTTGTCTTTTTCCCCAAGATAGGACTGAATTAAAGCCAAACAAATTGTTGCTTTCTGTCCCCATCGATAGTGTTGAGTATTCTCAGTTAATTCTATGACGGTTTGCAGGCGATCGCAGGCTGCTAAAAGTTCCCATAAATCAATGTTATATAAACCAATACTTAACCGGGAATCAACTTCTAACATTTTGAGATAATATTGAGTATGTTTGTTGACAAAAGTATAGTCGTGCCAGCATTTTCTGGCAACTTGAATGGTTTGGGTTTGACAGTCAATTGCAAGGTTAATTTTTCCTAAGATCCAGTATACATCCCCTAAAATATTATAAAGTTCTGCACAATCGGATTGGCAATCTATTTTATCAATAATTTGATTAATTGCGCTCAAGATAGGTTGAATTAACCCCATGCGGTAGAGAATGCTACCTAATGAAAGAAATTGTCCCCATTGGTTATCATAACTTTTAAGAATAACTTTTCCTGCTGCGGAAAAACTTCCTATTTCCAGATAGTGATAGTATGCTTCTAAAGCCATTAATGCATCGGTTACTGTTGTAACTTTAGCAATAGAATTCGTCCAAAACTCTGCTATTCTGCGGTTAGTAATTTCCCATTCACCTTGTTCTTTTAATCGAAAAATAGCTTCTGCTTGAATGACAGGATGAAGCCAATAGTGACCTCGTTTGCATTCTAAAAGAGAGCGATTTTGTAAAGACTGAACACTCCTTAATTGACCAATATTAGGCTCACTGTCCCAAAGTAAATTGACAACACTAGCTTGATTAAGATAGGAAATATCTTGATAGCGATAACTGCCTAGACGACAGAGAAGTTTATAAGCTTCGTGATCGAGGGTTTGTAATCGATCAAATTGACTAGCGACTAGATGTTTTAAATTCGTTTCTAATAAAGGGTCTTTTTGATAAATTTGCCAGTACGCTTGACTATCTCCGGCAAAATCTTCTTGAATGACTCCTCCAATAATTTTCATCGCTTTGGCATTGCCACCATAAATTTTATGTAAACTTTCAATAATTGAAAGATTGGCATCAATCTGGGAGTTTTTAAAATACGCCGTCCAAGATTCAATAGACAATCCTGGTAGACGAAAATGGACAGGATTAATATCCGGTTCGCACAAGCGATCGCGACTAGTGATTAATGTGGTAGATTGAACTTTAGGATCGGCTAAAATTCTCAGTAACTCGATATAATTTTGTTGGCTAGCAATAAATTTTCCTTCTCGATCTAGTGCTGGTTCTAAGTTGTCAATTAAAATGCCTACTTTATGAGTCTCCAGATGGCGTTTTAGTCTAGCTAGTGTAATGCCAAATTCTCTAGCGGGTTCTTCTTGAAAATCTTTTTTTAACCATTCTTCTACAATACTTTCTGCTAAAGTAATATTTTGGGTTGTTTTAGCCATTAATAGCTCTAAAATAAACTCAGACGCTTGCTGGTTAAGATAGTGTTGTGCCAGCGTGGTTTTGCCAATCCCACCTTCGCCTTGAATGACAATAATTTTATGGCCTTGGTTGACGAGATTATCGAGGTGTTCAATGGCGGTTTCTCGTCCAATAAAATTAGGGTTACAAGTTAATATATTTTCTGCTGAAGAGAGTCTGCTGACAACACTTTTTAGATTGTTTTTAGTAACTTTTTCGTTGAGTCTTTCTGAAAGTAACTTCCACAAATGATAGGCAATATCTTTGATATGTCCTTCTGTGTAGCCATATTCTTGTGCGATCGCTAAGTATTTTTTGCCATGCCAAACGGCTTGAAGTACGCTTACTTGCAAGTTAGATAGGTGTTTTCCTGTTGTGGAAAAAACCAAGGAATCCACCAGCGCGATCGCGGATTCAAGACTCATGCTAATGGGAAGCAGAACGAGGGATTCATTTTATTGTAGCTTACCGATGAATAGTAATAGGATGCGTCAACAACGCATCCTCCATTAAGCTTATCCCATCAAAATAACGTTATCAATCACATGAATTACACCATTATCTGCTTCAATATCGGCAGCAATTACCGTAGCATTTTTGACTTCAAAGCCATCAGAACAGTCAATAGAAATGGGCGATCCTTCGACAGAAACCACTGAATCAACGCTAGCTAAATCTGCTTGCATTAATTTTCCAGACACCACATGATAAGTTAAAATACGGGCTAATTGAGGAATATTTTGTAAGAGAGTTTGAATGGTTCCAGGAGGCAGTTTGGCAAACGCTTCATCAGTCGGTGCAAAAACAGTAAAAGGGCCGGTACCTTTGAGTGTTTCGACTAAATTAGCGGCTTGAACGGCAGCAACGAGGGTCTTAAAATTATCAGCACTGATAGCTATGTCAACAATATCTGGCATATAAGTCAGAGCAAAAATTTAAAAATGATCAACTTTAATTTTACAATAAATGGTTACATTGAATAGCGTTCTTCTTGCCAAGGATCGCCTCGTCGGTGATAGCCGTTGCGTTCCCAAAACCCCATTTCATCTTGTTCAAGAAATTCTAACCCATTAATCCATTTAGCACTTTTCCAGGCATAAAGATGAGGAACAATTAGACGCATCGGGCCGCCATGTTCAGGCGGGAGAGGTTCACCAAATAGTTGAAAAGCAAAGAAATTTTCTTCGCGTAAAAAATCTTCTAAGGGGAGGTTGGTGGCGTATCCTCCATAGCAGTGTTCCATGATAAAAGCAGCTTTGGGGTCGAGTTCCACCTGTTCCATAAAATCAGTCACTTTAATTCCCGTCCACTGCACATCGAGTTTTGACCAGCGCGTGACACAGTGAAAGTCTTTGGTAAAATCAGCGTGGGGAAGGGACATAAAATCTTCCCAGGTCAAGGTTTTAGGCGCAGCCAATCCCCAGACGCGAAATTCCCATTCATCAGGACTAATCTGAGGCGTATCGCCATAGGTGAGGACGGGAAAGCCTTTGGTTAAATACTGATTGGGGGGAACACGATGACTCTGCTCAAGGTCAGGTTTTTGAAAGAATTTGCCTTTCATAGTTGGTTTAGCACTTAGGCGGGAACAGTCACAGCCAAGGAAGCATCAAAGACAAAGATAAGGCCCAGGAAAGAAGCATAAACTTCCCTGTGCCTTTGCAGCTTACTCGTTTTCCTCCTCATCTTCTTCTGCTTGAGGATAGAGAAAACTGTTAGAGCGTCCGGTGAGGATAGATTTACCCAGCGAAAGAGCTTTTTTGGCTTCCAACGTGGCTTGACGCTTCCAATTGGCTCGGCGTTGGTCTCGCTTTTGGGAGGAGGTTTTCTTTTTAGGAACAGCCATTTTTACTTTTATGTGAATAGATTGACAACCTTTCTATTTTAAGTCTTCTGGCAAGGAAGGGGAGACAATGAACAATAAAAAACCATTGATTATTGATCATTGTTAATTGATAAGAGGAGTGAGACAAATTGATGGAACCGTTTAGAGGAATGGCAATTGGCATCGATCACTATTGCCATCTCCCTCCGTTAGATCGCGCTGAAGCAGACGCGCAAGCCTTTTATCGCGGCCTTCATTATTGGGGTGGGATTCCTCATTCTCAATTGGTTTTATTGGGGGATACCTCGCCGCAAATGGGCGATCGCCTGACTATTCCTCAGCGAGCTACCATTTTACAATGGCTAGCAGTCCAAACGGTTCCAGTGGAGCGTTATTGGTTCTTTTTCAAGGGATATGGAGCAAATTATCGCGGCGATGATTATTTAATGCCAATTGACGGCGATCCGAACGATATTGCCAAGGGAGGAATTTTAGTGCGATCGCTGTTTGAGCGATTGCAACAGTTATGCAGCCAACAATTGCTCATTTTGCTCGATTTGACCCGATTGCCAGAAGGGAGTTTCGTTGGCGAACAAACACTACGTCTAGCTCAGCAACAAGGCATCGCGCTCATCTTAGCTTGCCAAACCCCAAACACGGAAACGTTCAGACAAGAACTGTGGGTCAATGCACTGCTAGAAGCTTTACGTTACTACCGCCACCATCTCACCCTCGCTCAATTGGATGCTTATTTTCGCGATCGCCTCAGCGAAGGCAAGACACCGATTGTCATTAGTCCCAATTTAACTGCCGCTAGAGTGCCACTCCTGCCGTCACCCCCAAAATCGCAACTTCAATGGCAGTCTTTTGACCGCAGTCAGATACAGACAGAGGCAATCCCCCCTATCCCCCTTAAAAAGGAGGGAGGCAAGAGGCAATCCCCCCGACCCCCCTTAAAAAGGGGGGAGGCAAGAGAAAGCAACTCTGGTTTTGACCCCAGTCAGCAAGTTAAGTTACAAATAGAGGCAATAGGGGGCAACTTCGGGGTGGTTGCCTCCCAAAGTCAAAAAGCAGAAAGCAGCTTCTCGCCTCAACTTTTCATCCCTCCAACTCCTAATACCAATTCTCTAAATATCTACGATACATCTGAGGGTAAGGGCGATCGCAATTCGCCCCTACCTTTTTCGATATCCGAAACTAATCGAGATCAAGCTCACCCTATCCAAAATCCGATCCTCCCCCCTACCTCCGTGAAACCAACAGCGAAGCCACCTCTAACTCCCTTTTTAAGGGGGGATCAAGGGGAGATCAAAAGGGCGGATCAAAAGGGAAAATCATCTAAAACCCAAAATAATATAGGGTGGTTACTCGGAATGGGTACTGTCTTACTGGGGACAGTTTTGGGGTGGCAATGGTTGGTTGTTCAGTCTCCTATTGCCAAGCAAGAGGTAACGGAGGTTACTAAAGACAACCAGCAGGTTTTATATCGCTCAAGGGTTATTTTAAGCTCCCAGCAAGCTTCCCGCTTGAATCAAGCGATTAGTATCGCTCGTCAGATCCCAGTGGATGCACCTTTATACGAGGAGGCGCAGTCCGATATTACACGTTGGAGTCACGTTATTTTAGATATTGCTTACGGACGAGCGACACGCGGGGATTTAACAGGCGCGATCGCAGCGGCCCGACTTGTCCCGGCTGATCGCTCATCACTCTACTCTTTGGCGCAACAAGCGATTGAAGACTGGCAAAACCTAGCCCAACAGCAGCAGGACAACTGGGTGTTAATTGAAGCGGCAAAAGCTTTAATTCAACGCTATCGCGCCTCCTCCTACAACCAGGCGATTGCCACCGTCCGCCGTCTTTTGCCAGGGGAACCGGGGTATGTCCAAGCGAGAGAATTAACGCAACAGTGGAGCGATCGCATTTACCAATTAGCTCGAATGAGGGCGGCACAGGGTAAGTTATCTTTAGCCATTCAAACCGCGCAGTTAGTCCCAGAAGATACTGCCGCCTACGCTAAAGCGCGAACTGCGATCGCCGAGTGGCAGCAGAAGTTGAGGCGATAGTTTTTAAGCACAAACTTTTTTAATTGTTGCTCTAGAAATTATAAAGGGGAACCAAGCGGAATTTTGAGTATAGCAACGAGAAAACCGCCGACAGCAGTCAACAAAATGCCGATTAATGTCCAAATTTGAGCCTTAGATGAACCTTTTAGCTCTATGACATCCTCTTTGATCCCTTTTACCTCGGTTTTGACTTCTGCTAGCTCAATCTTAACGCCCGCAATCTCTCCCGCAATCTCTCTACGCAGATCGTTAACCTCTCTATGCAGAGCGCTAACCTCTCTATGCAGATCAATTTTTAACTCGTCTACCTTTCCCTCTATTCGAGCTAAAACTTCCTCTAATGAATAATTGACGGTAATTGGTGTTTCACTCATTGCGCCATGCTCCAAGAGAACTAACTTAATTTTAGCCCCATAAAAAAGTTTTAGGACTTAGACGGGTCAACTGCGGCGGAAAATTAGACTGGGATAAATAAGGTATCAATACTCATGATCGCACCTCATTTTTCCTTTGAAGATGTCTTTTGCGGGAGTTGGTATCGTTGGACAAATTATTGAGTAAAATAGAAATAATGGGCGATCGCCTTGGGAGACAGAGATCAAACATTGATAAAATGCCTTTATTAAGTCTGAAAAGTTTAAAGGAACTTTAAGCAATGA
>JBGTNM010000128.1:0-3197 GCA_041743025.1 Microcystaceae cyanobacterium
CCGAAAGCCTTGAAAATGCGTTGTCTTAGAGCCGAAGCTCATAGCTTGCAGCTCGGAGCTGGAAGGCTTGATTTAAGGAGCTTTCGGGCAACGCCTTCCACGGGAAATCAGGGGTTTCCAGAGATGTGTCAGGCAGTCAGGGGTTATAGTTTCGTCGTTGCGAAATACAGGTTGTCGGTTGTAGGTGACGATGGTGAAAAAGTAGGTTGCCCCTGGGGTTTTGGCGCGGCGGTAGTGCATGGGACAGTGAAAAGATGCATGAGCTGAGGGTAGGCTGTTTGACGGGTGAAGTATCAGCGATGTTGGGTTCCGCTGGCGCTCCACCCAACCTACTTGCTGGCGCTCTACCGCTGATCGCAGCAAGGCATCAGCGCGATAGCTGTCAAAAGTCTGGGCAGCGACAAAGGTTTGGATTAATTCGCCTGCCACTTGAATGTCATAGAGATATCGCTGAACTTCAATGTCCATAGATGGTAAGGCGATCGCAGGCGATCGCTTGCAAGAAGTAGGGGTTTTTGGCGGCGGCAAGGTCAACTAAATCGACTGTGCGACCTAGGACGACCGATAACCCGTGCTTTAACCCAAAGAAGCGATCGGCAGCACCCTCTGGGGTGTCGGTAGCGAACTCGACTAGAAAGTCAAAATCGCTGGTTTGGGCATCAAAGGTGGGCCGGGTGGCGGAGCCGAAGAGGTCGAGCCGAGCGACCTGATTGAGTCGGCACAACTCTGCAATTTGCGCCTGTTTGTGTTTGACCAATTCAACAGCTATTGTGTCCACGGCTAGTTTTCTGATTGAGCAGGGAGTATAAAAATTAGGCTGCTCCAGTCGTAACGACTTTGTTGGCATATAAGGTGGAGGACAGGCTGGTAGCGCTCACCCTATTTACTTTCTAAGAATTCAATGATTTCCTCATCATCCAGGCTCTCAAAATGCTTTTTGCTTTTATTTGATCTAAAAAAGACGGAGTGAGAATATTTTGATCCAACAGCCTTTTTTTCTTTATTTATCGTTTCTTCGATTATGCTCAGAGCATTGCTGTAAAGAGTCCAAATTTTTTCGACATTAGAAAATACTAAATCTATAGATTTTCTTCTGGCCAGCTCCCCAATAATATACAGAATATAATAAGAAGCATAAGTTATGTAAGATTTTTCCTCAAACGCTTCCGGATTATTTATCACGCTTTGAAGTTTTTCCTGCTTATTTTCTTCTATCCGTTCAAAGAGAGAATGGGCCAGCAAAACCTTGTCAGCATTAACTTCATCATTGAAGACTTCTTCGTATTTATCGCCAAAAATTAATCCTTTGCGATGTTTTGCTTCGTATGGGGAGCAGTTAAACAGGGCTATCAGTACTTGACCTGCTTTCTCGGCATCAATTCTCTTGGCTTTAGGCTTGTCGGAATGTTGATTTTTCTTCCGTTCATAAAATTTACCTAAAGGAGATAGTTCTTTCTCAAGGCTTAACTGTATGTAATCTACAGATCTAATGTCTCTGCTTTTTACTGGATTCTGGCTGTTTGTGTATTCAGCAATCCTAGTGCTCAAAGCAGAATCCTTTACTTCACAAACCCGACACAAAATTTCTATGTCAGAAAAGCTGTCTGAATCTTCAAGGAAAGCTTCATATAAGCTGTGTATGGTTTGGCTTCCATTCACGATCTGCAAATCTTTTAGTTCAATGACTGGTGATCGCCTACTAGTGTAGGAAAAAGATTTACACGTGATAGTTACGCCATTGTTGTAATAGAAAAATTTGTCAGCTTCATCAGAGAGCGCTGTAATCTTTATGTTTTTGTTTATTGACGATTTTTCTGGTATATTCTGACGTTGTCATCAAATGCGTCTTCCAAGATAGTCATTGATTTCATCGTCTTGTAATCATCATCGTCCATATCTGCTCTGTTACGGATCTCCTCGTTGTTTAGAGAGATTCTAATTAGATCTCTAGCATCAACATTCATGATCAGTGCTCGAATGTTGCCATCTGATTTTTCAAAGTAGCACTTGTCTATAGCTTTTATTTTTGAGTCAATGATCTGCTTTCCTGATGAAACAATGTAGCTATTAAAATCTTGGGCTAGATGATAACCTACTTCCCATCCTCGGCCAATACTTCTTTCAAATCTCTCTCGCTCTGAAGATTCTATATTTTGAAAATGATTCGAGCAGAAGTGAAATTCAAATTTTGGATTTTGGCTTTCAAAGATTCTCCATATGTCTTGTATCTTCGAGCCCAGAACCGCATTTACGCTGCCAATCAAGGACTCTTCTTGCTGGTTTAGAGAGGTAACAAAACTTAGGATTTTATCGATCTCGCCAGCAGGAAAATTATTTTTTGCTTTTTGGAATGTATTCGCATACTTGAAATTAAATAAGTGAATTATTGGCGGAGTGGAAGATTCGTCAATATAAAGTGCGTCAATCCCCCTGTCATGCCCTGAAGTGCTATTGGCAACCTTAAGAAAATGGCTGTCAGTTATAGAATCTCTAATTTCATCCTCCTGCAAGTTTAAAATTAAATCTAAGGCCACAAAGTAGAATGCTGACGAAAGATCTAGCAAAGGGTATTCCTTTTGTTTTTGCTCTGCCTTTGTTCTGATTAGAGAAAATTCCTGGAAGGTTGGACTCATTGTCTTAATCATCCTTTTTGTAGTTAGGCACTTGAATCCTGATCATGCTCTCCAGTATGGTCGCCCTATTCCCCCACCAGCCCCACCTGGCTAGCAGCAGCATACAAACTGCTGACAAGTGCGATCGCCCCTTCCCGGTCAATGGGTTCATCCGTCTCTAGCAATGATTCATATCTAATCTGTGCAGCAAACGCGCTGTACTGAAAGCGGCGATCGCACTATCAAGCTCTCCGGGCGGCAAAGGCAGAGCGATCGCCCCCATGCAACTTAATGCTCCCTTCCACCTCATCCGCCGACTTTAGCCTCAGCCAGCCACTACCAGAGGCTTCATCACATTCATCATTACCCTCCCAGGTGAACTCAAACCGTTCAGTGTCACCATCTCGGACAAAGTCTCCATCCAAACCTCCGGTGACCAAACCAAATTGAAAATCTCCAGCCCCACCTTGATTTATCGTGATGTAGGCCTGCACCTCCATATTGAAATAATCCTCATCCCATTGTTCCATTTCGTAGATGTGCCAGGTTCCGACAACTGATGCGGTTTTCTTTTTCGGCATGATC
>JBGTNM010000129.1:0-3293 GCA_041743025.1 Microcystaceae cyanobacterium
AGATACCAGCGAACGCAGAGTAAAATAATTTCACCTTGAAAATGTTTCCATTTGAATGGTTGCTTTGAGTTCATCGGCTTTGGTAATTATTAGCACTTAGATTGTACTACAAAGTTGTCCCCAGTTTTTGCAACACAACCCTCCCGACTACCAATCTGATACCCCGACCAATAGCTGTGTTTCTCTGGCTGAGACGGTTCTAGCCCGATAATTCCCTCGAAATATCCCACCGAATATAACTCTGTGTTTAGAGTAGATTCCTCGCCAATTACTTCAAACTCTTGCTCTTCTCTGTTTGTTTGGTCTTTTTCAAGTGCTATATTAATTGGTAACATTCGTTTTCTCCGCTTTTTTTGCTTTGAAGACGATAGCGATCGCTCTGTTTCGCATTAAGTTCAAACTTAATTGCGTTGGTTGGTAGCCGATAAGCGATCGCAATCATTCTTACTACTTTAATTATACCCATATATATATGGGTATAATTAAAAGAACACTTTTTTCATTAGAATATCTTATATTTGCTTTGTTTGTCTTTAAGATATATATAAGCTAAACTTGGATGAGAACGTCAATTTTCTTCAGCCTTAGTAAAGTTCATTCATGGTAAAAGTTAGAGCAGATCACAAAACTCGTTTTCAAGGTGAAGGCATAGGGACAAAAAATAAACAGAAACCTGTGAGTGTTATGCTGCCTGAAGATATTGATGAAATTGTGAGAGCTATGCCTAATCGCTCTGAATTTATTAGACAAGCTATTATGGAAAAGCTTAAAAAAGAACAGTGCGCTTGATTCATAAATAGCAGCTACAGCTACAATTTAAATGCAGCCAGCGATGTACAGTTGATTCTCCCCGACCTAAGATTACTGCTAAATAGTTAATATTTTCTACTACTTTAATCTTGAGAAGACGGTAAATAGGTGAATAAACTACCTAACCTAGCCAACGCTTCATATTTCACCCAGGAATTTTAGCTTTTTGAGCTACAGCCAAGCTATATAGTTTTTTGTAACATTCTTTGATTGAACCACATTTATGTACTTGAGGTTGTCGATCGTCATCTACTTTATAATAATCATGGATCTCATAAGTAACACTGTTAGGCGAATATACTGTTTTTAGTATGTATTCTGTATCTTCAGTTATTCTTAGTAGTTCCGATTTTGTGTAATGAAATCGATTTAGCGTTCCGATAATTTGATCTATACTCATACTTTTGACATTTTAACCATGTGAGTGGGAAATCCACATCTTCAAGCGTTAGCTGACTGGTGGAGTCGTCAAAGCGATTACCAAGATGTAGGAGCTAAAAATAGAAATACAAATTTGGCGAAATTCAAAAGAACTAAGTTATGGAAATTAGGCAACTGCTCCAACACAAGCGAGAAGAAATAATTGCGATCGCCACTAAACACGGAGCTTATAATGTGCGGGTTTTTGGCAGTGTTGCTAAAGGTACAGCAACATCAACAAGTGATATTGATTTCTTAATCGATTACGATTTATCAAAAACTAGCCCTTGGTTTCCTGGCGGTTTACTAGCTGATTTGGAAGATTTGTTGGGTTGTAAAGTTGATATTGTTACCGAAAAAAGTCTCCATCAACTCATACGCGATCGCATCAAGAGTGAAGCTGTACCATTGTGAAAGACGATCTAGCTTATTTGAAATACATTGATGACTGCATCGAGCGCATCTGTCAATACACAGTAGAAGGAAAAGAGGCGTTTTTTGCCAGTCCGATGATTCAAGATGCTACCGTGCGTCGCCTACAAACTTTAGGCGAATCGACACAGCGTCTTTCCCCTCAGTTAAAGAAAAGAGCAACTGAAATCGACTGGCGCGGTATTTCTGGTCTTCGCAATATTTTGGTTCATGACTATTTAGGAGGGATCGATCTAGATCTTATCTGGGATATTATCGAACGGGATTTACCAGAACTTAGAAGGAAAATTGAAGTGATTTTACAAGAGTCAAAAAGGATTGAATAAAAGCTTTTCAAAGATTGAAAAGCTTAACTGGACTTTAGGAAAAAAGTAAAAATAATGAGGCAAAATCCTGATAGAGTAATGGTTGTACTTTAATAGCAGCTCTAACCGCCAGAATGAAAGAAACAACCCTTTCAGCGATGCCACCATGATGAGCAAAAATGTTGCGCCAACACGGGAGTGGAATATGCTCTCTAGCCGAGAGCATTTCCTCCCGTCAAATTTGACGATTTATGGAAAACTAAAGGTCAAAAAAGCGGTGCGACCCTGCGCGCGGTCAACGCGCAAAACAAAGGGCTTGCCCGCATGTACGCGCACCAAGACAAGGGATTTCGTTATTATTTAGCAGGATTGCTGGGAGAAAGTAAACGCAAAAATATTGCTCAAATGACCGATCATATAATTGGTTCTTCTTATCATAATGTCCATCATTTTATTAGCAAATCTCAATGGTCAGCGTCAAAGATAAATGAACGCCGTTTGCAAGTTATGAATAAGTGCAATCAGACAAGAATTAGGAATAATTTTGCACTGATAATCGATGATTCTGGACATCGAAAAAGCGGAAATTTTACTGAGGGAGTAGGAAGACAATATATTGGAGAAATTGGTAAAACTGATAATGGAATTGTGATAGTTACAACTCATTTATATGATGGAGTAAGAAGTCTTCCATTAGACGTTGAATTATATCAAAAAGCCAATTCATTCCCTGAAGGAAAAGAGGATAAAGATTTCATCAAAAAGCCAGATATAGCTCTGAAATTAGTCAATCAAACAATTAAAAGAAAATATCGTCCTGGGATTGTTTTAATGGATGGAGGCTATGGCAATAATTCCACTTTTCTCAAGGAGATAGAGGCACTAGAACTCAAGTATATCGGGGGGTTAGCTAAGAATCGTCAAGCTTGTGTAATCAATTCTCAAACAGGAGAAAAACATTCTGCAAAAAGGTTAGATGAAATCATACTCTCCTTGTCTAAAAAAGATTTTCAATCTGTTATTCTAAAACTTGATAAACCCAAAGTTGTCTGGGTAGCTACTATACAAGCCGAAACTAATGGTCTTGAAGGTCAGAGAACTATCGCAATCGTCATGAATGCTAGCTCTCCAGAATCAGCTACTGAAATCGATTATTTAATCACTAACGAACAAGGTAATAAAGCGACAGGAGAATGGATAGTTAAAAACTTTTCAAATAGAAACTATATTGAAAAGTTTTATAGGGAAGCTAAAGGCTGGTTAGGCTTAAAAGAATATCAAATGAGAAAAAAAGAGGCTCTAATTCGTCACTTTATTTTAGTATTT
>JBGTNM010000130.1:0-14902 GCA_041743025.1 Microcystaceae cyanobacterium
GATAAACATTTTCTATTGTCGGTTTTTTATGGTTTGGATTTTTCGGGGAAAATCAGGAACCATTCGAGAATTTTCTAATTCGCCTTGTTGGTTATAAAATTTCAAGCTGCCATCAGAAGTACACAACCAGACTTCCTCTGCTCCTGCTTCTAAATATAAATCTTTTTTAATTCGCATTTCTTCAAGCGTGTTACTAGCCGATTTTATTTCAATACAAATTTCAGGCGCGATTGAGGCAGTTACTTCGTCTTCAATGATTGCCAAGCGTTCATCAGAAGCCCAAACCACATCAGCGACTTTAGTATTATCGGTGGTATTAATAGCACATTCAGGAAAGGCTAAACCGGTATTGAGCAGAGAATTTAATACTTCAGCAATGATTCCCTGTAAAATCGAATGTTTAGGTTTAGCTGGACTCATGACAATTTGTCCCCAATGGTTCAATTCAATCTTGAAGGGGAGGTTTTGCAATTGTTGATTTTCGCAAACATCTTTCCAGTCGAGAGTCATATCAGTTATCAGTTCAATATTCATCATTTCTTATGATAGCTGATCTTTAAATCATAGACGTTTCACTGACCATCAGATCGCCCCGTTGGGTACGCCATAACTGTTCGAGTTCGTTGGCAGGCACGGTTAAATACAACACATCACCCGCTTTGAGGGAAATTTCGAGTAAGCGCCAACTGTGAATGGTTTGTCCGTTTCTTTCAAGATAAAGAGGCACAAAATCGGCATCCATTGCGGTTTCTTTGACAGATTTACCGCAAAAAGGATGGTTCGGCGTGATTAAAGTCGCCAAAGCTACCCAAAGCAGGTCGTCAGTCATGCCATTGCCCAAAATCTTGCCCCCTAATGCTGCTGCCGCAAAAGCAGGGGTGGCTAGTTCTGCCGGACATAGCACCGTTTCAAACTCAAACACATCCTGTACCGATTGAGCAAATTGAGCCTCTTGAGAACGCAAGACAATGGCGAGTTTGGGAGAAATCGCCTTAGCCGTCAAAGCAATTTCGACATTAACCATATCATCATTCGTGACGACGATAATAGCCGTTGCTTGCTCAATATTAGCCGTTTTTAGCGTTGCCGTCATGCGAGCATCTTCGACAATAATAGGGACTCCCCAAGACCGCGCCGTGTGCAAAAAGCGGTTGTTGGCATCGTGTTCGAGTGCTATGACTTCGTGTCCTTGCTGGTGAAGTTGGCGGACAATTTGAATGCCAATCCCGCCCAACCCACAGACAATATAGTGATGGCGAGTCGGGATTCTAGCCATATCCCAAAACTGCTTGAGGCGACTGCCCAAAATAAAATCATTGAGCAGCGCGTAACAAATGCCTATTACTCCCGCGCCGACAATCATCATTACAGCAGTAAATAGTTTAATGGTTGCTGATGCTTTTTCGGCCACTTGTTCTTGTCCGCCCGCCCCAGTAATCATGCCGACGGAAAAGTAGAGTGCGTCAATAACAGAAGTATGGTGGCTGGTGGCGATGTAGGTCATGGTGGCAATCGCCACTGTCATCAGTAAAGAAAGCGTAACGAGGGCGACAGGACGCACGTGACGCTGATAGCGGCGTAGATTAGCACTCGCTTTGTTGAGTTTTTGCCACAAAGACCGCCGTTTTTGCCGAAAAGTCGGCTGTGTGCCAACAATGAGATGATCGCCCAATTGCAGCAATTTGCCGTCAATAACTGCCGAAACCAGGTCAATTTCCCCCTGAGCAGGCAAGTAATAAATTAACATTCGTGTGGGATTGTCCCAGAGTTCGCTCAGCTTCAAACCTAGCCAAGGATGGTGTTCGCTGATAATCACTTCTTGAATGGGCCAAGTTTTGTCAAACAAGCACAACTGTCCGATGGCTTTATTTCCCAAAGCAGCAAAGGTGAAAATGGGGGCCGCCAGAGCAGAAACGCTCATGCTGGTATGGTTGGGCAGGATTTGGTCGAGGCGTTCGCCGAGGGTGTGGTTGAACAGGCGATTGATGATGCGGATGTGGGGATTAAGCAGGCGTGCTTGGGTCAAAATAGCCAGGTTGACAGCATCGTCGTTACTGGCTAAGACGAGAGTTTGCGCTTCTTGAATACCAGCCCTCGCCAGGGTAGCCGGCGATCGCAACTCTCCGACCATGATATCATCACGGGAGTAGTTAGTTAGGGGGCGATCGCTAATTCCGACTACTGATGCGCCTTGCTGCCTGAGCAAACTAAAAATTTTATAACCAGTCCGGCCTAGGCCACAGACAATAATTTTGGGTTTCATGTGTCGGCACGCTGAAGGGCAAAATTTCAGACAAGATTAATGGCAATTTATTATTCTTGCCGATTGGCGTACCGGAAATCTGTAGCAGAAGTCACCGAGTTACATAGGTTGACGAAGTCAGAGGAAGCTCCGGCTTTAAAAGCCGAGGACGCGATGTTGGAGGCTCCCTCCAACATTTCAGCGTCCGTCGGAGTCTCTCTGACAAGCAACAGATGAATCTAAACTACAGATGAATAGCAAGCAAGATGCTCTCTCTACAGTTGAAAATTGGTTTTAGAGTAGATTTCTGGCAAAGAAATTTGGAAAGTAATTGAAGATAACATCAAAACAGCTTGCTCTCCTTCATAATATTTAACCAACCATTGATCGCTAGATTGTTTGATATACTGTTCGACATAAAAATTGTATTGAGCGATTAAAATATACTCTTGAAATTCAGCTATAGAACGGTAATATTTAAATTTATCAGTTTTGTCATAATCTTGGGTGGATTTTGATAACACTTCGACAATCAGACGAGGATTAGTTACTGTATTGTTTCCCGTTCCTTCATAAATCGGCTCTCCCTGAATAACCATAACATCAGGATAAGTGTAGAGGCAATATTGGGGTATCCACAAGCGCACATCACTAATATAAGTTTCATATTCTTGTCCTTCAATCGCTAAAGGAAATCGTTTATAAAAATTTCCAGCAATCTTATTATGATTAGTGGTTGCACCTGTCATAGGAATGATGTCTCCATCGCGATACTCGCTTTTATATTCTGCTTTTTCTTCGAGGGCTAAATATTCTTCTATTGTGTAATAGCGTTGTTCGATTTGGACAGACATGATCGCTTTCCTCCACTTATCTTGGTTTAAAGGAAGTTGCCCGCTTTCTAGCTTAGAGAGAATTTGGGTCAATTCCTAAGCTTTTGAGTCTTGCTTCTAATTGTTTTACTTTCTGTTGGGCTTCTAAAGCCTGTTGTTGTGCCGCAAGGGTTTGGTTTTGCGACTGTTGAAGGCGTTCCTCTGGTGTTAAATAGCGGTTTCCGTGTTCATCATACCAATATAACCATTCTCGCTTAATCCCTTGATAAATTCCTATTTCTTTGCCAATTCCTAAACCGATTTCTGGCAACCAAATTGGTTCACCTTTTAATAGTTGATAGGTGTCATTTTCTAATTGATATACTTCTAATCGGGGTTTGCGTTTACGTAATGGATTATAAATTACATAATATAAAATTCCCATATTTTTGTAATCTTCTTTCTTTTGCGTATATTCTCTCCGTCTAGTTTGAGAAACCACTTCTAACGCCATAATGGGTAGTTTTTGTTCTTCCCAAAGTACATAAGATAAGCGTAAATCTGCATCAATAATCCGAGGAACGCCAATACTTAAAAACCCATCTGGCACGATCGCAGGTTCATTGGGATCATAATAAATTCCCATATCCACACCCAAAAACCAATCCATTCTTTCTGACCAAATTAGAGCGAGAATGTTTTGTAAGAGATTAGGAATATAATTTTGTAGTTCGTTATCCACAGGAGTATCGTCTGAATCGGGTAAATCTTCAGCACTAGGGAGACAATGGCGAGGATTATAGTTTAAAAGCATATCCGTTAGATCGTTGTGTGGTCTACTGAGGTCAGAAAACGCTGTCCGTCTGGACGATAAATTTCTAACTCCCCCTCATCCTACTCAAATTCTGGCGACCACAAGTCACTAACCTGGACTTCCCAACCGGGTAACAACTCTGGAACCGTTAGCACATCGCCATCTTGTAAGGTAATACTCTCCTCGCCAGAGCGACAAATCTCAACCGTTCGTGTTTCAGGATTAATCAAAATGCCGACTTTAGTTCCCAAATTCAGAAAACTCGCAATTTTATCTTTCAATTCTTTGAGCTTATCAGTAGGAGATTTGACTTCAACCATGAGGTCAGGAATGAGTTGGGCAAAAGACTTGGGAGCGCGGCGCAACCGTTCTGCTAGAACAAAAGAGACATCGGGAGCGCGAACGCCCAACCCTGGAACGTTGAAACCAGCATTCGATCCAGCTATACGCCCGATCTTGCGAGGTATTACCCAAGTGTTCATAAACGTTAAAAGCCGTGATCCAACTTCCTCTGATTCATATCCTGATGGACTCATGACGATAATTTTTCCCTCTACTAACTCCATGCGAAGGTCTGGATTTTGAGCCTGTAGTTTTTCTAAGTCTTCAACCGTAAGGTACATCCCTCTTGTCTCCGTTCACCTAAATTCATCATAACCCCGCTCAAAAAAAGTAGGGTAAGTCATGCCCACCCTTGTATCTTAGAGGACTATGCTCTAATAGACTTCTTGCAGAAGTCAGGCAAGAGGCAAAAGGCAAAAGGGGAAAGTTTTCACCGCCAGTTGTTCATAGGGGAAACCCCCAATTGTTGCACACTGGCTGACAATTAAAGTCGCAAAAATGATTGTTTTTTTACTTTTGCAAGAAGTCTAATCAAGGGTTTTCTGGATAGACTCCCCATCACACAGATGCCGATCGCTTTCCTTGACTGCTTGAGCGTACTGTAGATAATCTTTCACCCAATGACAAGCACCTTCCCTCAGTGAGTCAAGATAAACCGCTTGGCTGCCCATTTTTTCGAGTTTCTGAGCGTCTATATTCCAGACAGTTAAGGCCTTTTGTTGGCTAACGGTGGCAAGCTTCCTGCCGTCAGGACTGAAACTCAGTCGAGAAACCTCACTATTATGGAGGAGCGTTTCGAGTTCTTCTCCCGCCAAATTCCAGAGTTTGACGGTATGGTCAGCACTAGCAGTGGCAATAATTTTCCCATCAGGACTAAAACTCAAAAAAGTGATTTTCTGATCATCATGATTGAGGGTGTGAACTTCCTCTCCCTGCAAATTCCAGAGTTTGACTCTATTATCTTCACTAAGAGTCGCGATCGTTTGCCCGTCACGACTAAATTCAACTCTTTTGACCGCACTGTTATGTCCCGTCAGGGTATAAAGTTCTTTTCCTTGCAAATCCCAGAGTTTAACGGTTTTATCCTTGCTCGCAGTCGCGATCGTGTCTTCAGTCGGACTAAATTTGAAAAACTTGATTGGTTCTTTATGTCCGCTCAGAATAGCGTGTTTTTTCCCGTTTACGTCCCAGAGTTGAAGCGTATTACCGCTCGCAATGGCCATTAATTGTCCATTAGGGCTAAATCCATAGTCAGAAATAATATCCTCCTTGTTATAAGCATGAAAGTCGAGGGGTGATTGAGCTTTCCTTTGTACAATGTCTTCTAAATTCCAGAGTTGAACAGTCTTACCACTAGCCAGAGCAATCAGCTTGTTGTCAGGATTGTCAGGACTGAACATGAAACTATATTGCTGCTCAAAGGTACGAAGTAGCTTACCATCTTGATTCCAGAGTTTAACCTGCCAATCATTATTACTGTTAGTACCGATGAATTGTCCATTATTACTCAATTTTATTCTGCGAATCTCATTGTTATGTTCCATCAAAGGTGGCAGTACTTTACCCTCTAAGTTCCAGAGTTTAGCTGTGCGATCCTTACTCGCCGTGGCGATCGTCTTACCATCGAGACTAAAACTTACGTCAGTTATCCAATCCTCATGCCCTAAAAAAGTTTGAAAATACGGACTGTTGCGACTCCAAATTTGGACGGGGCTATCTTGAGAGTAAGTGACAATCGTTTGGTTATCCGGGGTAAAACTCATATAATTGACTGGATTAGGAGTCCACAAGATTTTGAGCAATTCACCTGCTAAGCTCCAGAGTTTGACAGTTCCATCCTGACTGCGAGTGGCAATGATTTGACTGTCAGGGCTGAATTCAACTCCCAAAACGCGATCGCTATGTTGTAAGGTAGCGAGTTCTTTACCTTCTAAACTCCAAATTTTAGCGGTTGCATCTCGGCTGTAAGTGACAATTTTCCGACCGTCAGGGCTGAATTCAACCCCATAAACCTCATTGTTATGTTTTAGGGTAGCGAGTTCCTTGCCTTCTAAACTCCAAAGTTTAGCGGTTGCATCTCGGCTGTAAGTCACTAACCGCTTTCTATCAGGACTAAAGAGAACCCCGTTAACAAAATCTGTATGCGGGAGAACGTACAGTTCTTTTCCGTCGAGCTTCCACAGTTTAGCGGTTTTGTCCTTACTGGCAGTCGCGATCGTTTTGCCATCGCGACTAAAATCCATGCCATAGACTTCGCCGACTTTAGGATCATGGTTAAGGATTTTGAGGAGTTTCCCTTCTCGATTCCAAAGTTTAACCGTACTATCTTTACTGCGAGTGGCAATGATTTTTTGGTCAGGACTGAAACCTACGCCATAGACATCTGCCTTATGTTCTAATTGTTTGCGTACTTTCTGTTCTAAATTCCAAAGTTGAGCCGTCTTGTCAATTCCGTAACTAATCAGTAGCTGACTGTCAGGACTAAACTGCATCCCTTGGACAGACTGCTTGTGTTGTAGCGTTATCAGTAACTTACCTTGCAAATTCCAGAGCTTGACAGTATTATCTTCGGTGTTAGTCGCAATTTTTGAACTATCAGGACTAAAAATGACTTCTTTAACGGGACTTTGAAGCTGAAGCTTCCCTATTTCCTCACCCTTTAAAGTCCAGAGTTTAACGGTTTTGTCGTCACTCGCAGTTGCGACAATTTTCCCATCAGGACTCAAACTAGCACTGGTAATTTTGCCATCATGTTCGTCGATTTGATTGCGCTCTCTAACTCCCTGAACTGCTCTGCGTAATGCTTTTATCACTTGACTCTGGGTTTCTGGTTTGATTTTTCCTAGCTGGTTTTTGAGTTGTCCTGCTCTGAGTCCTTCTAGCAAAGCATTAAACTCTCGATTGGAATCTGTGAGCAAATTAGCATACCGACTCTGAGAATTAATTTGGTCTTCTAAAAGATTTCTTTCTTTTTGGTATTGTCCCCATGCCACTGTCCCAACCCCCAGAACAGCCAATAGTGATACACTGACACCCGCTAGTAGCGATCTCAAGATTAGTACCTGTCGCTTATCCCGTTTTTTTTGAGCTTCTATCGCCTTACTACTTTTAGTGATAAACTCTTTCTGTAAGTCTGTTGGGGTGGGGTGTTTATGCTCTTGTTCTGCTTTTTTTAGCCAAGCTTGGGCAATAGCAAACTCGCTTCCCCGTAACAATAAATCTGTATTTTGATGGGATGTCTGCCATCCTAAAGCTCTTTGTAGCCATTTGGTATGATTTCTAACCTGTTCTGTATCCGTATCGAGGGTTCTGACTAATTCATTAAAATTCGACCCAAAATCCCCGCTATGCTGCTTAAAATCAATCCATTGAACTTTAGCTAATGCCGGGTGTAAGTCTTTTTCGGAAACTTCGTTATAGAGTACTGTCACTAAGCGCTTATTCAATTTTAGAGCATATTCTACCTCATCGCTACAGTAACGAGAATAGATAGATCTAGGGGAAATAATAAACAAGAAATTATCTGAATTTTCAATTCCTCTGCAAATTTCCTGCTTAAAATCTTCTCCTGAAGCAATACTTTCTTGATCGAACCAAGTTGTTTTACCGAGTTGCTGAAGGCTATCATTTAACTGCCTGGCAAAATCAGCATCTGCCCTAGAATAAGAAATAAAAACTGCTAAAGAAGCTTCTTGGGGTTTGTCGTCACTAGCAGTAATAAATTCTTCCTGTATGGGTAAAGGTGGTTGTTTTGCAACTTGTTGTTTTGCAACTTGTAGCCAAGTCTTGAAATGTTGTAAATTATAACCTCGTAAGAGAAGACTGGGGTTGTAATTTTGACGTTTCCATTTTAGTGCTTTAACTAAAAGGATTTTATGATTTTCATGATAAAAAGCATCTTCTTTCAATTCTTTTAAGAGTTTATCAGCTTTCTGATGATACTGCTCTGACTCACGATGTTCTCTAAAATCAATAAACTGTAATTGATCAAGCTGCGTTGATATTTGGCTAGTATCAGTTGCTTCAATCAGCAAAGGAATAATACGCTTATTCTGGCTAAAAGCACGCTCAAGTTCTTGTTGACAATATTTTGACTGTAATGCATCTGGAGAAATCAAATAGATAAAGTTATCTGCTCCCTCAATTCCTTGATTAATTTCTTCGGAGAAAGCCACGCCTGTTTTAATATCTGTCTGATTTGTCCAAATGGTAAAGCCTTCACGCATCAAGGTTTTACCAATTTTCTCCTTGATATCGCGATCGCTTTCGGCAGCCGCTAGAAATACCTGTGTCATTAAGTTATCGGCATTTTTAATACTTTCGCAAATAAATTCACAATGTAAATCTGTTGGCAGGCACGGTGGCTGTTCATCTTGAAATCTGTGGCTCAGCCAAGTTTTAGCTTTTTCTCTATCTTCCCCAATTAATAAATAATTCGTTTGTCTTTGATTTTTTTCCCACTTGAGAGCTTGCACTAAAATGTCGGTGTGTGGGTCTACGTAGTCTTCATTTTTGTGAATACTATCAAGTAATCCTTGAAAAGATTGCTCGAAATCATCGACATTTTCTTGAAACTTAGCCCAGTTAATTTTTTCAATAAGAGGATGCAGGTGGGGTAAACTTAAATGCAGTCCTTGAGTTTGAAAGTTTTTCCAGTCTATCTCTGTTGCTTGGGGGTGACGCTGTTGCCAGGTTACCTGACTAATTTCTTCAACATGAAGTAAATTAATAATGCGTTTATTATATTTAGTTGCTAGCTCAATTTCCTTGGTACAGTAGGGAGAATGGACAGCATGGGGAGCAATAATAAAAAGGAAATTATGACACCTAGCAATGCCATCGTTAATCTGTTCTTGAAAGTCAACAGCCAACGGAATATCATTTTGGTCAAACCAAACGTTCAATCCTTTCTCAGTCAATCGTGCGTGCAGTTGAGTGGCAAAGTCTTTGCTGTCAGCCCTACCATAAGAAATAAAAGCATCGTAATAATCCGCCATCTTGCCTTCCTCGCCTCGTTACGAGGATAGACTACACAAGGACGCGATCGCTTTCCGGCAAAAGATAGAGCTAGAAGCCAAGAATAGACTTCGCCGCATTAGTGGGGAAAAGGTTACACGCTATTCGTAGGGTGGGCATTGCCCACCTTCCCTCTATAGATAGTGTTTGTAACTTCCGAATTGTGTAGTCTTGTTAACCCAAAATTTGCCAAAGATTCATCGAATAGTCAGCCCCACCACTGATAATCGTTTTCCTATCAGGACTAACAGCAACGGTTAGCACAGCATCCAGATGTCCTGTCAGGGTACTTATAGGTTGTTGAGTATCGATCTCCCAAACCCTGACAGTTTTATCCCAACTGCCACTAATGAGAGTCTTATTATCGGGACTGAATATAACTGAAGAAACGCGATCGCCATGGCCCTCTAATTTGCCTATTTCTTGACCCGTTGTCACGTTCCATAAACGGATTGTGCCATCATACCCTCCCGTTGCTAGGATCTGACTATCAGGACTAAAAGCCACCGATAAGGCGGCACAATTTCCTTTAAGCGATCGCCTGAGTTTACCCGTTTCTAACTGCCGAATTCGTAACTGCTGTTCTAAACCAACTGCTGCAAAACATTGACTATCTTTACTAATAGCAACTGCTAGCACTTCAGCCCCATATCCCGTGATTGTCAGAGGGCTTATTTTTGTCTTTAAAAACCAAATTTTAACGGTTTATATAGACAAGAATCTAAAACAACTTTTCTCGCAGCACAAGTAAGTTCAGTTCTTTCCCAAGTTGCAAAAGTAATAAAATAAATTCCTCGCGGAACTTCGAGTTTAGGCAACGATTTCTTAAATGTCATTGATGATTGATGGGAGTGCGAGCATCTTGCTCACTGATTAAATATTTGCTGATTAAACATTTATAGTCAATTTAATAGTCAATTTAACTTGTTTGTGCGGCGATCACCTCAGTGAAAATCAGGAAACATAGCGCGAGCATCTTGCTCGCTGATTGAAGTTTATTTGATAAACTATCGCGCATTTAAACGACGTTAACAGAATCGCCTTTATTTTTAAGCTTACGATCCCACTTAATAACTAGTTGTCCTTCATTTAAAAGCCGATACAATAGAAACTCTAGCTCTTCAATTGAGGTAAAAAAACGATTAGCAATATACTCTTTAGCTGAATGCCAGACTAATTCAATTAAGTTATAATCAGGACTATACACTGGCAAGAATTCTAGCTGAATATTGAGCATCTCTTCTTCGATTTTCTTTAAAATCTCTGCTTTTTTATGGAAACTTACATTGTCTAAAATGATCACGATTTTCGCTCCCTTTTCGGAAAAATCTTCTGCCTTATTTCCGGCTTCTATCTACTCATTTACCAGTTCTTTATAGAAGCCTTTCATCACCTCATAAAAATTTTCTGAGTTGCCTTTCTTGATAAATTCCACCTATCTCTTTTTGTCAGAATACCTTAATCCTCCCATGACATTAATTCTTCCCTTCCTTCTATCTCCCCTGACTTTTTCAGCCTTTCCTTTTTGACTCCAGTTTTTTCTTCTTATCACTCTTAAACTAAAGCCACTTTCATGAGGGGCTGTGTGGCGAATTCACTTCGCCACCTTGAAAGCCCCATCCCAAAACCATACCTGTAAGCGGTCTGGACTCTTCTTTGTTATTTCTAAATATTCCTCTAGCTTCATTTTAAATGCTTTTCTTTTGGTCTTATCCCACTTGTCCTCTAGGCTATATTTTGCCCAAAGGTAAACGTACTTTTTTCGGGCTAAGATTCTTCTAACTTGGGAACTACTTAATTGAATTCCTGTTGCTTTTTCTAAATAAGTTGCTAATCTTGCTGCTGTCCATCGGCCAAACTCATACCCGAATTCTTTTGGCTCTTTTTCAATAACTTCTAAAAGCAATTTAATATACTCATCTGTAGCTTTTTTATGATTCCCCTCCATTCTTTTATCTTTTAAACTTTCTAGATTTTTCGCATCTCCATGAACGCACCAATAAGATACTTTTTTCGTACTACACCCCAGAAAATTTGCAATTTCGGCTTGAGTTTTTCCATCATTTATTAACATGAGTATTAAAATTCGTTCTCTAATTTCAGCATTTTCTTCTTCCTTTAACGCTTTTTGTAACTTCTCTTTTTGCTCTGAATTAAGATAATTTTTGGCTGGCATTTTTCTCATCACTCATTTTATTTTGATTTTTATTATACGTCATTTGAATGCTGGACAGCTTAGAAGTGCGAGCATCTTGCTCGCCAAAACTTTCTATCTTGCTCGCCAAAACTTTCTATCCTGCTCCCTAAAACTTAAAATATGTTAAAATATGAAAATAAACTGTGATATTTTTAAACTTCTCGGCTAAAACCAGGTCAATTGTTCTGGTTTTCGTCTTCATTCATCACAGATTGTCATTTTTGACGGAGTCTATTTCTCTATGACATTCTCTCAGGATCGGATTATCCCTACAGACTTGAGCAATGAAATGTCCCGTTCCTATCTAGAATACGCCATGAGCGTGATTGTAGGGCGGGCGTTGCCTGATGCCAGGGATGGGTTGAAGCCAGTTCACCGCCGCATTCTCTACGCTATGTACGAACTGGGGTTGACTCCCGATCGCCCCTACCGCAAGTGCGCTCGCGTCGTGGGGGAAGTCTTAGGGAAATACCACCCTCACGGCGATACTGCCGTCTACGATGCCCTAGTCCGCATGGCACAAGAGTTTTCCATGCGTAACCCCCTGATTGCTGGTCACGGGAACTTCGGTTCGGTAGATAACGATCCCCCTGCCGCGATGCGTTACACCGAATGTCGCTTGCAAACCCTGTCGATGAATGCCCTATTGCGGGATATCGAAGCAGAAACAGTCGATTTTGCCGACACCTTCGACGGATCGCAGCAAGAACCCGTCGTTTTACCCGCGAGAATTCCCCAAATCCTCCTCAACGGGTCTTCTGGGATTGCGGTAGGGATGGCGACGAATATACCTCCCCACAACTTAGGAGAATTGATCGATGGCACGATCGCTCTTATCCATACTCCCGAAATAACGGAAGCAGAATTGATCAAACTGATTCCCGGCCCCGATTTTCCCACAGGCGGACAGATTTTGGGGCGATCGGGCATCAGAGACGCTTATTTAACTGGACGGGGTTCGATTACCATGCGCGGCGTGGCCGAAATTGAAACCGTAGCACAACGCAACGGACTTGAGCGCGAAGCCATTATCATCACCCAACTGCCCTATCAAACCAATAAAGCAGGCTTAATCGAACGCATCGCTGAACTAGTCAACGATAAGAGAATCGACGGCATTGCCGACATCCGAGACGAAAGCGATCGCGACGGTATGCGGATAGTGATTGAACTCAAACGCGATGCTTACCCTAGAGTCGTTCTCAACAACCTCTACAAGCAAACTCCTGTTCAAATGAATTTTGGAGCAAATATGCTGGCCCTGGTCAATGGGGAACCGCAATTGCTCACTATCAAAGAATTTTTGCAGGTTTTCTTAGACTTTCGCATCGAAACCATTATCCGCCGCACCCAATACGAATTACGCAAAGCAGAAGAACGCGACCACATTCTGCAAGGGTTACTCATTGCCCTAGAAAACCTTGATGCCATTATTGCCTTAATTCGGCGTGCAGCAGACGCAGCCACCGCGAAAAATGAATTAGTCACTCAATTTGAACTGTCGGAAACCCAAGCTGATGCTATCTTGCAAATGCAACTGCGCCGACTGACTGCCCTAGAAGCAGAGAAAATTAACGCCGAACACGCGGAATTACAGACTAAAATCGCCGATTTGCAAGATATTCTAGAACGGCGAGAACGCATTGAAGCCATTATCGAAGAAGAACTGACCAACATCAGAACCCTTCACGCCTCGCCTCGCCGCACCGAAATTGTCCCCGACGAAGGCGAAATCGTCGATACAGACTTGATTGCCAACGAACAGGCGGTCATTCTCTTAACTGAACAAGGCTACATCAAGCGGATGCCTGTCAACACCTTCGGGGCGCAAAGTCGGGCCACGAGAGGCAAAGCCGCCGCTAAAATCAAAGAAGATGACGTAGTAGAACACTTCCTCACTTGCTGCGATCACGACCAAGTTTTATTTTTTAGCGATCGCGGTGTCGTCTACACGATCAGCGCCTACCAAATTCCGGCGGTTTCTCGCACGGCGCGAGGCGTTCCCATCGTCCAGATGTTGCCAATTTCTAAAGAGGAAAAAATCACCTCCATCGTCTCGGTGTCCGAATTTAGCAATGATGTCTACCTAATCATGCTCACCCGTCAAGGTAGCATCAAAAAAACCGTCCTGTCTGCCTTTAGCCACGTCCGCGCTAATGGGTTAATTGCCATTTCTCTGACTGAAGGCGACGAACTGCGCTGGGTACGCCTGGCAAAAGCAGAAGACAGCGTCATCATCGGCACACGCCAAGGCATGGCTATCCACTTCAAAGCAGACGGACAGCAACTTAGACCCTTGGGACGAGCCACGCGAGGGGTTAAATCGATGAAAATGAAGTTTGCTGGAGACGAACTGATTAGCATGGATATTCTTCCGGCGTTTATTGCTGCCAAGATTGATACCGCCGCCGAGGAAGAAGAAGACGAGGAAACCGCAGACAATGAGGAACTCATCTTAGAAGAAACCAATGGCGGCCCTTGGGTGTTGGCTATTACAATGGGTGGATATGGCAAGCGGGTTCCCGTGTCTCAATTTCGCCTGCAAAACCGTGCTGGCATGGGACTTAAAGCGATTAAGTTCAAAAAAGCAAGCGATCGCGTCGTTTCCTTGCAAATTGTCAACCAAGGCGACGAATTAATGTTGGTGTCTAATCGAGGCATCATTATCCGGCAAGCGGTTGATGCTATTTCCCATCAATCGCGCATGGCAACAGGGGTGCGGGTGCAAAGACTCGACGAAGATGACGCGATCGCTGCCGTCGCCTTAGTTCCTCCTTTAGCAGAAGGCGAGGAAGAAGAAACCGAGTGATTTTGTCGGGTGGGCATTGCCCACCTTTTATGATTTATTTGCTTCTATTTGAGCAGATTTAACGTTTCCTAAACGGTAAGCTGTTAGAGGACTATTACGAATATCTGCTTCTATCTGGGCAATTAGTTCATCTAGTGCGAAGTTGAGAGTATCAAATTGACGGCAGACTTCACGCATTTTAGCCACAGTTTGCTTGACTTTTTCTGGATTGGGTAGCGGTAGTTGTTGAGTCATAATAGATTCCAAATTCTGATTTTGACATAAAATGAAGATTCCGCCCGAAATCATCGCTTTAATTGACCGTCTCTATCAAGAACTCCACCAAACTGAACAAAACGCGACTCAAGGTTTGACAGTGGTTAAGCAGATTTTAGAGAATTTTCCTGATAATGTCATTTTAATTCAATTTTTTGCTTACCTTAATAGTGTCTTGCTCTTTACGGAAATTTATAAAAGACAAGCTCAAAATCTTGTTCAACGTGTATCAAATGTAGATGTCACAGAAATAGAAATTCAAGAGGTTGGAGAAGATTTAGGGGGTGCATCTCAATTTTGCAAAAATACTCAAAGAATGATAAATGTAAAGATAACTTTATGAAGACAGGTTAAGAAAATGACAAAATTAAATGAGGCTGACCAAGAGAAACTGAAAGAACATCTAAAAGCCATT
>JBGTNM010000131.1:0-18919 GCA_041743025.1 Microcystaceae cyanobacterium
GATGGTTATGACCCTCGTGACCAGTCCCTTCCGGCATTAAACCCATACCGGGCATTCCTGCCATAAAGCGATGATCATGTCCCTCACCATAATTTTTCCCAGGTTCCATTCCTTCGTGATTAGCTGCCATCATCATCCAAATCGCTCGCTGAATCTGTTCTTTTTTCTGTTCCTCACTCATCCAGTCGGACGCGAGAATATCATTGACCAAATCGTGTAGCATATGTAGGTTGTCGAAGGTGTTAGATAGTTGCGGGAAGCGATCGGCAAAGCGCGGGCTAACTCCGGCAAACATGGGCATGAAAGGGCGATTAGTCCGATAAAGTTCTACCTCGTGGTACTGCTTACCTGTTGTCTCATAAGCTTTTTGTTGTTCTTCTAAGGTTTTGCTATAAAGCAGGTCGTACATGGTTCCTTGCAGCCAATGGTAGCCCCAAAATAGTCCGTTTACTTTCGGATATTTTTGGCGAAAGGCTTTAGAGTAAGGCTGTGAGTCAAGGTCGCCCATGTTCATCGGCAGCCCTGTAACGGCGTAGGGAACATTTTTGAGGTAAAACTGATATAGACGCTCGATTTCGGCTTCTTTCTCGGCATCCGTTAACTTTGTACTGGCTAATACATCTACGGTTTGGGCGTGCAGGATATGTGTCCAATCAAAAACCTGCTCCAGTACCCCGTATTTGCGCCCGAAAGTTGGCAAGATATTGGCTTCATCTGGCATGAAGCGAGGAGGGTTCTTTAGTACCCAGTTAATACGCTCAAATGTCTCGGTTTCTAAGTCTTTAGCTTTACCTGTTACTAAGTCTTCGTAGGCAAAAGCGTGACCGACAGCAACGGCATTAAGATCTAGAGCTAGAGGGGGGATATTGTAAATATCATCGTTGTAGACCCCGCGCTGGCGGTAGATGTGGTTTTTGCCCTTATTGTCCATCCAATCGGGCAAGTTAGTTGGCATGGGTGGCAGGGTTTTAGCCTTCTCCTGATGCCCCTGATGTTCTTGAGCGGGTTGCTCAGCAGTAGCTGGAGGTAATTGAGGACTTACTACCACTGCGATCGCACTTGCTACGAGGGCTAACCCCTTGATAAATCCGTATTGCATCGTTTTGCTTTCTCGATTGTCAGTGAAATTGTCTCTTCAATTTCTAACGATAGATAAGCAAAATGAAAACAGGATGAAATATTGCAACTCAATTTAAATTTATTGTCAATTATCTGAAATACTTGACAGAGATTAACGGCTTAAGATAATACTAAATTTTAAAACAATTAAGTAAAGTAACAGAATGTTACGCATTTTTCTAATCCTATAAAATTTCATCTTAATTTCATTTAAATTTGTCAAGATAGTTGATATTAAGAAAGGAAAAGTCATGAAAAAATTTATTTATCTAAGTACAATCTTAGCTCTAGCTTCTGTTTTGTTTGCTCCAATGACTAGAGCCAGTGACGTTCACAGTGGAGCGCATCCTAACAATGCTCGCATTCAAAATGCTACCCATCATTTTGAATATTCAGTAAGAGACAACGCTCTCTCAGAACTAATCGTTCAATTACCTGATAAAATTAGTATTAAAGGAATTGATGTCACCAATTCGTTAGGAGAGCCACTTGATGCGCGAGTATCTATTAATGACACAATGGCGACGATAGTTTTTTCGGAACCCGTACCACCTCATACGACGATATCAGTTAGTTTGCGGGGAGTGAGAACGCCAGGTCATGCGAAAATTTGGCAGTATCATCTCTTTGGTAAGCTAATAGGAATTGACCAAGCAATTCCGCTTGGATTCGCTCGGATTCAGACTTACTACTAACCAACAATTCCTCGTCGAAAATTTTTCATTAGAGCTAAGTGAGAGCCTAACTTTTCTTAAGGCTCTCGTTCTTCTATCAATTAATCTTTCATTCTAATTTCATAAAAATGTGCCACTCTGTTATTTAACAAACGATTGAGGCGATCGCTGTCAATGAGAGTGCTGTTAGTAGAAGACGAACCCGATTTGGGAGCCGCTATTAAGCGAACGTTGCATCAAGAAAAATATATTGTTGACTGGACTTGTGATGGAGAGGAAGCGTGGGACTATTTAGAAAGCCAGTGGACTGACTATACCTTAGCCATTTTTGATTGGATGTTGCCAGGACTTTCTGGGTTAGAACTGTGTAAAAGACTGAGACAGCAAGGATCGTCATTACCCATTTTGATGCTGACGGCTAAAGATCGGCTGGAAGATAGAGTAGAAGGGTTAGACGCAGGTGCTGATGATTATTTGGTCAAACCCTTTGGTATGGCGGAGTTGTTAGCCAGAATGCGTGCCTTGCAAAGGCGATCGCCTCAATACCAACCGCCAAAGTTACAGATTGGCAATCTGATGTTAGACTATGGAACTCATCAAGTCTGCTTTCAATCTCACACAGAGGAAGTACGGGAAATTAGCTTAACGACTAAAGAATTTCAACTGTTAGAGTATTTGATGAAGCACCCCCATCAGATTGTCACCAGTGAGCAAATTCGCAATCAGCTTTGGGAAGTCAGTGCCGAACCATCCAGTAATGTTGTAGCAGCACAAATTCGCTTGCTACGGCGGAAGTTAGCCGCATTCAACTGTGACAACTTGATAGAAACTGTACATGGGGTAGGCTATTGCCTCAATCCAAATAATAGCAGTTGATTAAAATTCTTTTCCCCCTTTCCCTTTCCCCTTTACCCCGCTTCTATAAGAAGTCTAATGCAGCAAAATGAACTCTTTAACCGAACTCGCTTACGTCTTTCTCTGTGGTATGCCGGGGTGATGGGAGTGATTTTAAGCCTGTCGGCGGTAGGTGTTTATGGGGCGATCGCTCATGCTCACGTCGTCGCGCTAGAGCGAGAATTAGACTCCGTTGCTAGAACAATTCATAACAGTTTAGAAAGCAAACTAGAACAACCTGGACAAGTCAATTTTGCGGCGCGGAGGCTGTTAAGCGATATTTGTGTGCGGGGTTCGGCTTGCTTTACCCAGATAAATACGAATAGCCGCCGCGAGTCTAACTGTAAAGTGTCTAAACCCCTTAGTTCTGCTGCTTCGCGCTATACGCTAAGTATTACTGGACAAGGCAATTACTATCTGCGCTTACTAGATTTGCAAGGATGTCTCATTGCGTTTGCCGGAATGCCGCCAGAAGATCAATCATTTCCCGTCTTTAGTCGAAGACAAATTTTTCAAGACAAACAAAATACCAAGTATCATCAAATGTCCTACACCTTGCATACTTTGACCGGGCAAGAATGGGGTTATATGCAAATAGGACGTAGTTTTCGAGAGTTTGACGACTATCTCGCCACCGTAAGGTGGTTTTTGGGGATAGGGTTGCCGATTACGCTGATCTTGGTCGGGGGATCGAGTTGGTGGCTAGCGGGATTAGCTATGCGACCCCTATATCAATCTTACCGCCAAATTCAACAGTTTACCGCCGATGCTGCCCACGAACTGCGAACGCCGCTAGCAGCAGTACAAGCAACAGTAGAATCAGCTTTGAGGATGCCTCAACTGGATACAACCGAAGCACGAGAGGTTTTGACGGCAGTAGACCGCCAAAATCGACGACTGACAGGACTGGTTCAAGATTTACTCCTGCTGTCTCGTCTAGAGCGGCAGTCTGTCGAGCAGTACCGTCAATCCTGTTGCCTGAACGATATTGTCAGCGACTTGGCAGAAGAGTTAGCCGCCTTAGCCGTTTCTGCTCAAATATCGCTAACCTTAGACGAACGAGTAGAGCAACCTCTCTATGTAATGGGCGATTTAGATCGGCTCTATCGCCTGGTTTCTAACCTGATCGTCAATGCCATTCAATATACGCCTACTGAGGGCAAGGTGGAAATCATTTTAGACCGCAGCGACGATTTTGCTTGGATTGAGGTGCGAGATACGGGGATTGGCATTGCGGCTTCCGAGCAGAAGCGGATTTTTGACCGTTTCTATCGAGTCAACAGCGATCGCTCTCGACAGACAGGCGGGGCGGGTTTGGGACTAGCCATTGCCAACGCGATCGCTATGGCGCATCAGGGCAGTATCGAAGTCCAAAGCGAATTAAGTCAAGGAAGTGTCTTTACGATTAAATTGCCTTTACTCAAGCTGACAATGAGTTAAGCCATTTGAAGCCATTACTCCGCAGATACTGCATCACGTCTAGCATCGGCTGGTAGATGAGTTCGGTGTACTCTAAAGAAAGCCTGGGGTACGCGCTTTTCTAGTTTATACTCAGAAAAATTATCGCTCTCGCCGTAGCCAAGCTCGTACTAATTTAATTTCTTCATAACTAAAATTATCTCCCAACTTTTCCTTAATGGGTTTAAGAGAAATTTCTCCTATTTCTTGAATAGCTTGCACAATCATTTCTTGTTTGACAGGAATCACCAGTTGGTCAAGATCGATAGGCTGATTCATTTCGATCAGTTCGCTCAAGTGAGTGTAAATGGTAGTCGTTTTTAATCCTCGCTGTTGGGCAATTTCTTCAACGCTCATTCCTTGCTGGTAAAATTGTAAGGTGATGGTGTTCGATTGAGAAGGCAGGGGAAGCGGTAATTGTTGTTCTTGGCAGAAAGCGCGAATTTCAGAAATAAAACGATCGCCATATTGTTGAATTTTATAATCGGTGAAGCCAGAAATTTTTGTCAGTGAATTTAAATCCACTGGTTTGGATTGAGCTAGAAGCTTAACGATTGAATCGGAAATAATATTGTAAGGAGCCGTATTTTGCGCGTCTGCAATCTGTTTTCTCAACTGTCTAAGGCGTTCAAACAAGATTCCGGTTTCAGCTTGTCTAGGATTGTATTTTACTGTTTTTTCGTGAGAATCTTGAGCAACAGCGATTTCAACACTTCTTTGCTTCCGCAAGATTTCCCAGCTTCGTTTATTTAATTTGAGAATAGGATAGCCATCGGTCGTTTCCTCTAATAATCCTTGATGAATAAGCGATCGCCCTAACATTTTCCATTCTCCAACGCTCCTATCTTGACCAATACCGTAAGTAGAGAGTAAATGGTGTCCGTACTGTTCAATTTTTCTCTTTTTCGAGCCTTTCAACACATCAATAATATGCATCATGCCAAATTTTTCTTGACAGCGAGCGATACAAGACAAGAATTTTTGAGCTTCTATCGTCCAATCCTCAAAAGGTTTAGGAACCAGACAATTATCACAGTTACTACAATTGCCTGCAAATCTTTCACCAAAATAGCGCAACAAAATCGTTCTGCGGCATTCCGTTCCTTCGGCATAATCTACAACTTGACGTAACTGTTGGCGGGCGATTTTTTGTTCTTGTGGTTGGGCTTTTTGCTCGATAATATATTCAATTTTTTTGAGATCGCCCATACTTAAAAAAAAGATGCAATTAGCGGGTTCCCCATCTCTGCCAGCGCGTCCCGATTCTTGATAGTAACTTTCTAAATTTCGCGGTAAATCGTAGTGGATGACAAAGCGAACATCGAGTTTGTTAATACCCATGCCAAAGGCAACAGTTGCCACCATTATTTGTACGTCATCGCGAATGAAACGGGTTTGATTTAAGCTTCTCGCTTCATCCGACAATCCGGCATGATAGGGCAAGGCAGCAAGGCCATCGTTTTGTAAGCGAAAAGCAATTTCATCGACGGCGCGACGGCTGAGACAGTAAATAATTCCCGCACCTGATTGAGTTTTAATATACTGAAATAACTGATTGTAACTGCGGCTGGTTTTGGGGTATATTTCGTAATATAAATTAGGGCGATTGAAACTGGCAAGATGAACGCTCGGTTGTTTGAGGGCTAATTGTTGGATAATATCTTCTCGCACTCGTCGGGTGGCAGTTGCCGTCAGTGCGAACATGGGAACGCGGGGATAATGCTGGCGTAGTTGCCTGAGTTGGCGGTATTCTGGACGAAAATCGTGACCCCATTCCGAGACACAGTGAGCTTCGTCGATCGCAAAGGCAGAAATTCCGATTTTTTGCGCGATATTTTCTAGGAAAGGCTTAAATTTTTCATTTAATAGCCGTTCTGGAGCGACGTAGAGCAGCTTAATTTTACCATCGATGATCGCCGTTTCTCGCGATCGCACTTCCTGCCAAGGTAGGCTACTGTTGAGAAAGGTTGCTCCAATTCCATTATCGAGCAAAGCATCTACTTGATCTTGCATCAAGGAAATTAAAGGCGAGACGACAACACTTAACCCCGCTTTGAGCAAGGCAGGCAATTGAAAACAGAGAGATTTTCCGCCGCCTGTCGGCATAATAACTAGTAAATCTCGATTTTGCAGAGCATATTCCACGATTTCGCGTTGTTGCGGGCGAAAGCTGTCGTAACCAAAGTAGTGCTTGAGTGCGTGTTCGAGGGAGGGAAATTGAGGCATCATCTTAATAATTAATCGTTATTCTAGAATCATGATATCCAGAAAAATTCGGTAATTTATCTTATATTAGTTTTTTTAGAAGCTGGCTTTAGTTAAAGGTTGAGGCGTAGCCGCGAGGTTGTTTGTGGAGAGATACAGAAACAAAGCTTAACTCCTATAGCAAATAGGCAAAACTGCACTACTCTTGCGTAGCAATATCCATGAGTAGTCAGTATGAAGATTGTCCAAGAGGTTTCTTTGATTAGTGTTGGAAGTTTTGAAGAATCAAGCGATTGGTCTGTTATTCGGGCTGAAATCCGCGAGGCTATCTCTTTGGTCGTTCATCCTCCTGGTACAGAAAGCTTTACAATCAATCCAACGAAACACGGTAACGGTGTCAAGCCGATCAAAGAAGCTTGCATGATTGCTTTGAGAAATAGGTTTGCATGGAGTTTGGAAACTTCAATTAATTATGCAACTCGCTCCCCAGGCAAAGTAGATGCAACAAAGGTTCTTGATAACCATCTTTTTGCTCTTGAGTGGGAGACAGGAAATATCTCCTCAAGTCATCGAGCTATCAATAAAATGGTTCTTGGATTGTTACGGGGTGTTTTTCTAGGTGCTGTTTTGGTACTCCCAAGTAGAAAACTTTATCCTTACTTAACTGATCGAATTGGCAATTATGAAGAGCTAGAACCCTATTTTGATGTTTGGCGAGCAGTCCGACTTGAAGAGGGTTTTCTTGCGGTTTTTGTGATTGAACACGATCATGTAGATAGCAGCGTACCAACGATTTTCAAAGGAACAGATGGTCGTGCATTGGTCTGAATGTTTCATGTTGAAAGCTATGTAGAATAAGGAATGGAGAGTTGTGATGCAGTCGTTTTGCGCTGCTTCAATTTTCTGTTTCCCCTTGCCGATTCCCATTGCTCAACGATTCCATTAGCTAGATCGGTCAATCGTTCTATTGCTGGCTCTGTATCCGCGATTTCTGAACCAATCCAGTAACGGTGAAGTTTTTCCGCTGCATAAAATGTAGTACCAGAACCCCCGAATGGATCAACCACAATTTGACCTGGGTTGGATGCCATAGCAATGATCCGTTCTAGCATGATCGGAGCAAGTTCATTAAGAACTCGTTTTTTATACCGACGATGCCGAACAGGTGGGATATCAGTCCACATTTCCTCAGCTAACGTCCACAACACCTCACTAGGATCAGTTTCAGAAGCATCGTCCCAAACATCCTCTGGCATATCCCAGACATCCATTAAATTGATCCCTTTCTCATTGAGGCTTTTGCGATGTCCGCCATAGTCACGAATTTCTCCACCACAGTGCCGACAAACTTGAATGGGTGTATAAACTTTATTAAAAACTGCTGGCTCCCCTTTTGTGTAATAGATTAGACCGTAGTGAGCAGGAGACATCTTTTTCCCTCTGGGAAAAGCCTTTGGCATTCTACAAGCAATCCAATGCCGAAACTGCATTCCTTGTTGATTGAGGTATGCACCGTACTCTATACACCATTTAGGCAGGTTAAATATAAATAGACTGCCACCTGGTTTAAGCACACGAATGCTTTGATCAAGCCATTGTTGCGACCAACCTAAGTA
Source organism: Microcystaceae cyanobacterium (assembly GCA_041743025.1). Classification (GTDB taxonomy): domain Bacteria; phylum Cyanobacteriota; class Cyanobacteriia; order Cyanobacteriales; family Microcystaceae; genus JBGTNM01. Next base: position 7,967 of record JBGTNM010000131.1, read on the forward strand.
TTTATCGGTTTCCATCTGATCGCTGACACCTTCGCCATATTCTTTTCCAAGGTTAAAAGGTGGGTCAGCAAACACAAGATCTACAGACTCATGAGGCAACGCTGACAGAAACTTAAGACAATCTCCTTGATAGAGAATGCCATGCTCACTCATATAAACCTGTTGCAATCCTTGCTGGGTCGCAGCATCAGGGGTAATCGCTTGAAACGGGAGCATTGACTTAACCTTCAGTACGTTAATATGATTTGAGCTTACAGACTCTATTGTCATTTGTCAATAGACTTATCTTGAGAAGTTGTGCGCGGTTGATAAGGTTTTCCAGTAGGCTGATTCTTATATCTCTCCAACTCAACAGCTTCTATATAGTAGTAACGTCCAAGTTTACGAGCGACGATCTGACCATTCTTAATCAGGTCATGAACCCGCTGGCGAGTTACATCAAGTAGCTTTGCGGTTTGAGCTACAGAGAGGAATTCAGGGCTGTTATTTGAACCGGAGTCTGTCATACAATAAGCGAATTATAAACTACTATAAGCAACAGAGTCTCGATTTAAGTAAAAAAACAGGCAAGGGGAAATAATAGATATTCTAAGAAAAAAAGTTTCCAAATAAATTGATAAAAGCTTGCGATGGATGTTTTCTCGTCAAGATTTATTTGTCTACTGCGCCACCAAAGTAGACTTAATAAACCGATATGAAACCAAATTAAGAGCCAGGAATTGATGCCCGGCAGATGAAAAATACCAGCAGTAATTATTCCTAAATAACAAAAAGTAACGATCCATTGAGTTAAGTGAAAAATAGTTGATTTGCCTAAGAGAAGGGTAAACGTTGTAATATTATATTGCCTATCTCCTTCCATATCAGGAACATCTTTAAAAATGGCGATCGCGACGGTAAAAATCAAGATAAATAGGGTCAACAACCACACCACCGGCGTTAATTGGGCTTTACCTGTTAATCCTTGATTGAAGTGTAGAAAAAGTCCGAGATTGACGATGACACCACGCACTGTAAAAATACACAGTGCTGCCAAAAAGGGAAATTGTTTTAGACGAAAGGGTGGTAAAGAATACGCCGTACCAATAGCAAGGCTGACGATAACCGTCAAAAATAACCATTGTCCTAAAGCTGCGGCAAAAGTGAGAGCTAAAATGCCTGTAATACCAACAATCCACTGTCCTTGTTTAAGCGAGAATTCGCCTGACGCTAGCGGTAGGTGTGGTTTATTAATTTTATCAATGGCAATATCTTCGAGTTGATTCAACCCCACAATGTAAATATTGCCACACAAACAGGCAATTAATGTACCAAAAAGTAGTTCCCAGTTTAACAAAACACTGTTTTGAGTCGATAAAGCGATCAAAAAAAGTGCCAAAACACTAAGACTCGTGCCGATAATCGTATGAGGACGGGAAAATTTCCAGAAACGGAACCACCAAAACCGAACCGATTGCGAAAAAGTGAATGAAGGATTATCTGCGATCATGTTGGACAATTGCTTATTTTCTTCTATAGAATAGTCTATTTAGAGCCTCAATTTTGTTCTATCCTTAGAGGTATCGATTTTGCTGTGATATCACCTTACCGATTTCAGTAATGGCTGCTAGCAATTTTAAGAGTGCTTCTCCTCACAAACCACTGCCTAACATCAATTTGCTGACAATGTTTCGGCTGGGGTTATTCCAAATGGGATTAGGCATTATGTCTCTGCTGACATTGGGAGTTCTCAACCGCATTATGATCGATGAACTGACGGTACTGCCAACGATCGCAGCAGGAGCGATCGCTATGCACCAGTTTGTCAGTCCGGCGCGAGTTTGGTTCGGACAAATGTCTGACACCAAGCCGTTTTGGGGCTTTCACCGTACCGGATATGTCCTGATCGGCGCGACTCTCTTTACTATTATTTCCTTCCTTGCCTTGCAAGTCGTCTGGCAGTTGGGACTGAGTTTACAAGCAGGGGGATGGAGTGGCTTAAGTTATGCTTGGGCAGGACTACTCGCCTTAGTTTTTGCTCTCTACGGATTAGCCCTCAGTGCCAGTTCAACACCCTTTGCTGCGCTTTTGGTAGATGTATCAGACGACAATAACCGTTCTCAACTGGTGGGCATTGTTTGGTCGATGTTGATGGTGGGGATTGTCATTGGCGCGATCGTGAGCGCGAAGTTGCTCGACACACCTGAAATTTGTGGGGCTGAGATTTTGAGCTATAATCCAACACAAGGCGGGAAAATTGCCGATATTGCCAAATTAAAGGCAACGATTAATCCGGTATTTATTTTACTACCTGCACTGGTATTCGGATTGTGCATTTTATCGACTTGGGGCGTTGAGAGGCGCTATTCTCGCTTTGCCGTGCGTTCGAGTGCGATCGCTCGTGAAGACCAAATTAGCCTGCGTCGGGCGTTAAGCGTCCTCACAGCCAGCCGACAAACGGGGATATTTTTCTCGTTTTTGCTGGTTCTCACCATCAGCTTGTTCATGCAAGATGCTGTAATGGAACCTTACGGGGGTGAGGTGTTTGGGATGTGTATTTCCGAGACGACGCAACTCAATGCTTTTTTTGGTATGGGAACTTTGCTCGGCATTGTTTCAACCGGATTTTGGGTGATTCCGCGTCTAGGAAAGCAGAAAACGACCCGATTTGGCTGTATTGTAGCAGCGTTGTGTTTTGGGCTGATTATTCTGGCAGGTGCGGTGGGTAGCCAACAACTTTTAAAATCGGCATTGCTCTTTTTTGGCTTGGCGGCTGGCGTAATTACTGCTGGGGCAACCAATTTGATGCTCGACTTGACGGTGGCAGAAACGGCAGGAACCTTTATTGGCGCGTGGGGACTATCTCAGGCGATGGCGCGAGGACTGGCAACGGTTCTTGGCGGGGCAGTGTTAAATCTGGGTAAACTACTGTTTGCCTCTCCTTTACTGGCTTACAGTAGCGTTTTTGCTCTGCAAGCTGTGGGAATGCTGGTGGCGGTTGGCTTGTTGGGAAGGGTTGACATCAAAGAATTTAAAGACAATGCCAAAGCAGCGATCGCAGCCATTCTAGAAGGGGATTTGGAGGGTTGACGCTGAAATAATCACTGTTTCGGAAGCTTCTGAATGATTTTAAGCCACTTGATAACGCCAGTTGAGAGCGCGGGGCTGTTGGTAAGGTGTGACGGGCGTAGGGGTACAATTGTAGGTCAAGCCACGATAGATGAACTTAACGGCGTTTTCAGTATCACAAGCTGCCTGACGGACAGGGGTAACTCGGTTGAAAGTACGCTCAAAAGCCACACCGCGATAGATGAGTTGGGCGGTTTTGGGAGCAGAGATTTCGGTAGAGGGAGTGTAGTTGATGCCGCGATAGGTGAGTTGCATGGTGTTTTCTCGGTGGGTTGGTTTTCCTTTGATGTCTTTAGTATGGCGGGAATCGCTAGTAGAAAAAATCCCGTTTTCTTCAGAAAAGTTCAGGAGTTGAGTTCAGTAAAATTCAGGACAGGTGAGCTAACGATTAAGAGATTCTAAATAACGTTCAATCAATAAAATAGCCACAATATCATCAACGGGACGGGGAGGAACGCGCATTCCCGCAGGCAGTAAGCGAGTGAGTCCTTGGGGGGGGTACATTTGCCAGTAGCGATCGCGGGCTTCTAAAGTGCTGTTGCGTTCGTCTACCAGGATTAGGGGAAGCGTAGGAGATAAGTGAGTTTCAATTTGGGTTTTCCACTGTTTGGCAGTCGTTAAATTTCCCATGACGATTAACTCAATCGGCAACTGTTGGCAGAGCGTCTCAATTGTGGCGAGTGCCGTTTCTGAGGTGACGACTTGATGGTAATGGAGATGGCGATCGCGCTCCATAACAGCAATACCACATTTATCTCGTCCAGGATCGAAGCCTAAAATCATCAATTCTATTCCCGATTCCCGACTCTTATCATAGTCCTCACTCAATCATTAAAATCATAGTACCGATTCCCCTTTACCTAACGCTCGACTCTCAGCAATCGGCGATCAAGCCGGAGGGCAATTTCACGAACGCGGATGCCTTCAATCGGATGGTTGAGTGCGCCGAGAACGACGAGCACACTTCTACTGCCGCGCCGGAAGGCGATCGCTTCTGAGGACAAACGCAAAGATATACCTTCGACTTCCGCCTCAATGGCAAATCCCCTAGCCATTTCTCCAATTTCGCCCAGTGAGGATAGTTCTTGCACTTTGGTCACTTTTACTTTTCCCAATCCAGATAGGCTGCGCCGAATGCCAGTCACGAAAAAATCACTAGCATCGCGGCGACGCAACCCAGCATCAAACTTTTCAATGGCTGGGCGACTGGGTAAATTGGCTGTCATGCCTAAAATGAGTTCTGCTTGTTCCAAATCGACGAAGGTGGTAATTTTATCCAGCGCAATCCCTTCTTTTTTCAGGTTAGGGTCGAGTGATTGAATACCCCGCAGAATGGCTTTTTGCAAAAACGAGGGAGCAGGTTCAAAACGAGACGGCAGATCGGAAGCTTCTAAAGCGATTTGAGCAACATTTCCGGCGACAATGCCAGAAGAACTCGCTAAAACAGGCTGTGAGAAATAATAGCTAGCCAAATTAAAGATTAAAAGCATCAAACAGCACTTTAGCAAGCTGGTCATCAGAAAATCTTGGGAGAATTAAAACTTCAGTTCAAGTCTAACCCTAATAATCCCGGCAGGTCATACAGAAATTGAATTTGGGCTTCTCGCAATTCGGCAGTCGGGCGTACCTGTTGGATATGCTTGATCGCTCTATCTGTATTCTCCCCCTTAGCAACCAGATAAGCGGCTAAAAGTGTTCCCGTCCTGCGATTACCACTGGTACAATGAACAGCTACCGCTTGAGCTATCATCGGCTCGGCAAATTGAACAAATTGCTGAACCTGTTCAACCGTCGGGGCTTTGCCACCGATAATTGGCAGCCAAAGAGCAGCCAGTCCAGCTTGTTCGTATTCCTTAATGCCAGAGGGTTCGTCCATCACAGAAACAATTCCGCGCAATCCTGCCTCATAAAGTTGAGGTAAATCTTCTAGGGGAGGGCGAGGCATACCAGCGAGTTTTCCGGGTATGACCCACCAAATATAATCAGGGTAAAGCGTTAATTCTGACATAAAACAACTTTAATCAATCGGCGGCAAGTTTCAGAAGTTGGCTTTGTTCTCGTTCTTTGCGTTCACTATAGCGGTCAGTTAAATAATCCACCTTGTCCCGTAACAGCAAGGTAAATTTGTAAAGTTCTTCCATCACATCGATTACCCTATCCCGATAAGGAGAATCTTTCATCGTCCCGTCTTCATGGAACTCTTGATAAGCCTTGGCGACAGAAGACTGATTAGGAATAGTGAACATCCGCATCCATCGCCCTAAAATTCGCATGGAATTGACGGCATTAAAAGACTGCGAACCGCCACTAACTTGCATAACAGCGAGGTTTTTGCCTTGAGTTGGACGAACTGCCCCCATTTCTAAGGGAATCCAGTCAATTTGATTCTTCAAAACGCCTGTGATGTTGCCGTGCATTTCGGGAGATGACCAAACTTGTCCTTCTGACCACAGACTTAATTCACGCAATTGCTGGACTTTTGAGTTAGTTTCCTCTACTTGACCCCGCAAGAGCAGTTCATGGGGATGGAAAAACTTAACTTCTGCCCCGAATCCTTCAATGATTCGGGCGGCTTCTTCTGCGAGTAAGCGACTGTAGGAACGCTCTCGCAATGAACCATAGAGAAATAAAATTCTAGGAGGATGGTCAAAATTGGTCATTTTCTTGCTAGATAACTTTAAAACTGAGCTTTCTTACGGAGTAATTCACCAATCGTCAAACCGATTTGGGATTTTCCTGCAAAAACGGTTCCTGCTTCCCCATTTTGAAAGGTCACTTCTGCGAGATGATATCCTTCTTCTGGTAAGGGAATATACCCCACTGTCGGGACAATTTCTGGAGCTTTGTCGATGTAAAATTCTACAAAGTCCCTTAAAGCCGGATTGTTCTGAGCCGCCGCTAAATTGACATAGATAAATAGGGGACGGGAAAGGGGTTGATACTCCCCTCTCTCTACTGTTTCTCGTGATGGCAAAATTGGCCCTTCTCCAGCATCAATCGCCACAGCTTTTAAATGTTTAGCATTGGCTTCATAATAAGCAAAACCAAAATAGCCCAACGCATTCGGGTCTTGTTCTACTCCCTGTACGATAATTTCGTCATCTTCGGTTTTAACATAGTCAAGACGACTGGCTCGTGACTTGCCGATAATGGCTTCGGTAAAATAGTCGAAGGTTCCTGAATCTGTACCGGCTCCATAGAGATTGAGAGGTTTATCCGGAAAATCGGCTTTAATTTGTTTCCATCGCTTGATTTTTCCCTCTGCCGCAGGTTCCCACATTTTCTTTAATTCTTCAGTGGTCAGGCTCTGCGTCCAGTTATTAGCTGGATTCACCACGACAGTTAGCGCATCAAACGCCATCGGCAGTTCGATGAATCTGACATTGTAGCGGTTGCACATCGATATTTCCGCTTTATTAATCGGACGGGAGGCATTACTGATCTCTGTCTTGCCTTCACAGAACTTGCGGAATCCGCCTGTTGTCCCTGAAAACTCAACCGTAATTTCTCCTGCATTCTGGTTTTGCCCTTTGTAAGCATCGGCTACCGCTTGAGTGATGGGATATACCGTACTAGAGCCATCTATTTTTATAGGTTTGTTTTCTTGAGCGGAAGCACAAGCTAGTAACATGGCTCCCAGTCCTATACTCAAACTCAGCAATTTTCCTTGATTTATCAAAATTTTTTGTTGACTGTTCATCTTACTGCCTCAGTCGGTCAGGATAACTGCCTCCTATTATTTCAAAAAAAGTTGATATGTAAAGTAAAAAAAAATTAAGTTTCTCTCAAACGAGCAAAACAGAAGACTACAGCCTTCCCAATGCCTTTAGCTGTTTAAGAGGTCGCGTCTTGACAAGTTCGTGCGGGTAAAAGAGGGCTAAACCGTCGATATTGAGCAAGATACTCCTCCAAAACGATAAATTGTGACAAATTTAGACGATAGTAGATCCAGCGTCCTTCTTGGCGCGAATGGAGTAACCCAGCTTCTCTAAGGGTTTTGAGGTGAAAAGAAAGTTTGGACTGAGCGATATTCATTTGTTCGCAAAGCTCACAGACGCATAGCTCTTGAGAACGCAATAAGGTCAAAATTTGGAGTCGGAGCGGGTCTGATAGGGCATGAAACCCAGCCACAATCGTTGTGAGGTCTAGAGGGGAAGTGACTTGCATCAATTTCTCTTGAAACGACATTTCCAGTTTAAAAGAAATTCTGATGTGTAGAAGTCACTTAGCTATCGGCCATCAGTTTAGAACTGGCCAAAATCAACAGGGGCAATTTCTGTTTGAGAAGTTTCGGCTAGGTTTGCTAGATCTTTGAGCGCGTCAATTTTAATCCCTTTTTCCTGACAAGCCTCTTTGAGTGCTGCTTGAAACTCAGCCTCATCTTCACCGTAACCGCACTGATAGGCAGCTTCTGACAACCCATTTTTGGCACAGGCTTGGGCACAGTCGATCAATTCAATTCCCTTAAGAGGTTTGGGGGATGGCATGAGCGTTAATTCCTCAAAGAAACACCGTTAAAGTCAGATTAACCTGACTGATAAGGCGATCGCCTCTGACTAGAGTGGGAAAAACCGCTATGGGGTTAATGGATTTAGGTTGAGGCACTATAAGAATTTGCCTAATTTTTACCAATTCACCGATCACCAATTTAGCAATCATAGCCCATAATAGCAGTAACACAATTTCGCGGTTGAGGTGATGAGGGTGAGAGTTTTACTAATCTATCCGTTGTTTCCCCAAAGTTTCTGGTCGTTTGAAAAAACCTTGGAACTGGTTAACCTAAAGGCTCAGTTACCGCCTTTGGGATTGATTACCGTTGCGGCTATCTTGCCCCAAACTTGGGAGTTCAAGCTAGTTGATCGCAACTTACGGGAAGTGACAGAGTCGGAATGGGAGTGGGCAGACTTGGTGCTGCTCTCAGCGATGATCGTTCAGAAGCCAGATTTTTTGGCTCAGATTCAGCAAGCCAAGCAACGAGGCAAGTTGGTCGCGGTGGGAGGCCCTTACCCGACTGCCATTCCCGAAGATTCTAAAAAGGCGGGGGCTGATTTTTTGGTTCTCGACGAAGGAGAAATTACGCTGCCTCTATTTGTCGAAGCCCTAGAACGAGGCGAACGAACGGGCATCTTGCGCTCGTCGGGAGATAGACCCGATGTCACGATCACTCCCATTCCCCGCTATGATTTATTAGAAAGGGAGTTCTACGCGGAGATGTCGGTACAATTCTCACGCGGTTGCCCTTTCCAATGCGAATTTTGTGACATTATCGTTCTCTACGGGCGCAAGCCTCGCACCAAAACCCCCACCCAACTGCTCGCCGAATTGCAACGGCTCTACGATTTAGGCTGGCGGCGCAGTATTTTTGTAGTGGATGATAACTTTATTGGCAACAAACGCAACGTCAAATTGTTGCTCAAAGAACTCAAACCTTGGATGGAGGAGCGAAACTATCCATTTTCCTTTGCCACCGAAGCTTCAGTCGATTTGGCACAAGACACTGAATTGATGCAACTGATGGTTGACTGCCAGTTTGGTGCGGTTTTCCTCGGCATCGAAACCCCCGATACCAGCAGTCTGGCCTTGACGCAAAAATACCAAAATATGCGCGACCCTCTGCTGGAATCGGTGATGAGCATTACTAACGCTGGCTTGCGGGTGATGGCTGGATTTATCATCGGTTTTGATGGGGAAAAAGCCGGGGCGGGCGATCGCGTGGTTGAATTTGTCGAAAAAACTGCCATTCCGACCGCTATCTTCAGTATGCTGCAAGCCTTACCCGATACGGCTCTCTCGAAGCGACTCGCTCAAGAAGGGCGATTGCTCGGTCAACCAGCCGATATTAATCAAGTCACGTTAATGAATTTCCTCCCTACCCGTCCCATCGAAGAGATTGCTCAAGAGTACCTGAAGGCGTTTTGGACGTTATACGAGCCGAAGATTTTTCTCAACCGTACTTATCGCTATTTTTTGCTGTTAGCCGAAGGACAGCGACAACATAAGCGCGATCGCCTTGAACCGGCAGGTAGTCCCTCGATTGACTGGGTGACGCTGCGGGCATTGTTTATTTTGTGTTGGCGGCAGGGGGTAGTGCGTCCGTCTCGTTGGCGTTTCTGGTTCAATCTGGTGAGTTTGCTGTGGCAATATCCAGAAGCAGTCACTAGCTATCTGTCGGTTTGCGCTCAAGCGGAACATTTTATCGAGTTTCGTCAGGTAGTCCGCCAGCAAATTGAAACCCAATTGGCAGCGTTTCTAGCTCAGCAAGCATCGATTGTCAAGCCGCTTAAGGAGAGTGTAGGGTCTAGGGTGTAAGCAGGTGAGCATAATTAAACGTAAAATAAATTTGGTTCGTAGTAGGGCTTGAGCCTATATGGAGTGCGCTGTGCGCTAAAGCGCAACTACAAACTATTTTTACTTTATTTTTGACCACCTACTTAGAAGGTAGGGGCATAATAATATTATGCCCCATACCATTAATTTTCGCCCCGTCAGCCCCGACTAAAAAAGCTATATAAATTTAGCCATCAGGAATATTAGCGTTTAGCGATGCAACCTATAGCGTCAACGAAGATGGTACGCCTGTCGCTGCGGTAACGATAACCCGTACAGGCGGAAGCGATGGACAAGTTAGTCTTACCGTTACGCCTAGCAATGGTACAGCTACAGCACCAAATGACTATAACAGTAGTCCTATTCTTGTTACGTTTGCCGATGGGGATACGACTCCCAAGACGGTTAATATTCCCATTGTCAATGACAATCAATTTGAAGCGGATGAGACGATTAATCTAACGCTGACTAATGCTATCGGTGGGACAGTTGGGACTCAAAATACCGCTACACTAACCATTATCAATGACGATCCCATTCAACCTGGTACGTTAGCATTTAGTACCGCTAATTACAGCGTTAATGAAGACGGAACTCCTGTCGTTGCTGTTACTGTTACCCGCACTGGTGGAAGTGATGGCGAAGTTAGTGTTACTTTAACGCCGAGTAATGGAAGTGCGATCGCTCCTGATGACTATACCAACACCCCCATTACCGTCACCTTTGCTGATGGAGATTGGACAGTCTATCTAGATCCCAACAATAACAACCAACTGGATACAAGCGAAACCTCAACTTTAACCAATTCTCAAGGGACTTACACCTTTGATAATCTCCGTCCTGGCACCTATACCGTCGCTCAAATTGTACAAAACGGTTGGCAACAAACCCATCCCATCCTCAACATTACCACCACTGCATCTAGCACCAAGATCTTTACCCCTAGCGATCCTCTCAGCGCCAGCAACACCCAAACCACCGCCGCCACCTCTTTAATTAACCTGGACGACTTTATAGCAGATTCTCGCTTTGCCAACATCAAAGGACAGGGTTACGCTACCGTTATTATTGACACAGGTGCCGATTTAAATCATCCCCTATTTGGTACTGATAATAATGGTGATGGTATTGCTGATAAAATTATTTATCAATACGACTTCGCTGATCATGATGGAGATGCTAGTGATAAAAATAATCACGGTTCCCACATTACCAGTATTGCCTCCCAACTCGCCCCCGATGCCAACCTAATTGTTCTAAAAGTGTTTGGCGATAACGGTTCTGGTTACTTTGCCGACTTAGAAGAAGCCTTACAATGGGTTAACAATAACGCCACTGCATATAATATTGCATCTGTCAACCTTTCTTTAGGCGATAGCAGGGCAACCGCATACGTTTCTTAACAATTGGAAAGTGATGGATAGGGGATGTGCTGAAGTAGGATAATCCAGAGTATCTAAGGAAATCTAGCCATGTCAACAGCTTCTAGCCCCACAGCCCTGATTGAGACTTATTTCG
>JBGTNM010000132.1:0-4955 GCA_041743025.1 Microcystaceae cyanobacterium
CGTAGAATGTTTTCGTCGCAATGCGGAGGGATTGTGGGTACTCTATCCTTATAGTAAAGGAGAAGAACTTCACTTAGCTAGTGTTGATTTTCGCTGTCCTATTGAAGCTTTGTATGAAGATGTGGTGGGAATTATTTAACTGTAGCTTATTATTTTGCGATCGCTCTTAAAAATTCAGCAATTAGCCTATTTAATCGTTTTGATTTTAAATATTACCTAAATGGCCCGATAATATCTTGAATGACAATTCTTTGCTCGGCTGAATAACCCGCAAAAGAACGAGCGATTTTTAGATTGATCTCTACTCCTAATCCTGGTCTAAGATGTTGCGGTTCAATAGGAAGTTTGCCGATATCAATCGTAAATTGGTTTCCATTAAGCTTGATTAATTCGGCAGGTACTTCCCCTTCAAATTGCGTAATGTAGTCGGAAACAGGACGAAAACGAGGATCAGAACGAGTAATGCGATAGGTAATTTTAAATTGACTAGCGATTAAATTAGAGAGATTTGCTTTATCAACTAATTTTAACTGTAAATTCGTTCCGTTTTCTAATAATCCTTCACTTTCTAATTGGGTTGCCTCGGTTTCTAAAATGGCATTATAAACGACAAGTTCGGTAATATTATCATGCTGTTGCGTCGCAGTTTCTATCCAAATATCTTGAGGTAATACGGCATTAATGCCTGATGCATCTTGCAGATTGAGAGTCACTTGTCTGTCAGCAAATTTATTAAAAGATTGCGGCGCATTCCAAATGAGTAAAAAAGACCGTTCTTCCCGCTTTACTAAAGCTAAATACTGGTCATCAATAACGGAACCTTGAGCAAACATTGCGGTTGCACCCTGGCGAGTTTCCCAAAAATTTTTAGAAAGAATATAACCTTGTTCTCTGAGTTGAGACATGGCAACCGTTGCGGCAGGACGGTCATCTTCTAAAGGTTTATTTAAACTTACTAAGGTTAATTTCCCCGAAAAGCCATCTCGTCCCGCCACACCCCCCACGCCAGCAACGCCATTTCTGCTATTTTGACAGCTAAATTCTTGGGTGGTACAACGATAGTCGGCATCTCCTGGTTTACCAGTACAGATTTCTAGCGTCCAGTAGGGTTTAGTACAGTTACAACCTTGACCTGCCTTACCTGCCTGTCCTGCCTGTCCTCCTTTGCCACCAGCCGCATCGACGTAGATTTGCTTGAGATTGGCTAGATTAGTCGTATAAATCGTCAACGAACCGCCATTGCCGCCATCGCCGCCATTGCCACCGTTACTTCCATTGCCACCACTAGCTGCCTGTAAATTGTAACGCACGTCAACGGGTTGAGAACCGCAGTCAGCCTTTTGTCCATCGCCGCCATTGTCTCCGTTACCACCCTCTCGACCGGCTAAATTGAGCGTTAAAGGAGAACCATCGGCAAAAATAGTCAAATTATCACTATTACTTCCATTTTGCCCAGATTCTCCTGCTTTACCATCTTGTCCGTTCGTGCCGTAAGATTTAAAATCAGCCCCCCAAGCAAGACCAAAACATTCGTTAGACTCAGAAATGGGAGGAACGACCAACGAACCAGCTAAAAAGAGAAAAAAGAGAAATACTTTACCCAGACAGTGCATGAATTGTGCAAGTTGCGATCGGTGACTAGATAGCTGTGACTGGGGGCAGTTGGTTTTTGTTTCCTGGGTTTAAAAACGTGCGATCGCATTTAATGTAAGATGCGTTCAGAACGCATACTACTACTGCTCGAACCAATTTAGCACGGGTTGTCTGAACAATTCTTTTTTTCCCTGAGTAACAGTTAAAAAATCACCCTTAGCGGTACGTCGAATCAAGAGATAGCTGACATTTCCATTAACCGCCTCAAAATAATCGCCTTGTTGGTCGTAATCTTTAAGTGGCAAGCGAATTTTATTGCCATTTTGCTTACTGACTCCGATATAAGTCTGAGGGACATCTCTACCGCAAATATTTACCCAAAATCCTCTTGTTTCAGCAATTACCAATAAACTTTCTTTGGCTTGACAGTAATTAGGAATTTGACCGACCCTTTGAGTAATTTGACTGGGTTCTGGAATCGCTTGTGCCGAAAAAACTGACAAACTCAACCCTGCCAATCCTGTTAAAAAGCAAGTCAAAGTTTTCTGAGTTCTGTTCATAAAACCTCTCAGATTAAGTCATTTTCTGTTCGTGGTAATCAGAAATATGGTCATATACAACGACTTTAGCCAGCGTGAATGTTAGCGGTAATAATTTGGTTATCTCCCACAGTTTTCGCCTCATCTTCAGGATTAAAGTCAGATTCTTGCGACTTTGGCAAATGGTCGTCTGGCAGATCTTGTCCTTCAGAGGCTTCAACTTGAGAGGTAAGAGAAATCGGCTCCCCAGAAGCGTGGGAAAAATCAATGAGAGGTTTGGATGGTTCGGCTGTCATGGTGCTTTCTCCTTAACATAGCTTCTTACTTTATTTCAGCCAATTTGTTTTAAAGTGACATCCTGCTTATGAAAGAAGTCAAAAGTTAGACGATGGCAAATTTTCAAACTTCTTAGCTTTTTCTCTTTTGGTGATGACCAAAAATCTCATATTAAGATAATCTAGTAACTAGTGACAACACTTAGAAAATTGAAGATTCAAAATGAACTACAAGTACGCGATAGTCTTGGGAATCGTGGCATTCTCCAGTTTTCAAGCGGAAGCAAAAGCCGCTTCTGTTTCTCTGCTGGGAACGGCGAATAGCTTCGGGGTCTTGGGTGGCTCGACGGTTACCAATACCGGCCCGTCCGTCATCACGGAAAATTTGGGTGTCAGCCCAGGTTCTTCGGTCACTGGCTTTCCTCCAGGGATCGTGACCGGAACGATATTCACAGCTGATGCAGTCGCGGCTCAGGCTCAGGCAGATAACGCAACTGCGTACAATTCTCTAGCAGGCTTGAGTAGCGATGTGGACTTGACTGGTCAGGATCTGGGTGGACTCACGCTCACGCCTGGCGTTTATTCTTTTATGTCATCGGCTCAGTTGACGGGAACACTCACGCTCGACAATCTAGGCGACCCCGATGCGCTCTTCGTTTTCCAGATAGGGAGCACGCTCACGACCGCAAGCAACTCGTCTGTTCTCACGACCAGCGGTGACGTTCCCAATGTGTTTTTCCAGGTCGGCAGCTCCGCGACTCTCGGTACCGGTACTCAGTTCGTGGGAAATATTCTAGCGCTCACGAGCATCACCCTGACTACTGGCGCAAACATTGAGTGCGGTAGAGCCTTGGCGCAAAATGGTGCGGTGACGCTGGATACCAACAATGTCTCCAACTTCTGCGAGATGACGTCACTGGAAGCGGTCTCAGAACCTGACTCATCACTTGGTGTTCTCATCTCCGGGCTGGTGGGTCTGTTGTTCGCCTTCAGAAAAAGGCTGCTTTCGGTTCATTGAGCGCTGGAAAAGAGTTATGGAGAGGTTGTTTAGCTGTTGTGGCTCGCAAACATAAACACTCTGGCTTGCAAACAACATTTAGAGCGATCGCTTAATTTCTCTTGACTTCCCTCCCTTGATTTTTCTAACAGCCCCAAAATTTAGTTAAAGACGAGAGTCAACTGAAAATGTAAAACTGAAATAAAAGTTTTAGATATTAAACTTTTGACTAAGCGATCGCCTCTAGCACTTGCTGGTGTAAGCTGGCATTAGAGGCGGCTAGCACTTCGTTAGATTGAGCATTTAAGGGCTGACCACCCCAATCGGTAATTATTCCGCCGATCCCCTCAATAATAGGAATCAAAGCGCAGAAATCATAATATTTCAGGTCTGATTCTAGAATAACCATTGGCATCGCACTCCAACCTGAAGCGAGAGAAGCATAATTGTAGCAATCTCCGCCAAAGGCAGTTCGCTGGCAGAGAGTTTGCAGTTTTTGAGCGATCGCTTGTTGCCGTTGAGTGACGAACATCAAAGGCGTAGTCGAGGTCAAACAAGCCTCACTGAGCAGGCTCTCAGTGTCTTGCGCGTAGGAATTGCTGATAATTTGAGCGTTGAGACGGGTTGGCTGTCCCCTTACTCCGAGCCAGCGTTCTTGTAAGATTGGCTGATTGATGATACCTAATAGCGAATAATGGCTATTTTTCGCAACTAAGCCGATTAACGTCCCAAAAATCGGCAATCCTTTGACAAAAGAAGACGTGCCATCAATAGGATCAAGTACCCAATAATAGCCACTGCGAGAGAGAATATTTTCGCCTTCTTCGCGGATGATGCCATCATCGGGGGCTTCTGCTTGCAGAATATTTACCATCACTTCTTCGGCTTCGCGATCGGCAATGGTGACAATAGAGGAGCGATCGCCTGTTTTGGTTTCGGCGGGAAGATTAGGCTGTCGGAAGTAGTGGCAAATGACTTTCCCCGACGCATCAGCTAATTTTTCGGCAAGTTGAATTTGGCGTTCTATATCTAGCATAAAAAAACACGTTTCTAATAACGATTCGTTAGACGCATGATAAAACGGCAACAGAATTTGGGCATATTAGATGAACAAACCGATAGTCTTGGAAATCTAATGATAGAGCAATTACCAGATGGCAGAATCAAATACATAATGTCAGATTATCTTACGAGGTTTCTCATGGATAAGGTCAAACAGCCCTTTGAAAAACGAGACCTCTTGAAAAAATATTTTATGCTATAATAAATGGCTATTTTTTAAACTTTCTCTCGATAAAATAGCAATAATTTTTCAGTTTTTGCAAGTCATTAAGTGACAAAAATTGCTGAAAGCTTGTTTACAATAATCGCCATCAAAAAAACGTTAAAAAAGACATGACAAATCAGTTCAGCTATTCATTAAAAGCTCAATTCAATTGTTTTATATTTTAGTTAAATCAGATTTTAATTAAAGCTTAATTCTCTAATTCATAATTATAAATACCCGCGATTAAGTTGACTCTTAATCCAAATCGTCGATGTCGATTACGA
>JBGTNM010000133.1:0-41980 GCA_041743025.1 Microcystaceae cyanobacterium
CTAAGTTCTAGAACCCTGTGATAGTAAGCGATCGCTCAATTATTTTCTACTAAGAAATCAAAATTCTTGTCAAATCGCTCAAACTATCTGGTCATAAAGCTTCTAGCGATCGCAGTTTCCGAAAGTGATGAAAGAAAGCAAGCTTGTCCAAAAAATAGAATAAAAGAAAGAAGACGGGGCCGTCAGTGGGCGAAATTAACTGCCCTCTTTTTTGTTCGCTTTTAATTGAGCCAATTGTGACTCAATACTGTCACTCCCTTCTAAAGTGGCAAATTGTTGCTCTAGCGGATCGCTTATTTGTCCGATCGTCAGTTCGGATTGCGCTTCTAATTCGAGAATTTTGGCTTCTATGCGCTCAAAGACTCCAGAAGCACTTTCTGAGTTGAGATTTCCCACAATTTCATGCAACTTTTGAGAAGCGGCGGCTGATCGCAGTCGTGCTAGATAGAGGCTTTTTTTGGCTCTCGCTTGCGTGAATTTTTGTTCGAGTTGGCGCAAATTCTGTTTAACTTTGCCAATGGACTGATTTTGCCCTTCAAGTTGCTGTTGAAGCGATTGAGCTTGAACTTGATAGGATTGGCGGTTAACGAGGGCTTCTCTGGCTAATTTTTCATTGCCTTTGTCTATGGCTAATTGGGCGCGTTCGTACCATTTTTGGGCGGAGGCTTCAAAAAGCATTAACTGTCGCTGGGAACTGAGGTGAGTGGCGATCGCTTCAGCCAGAGCGCGACGCATGGCAATTAATTGCTCCTCCATCAGCGCGATCGCTTCAGAGAGGATTTTTTCAGGATCTTCTGCTTCCTGAACCAAGTATGTGATCTGGGCGCGAACGACCCGACTGATGCGCTCTATCCATTCCATGACGGTTTTAGATTTTCAACGAACCCCTACTACCAGCTATCTTATCAATTCCTGTCCCTTCTGGTGTTGCTGTTGGAGTTGCTGGAGTTGCTGAATTTGACCGGGCAGGAATGCTGGATCGATTTGATTAGTGCGAGATTGCATCTCTAGGCGCGTTCGCTGATTAAAACCAAGCGGTGAACTATTTTCTTGTTCTATCTGAAGTTGCTGCCGCATCGTCTGGCGCAAGCGATCATCGGCTGACACTTCTGGTGGGTTGGGAGGCTGTGGCGGCGCGATGGTAACTGGCTTGACTGAGGGAGGGACGGGACTGGGGGCTGAAGAGACAGAAAACGTCGTTTGGGGTGGCGTTGGCACTGAGAGGGTTGTAGCGGGAGCAGAAGAGGTAAATTGCGGTTGCAAAGAGGGAGGCAGGAGAGCGTCGGTTAAATTCCCCGCCGGTTGAGGCAGGGTTTGATTGGGCTTGGGGACAACCACTGTGGGAGTTTGAGCGATGGGCTGAATGGCTGCTACGGAGGGTAAGGTACTCAAAGCATCGACCGATAGGGAATGCGCCGCATCTTTAGCCAGATTGAGACTATCGGCGATCGCAAATTTTGCTGTCTCGGTAGTCGCTGGGGGTGGTAAAACTTCAGCCCGATTCGCGTTGGCTAATTGCATCCAACTCAGAATGAGGTTAGAAAGCAACAGTAACGAAAGCGAGGCGATCGCCCAAGGCGAGAGAAGTCGCTCTAGCCAATCAGGAGCATTCTCGCCTTTTGACAGAGATGGCGCATCCTCACCGAGCATGAGTGTATCAGTTGCCAAGAGAAAATCCTCATGTCTTGAGGAGCGGTTTTCTGGGGAAAGCCTTTCGTCGTGACTGACAATTTCTGCATCAATCGCGGGTTGGTTATTGTCAATCTTAGCATTCAACGCCGCGTCTGAAGTCAATTTTCCCGTTATTTCAGCAGAATTAAGCTGGTTCATAGAGAACTTAAACAAAGTTTTAAAGTTAAAGGAGGATTTAATATATTGAAATATAACAGGTTTTCCCGTTCGTTCAGACAAAATGTCATTAAATTCCCTTGATCGCCTTTTAGAAACCCTAACAGCGCAACCGAGTTGGGACAAGTACCAACAATATCGCGCCCTACTCCAATGCTGGGAGACGGTTATTGAAGCCCAGATTGTCCAACAGACTCGTCCGCTCTACATTCAACGACAGGTGTTGTGGGTAGCGACTTCTAGTGCGGTTTGGGCGCAACAGTTGTCCTTGCAACGCCCTACTTTGCTCCAGCAACTCAACGCTCACTTGCGCGAACCCCTAGTTGATATTCGCTTTTCTTCTGCTAACTGGTACGCTGCTAACCTTGAGATGTCTGCATCTAGTTTAGAGGCGCATCCCAGTTCTGTCGAAACGCAAGGCGAATTCTCCTCAAAAGACATTTCTCCGACTGAAACTACCCCGCAAGCTGCTTTTCAACGTTGGGCTAACGTGATTCAGGCGCGATCGCAGCATTTGGCTAGCTGTCCTCGATGTCACTGTCCTACACCGTCTGGCGAACTTGACCGTTGGTCTGTCTGTTCCCATTGTGCCGTGCAACGTTGGGCAGACGGGGAAACAATTAACAATGACTAAATTTCTCTCTTCAGTGGTATACAAAGGCACATTTTGCTTGTCTAAACTTGAAGATTATTCATTCAAGTGCGATGAATCCAAGCAAGTGTTTTCTCCTAGTTGTATCTTTTAAGCTTGATCCCCATCGCTTTTCGCTAAAAAAAACTACTTCTCGCTCAGTATTTTCTCTTAAGTGTTCACCTGTTATAAATACTATGTATCTTTTTGTAAAACAATTATTAAAAGAATTGGAAGATCTGATCGCTGCGGGGATCGCGGAAATGGATACAAGATGATATTTAGAACACATTAGGTATCAATTGACAATGTTAGACAATAAATTCTGAGGAACTATTATGTTTCCTCGTTGATTACATCATTGTGTTGCAGAGACTCCCATGAAAACAGCAAATTTTGCGACCTCATCTTGCCGCTACTGTCGTTATTTCCAGACAGAAGGGCGTAGAGGGGGAGTGTGCCAGCAACTTGGCGTGTCGGTTCGTGCTGGGTGGAAAGCCTGTAGTCTAGCGGCTCCTCCCTTTACTAACGCCTGGGAAAATTTAGAAAAAGTGGTTCGTTTAGAAAACTCTTTGGTGCTCAAGTGTCCAGTCGATCTCTGTGCTGTTGAAATGCCTGTCGAAACCCCGACTGAAGCAGCCCCGGCTGTTGTTTAGTCCGAAGAGGGCAATTCGCCTCAATCATAACAATTTTTAACAATTTCTCAAGTTTCTGTTCCCTACTCAAATCCTTTTTTAACACCAATTGGGTTGCTATTGCAAGCCAGTTAACAAGCAAAAGATCAACCAGCTTTTTTAGAGAATCGCACTTTAATCGGAGGAAAGGTGCGATTTCTTATTTATGGTCTTGCTCCGCTACTGGAATATCTGAGCGACGGGACTAGTGAATCTTGGCAGCAAGGGTGAGGTGAGCGTGTCGTCCACTAGGAGGGTGCTAACGAGTTGAAGCCGAGCGTTTGATCGGCGATAAATTTCCAGGGTTTTCAGTTGCCAACTGATAATCCAGTATTCCTGAACGCCGTGCAACGAGTAGAGTTTAAGTTTGACTTCTTTGTCTCGCTGTTCGTTAAGTTCACCGGGGGAGAGAACTTCGACAATCAGTTCAGGGGCAACAATCAGGTGTCCGGCTTGTCTTTTAGTATTCTAATGCCGGTTCGTCTAAGGCAACCAGGGATATTGACGGAAGTTAGGGGGGCGTTTTTCTAAAAATGCCTGCTTCCCTTCTGCTCCTTCTTCGGTCATGTAATAGAGTAGCGTCGCATTGCCTGCCAATTCTTGCAGTCCGGCTTGACCGTCACAATCGGCATTAAAAGCCGCTTTGAGACAGCGAATCGCAATAGGACTTTTCTCTAAAATTTCACTGGCCCATTGAACGCCTTCGGCTTCGAGTTGTTCGACGGGAACGACGCAATTAACCAAACCCATGTCTAGGGCTTCTTGCGCCGTATATTGACGGCAGAGATACCAAATTTCTCTGGCTTTTTTTTGTCCGACAATTCGAGCCAAGTAACTAGAGCCAAATCCACCGTCGAAACTGCCTACTTTGGGCCCAGTTTGTCCAAAAATCGCATTTTCAGCCGCAATCGTCAGGTCACAGACGACGTGCAAAACGTGACCTCCTCCAATCGCGTAGCCAGCAACAAGCGCAATGACCACTTTGGGCATCGAACGAATTAGACGCTGCAAGTCGAGGACATTCAAGCGCGGTACGCCATCATCGCCAATATAGCCTGCCTCTCCTCTAACACTCTGATCGCCCCCCGAACAAAAAGCATATTTGCCATCGGTGTGCGGCCCGGCCCCTGTCAACAGGACAACCCCAATCGAACGGTCTTCGCGAGCCTCACAAAAGGCATCATAGAGTTCAAAGACAGTTTTAGGGCGAAAGGCATTGCGCTTGTGGGGGCGGTTGATGGTGACTTTGGCAATTCCTTGCCATTTGTGATACAAAATGTCTTCGTAAGTTTTGGCGACTTGCCAGTCAACTTGCATAATTTACAGTAATTTCACAATATCGCTTACGGGATCTTACTTATCTTAATGTGAAGGGGCCGTGACAAGCCAAAAACTTGAGCCAAGTTAGCGGAATCGTTTAAACTAAAAATTGTTTATAATTATTATTTTTAGCAGATTTAAAGTTGAAGAATAATTGTAGGGTGGGCATCGCCCACCATCACCACCCTGTATAGCTTTCAAGCTTGTTATGGGCAGTACCCATCCTACGTTTAATTATAAACACCTACTTAATCAATTATTTCAGCCATTTGTTAACGATGGGTTGCAGTTTAATCTCAACGAGATAGGCAAGCCCAATAACGAGAGCAAATTTAATCACATACTCCATTACCCAGTTTGAGATATAAACATTTAACTTCCATTGCATGAGAATAGGATAGTGTAAGATATAAAGACCGTATGAAATAGGTGCTACAACTGAAAAAATACCTAGTGTTTTATTGAAATAAACTAGGTTTCTTTGATACCAAAATAGACCGATCGCAATGGCAATAAAAGCAAAGCAAAAATGCCTAAAGTTGAGAAAAGGATAATAACCTAGACGAATTTCATGGGTAAAAGCAACGGGAAGAGCAGTCATAACTGACATAAAAAAGAGACAGATGAGTATAGGTTTGATTCTTTGATAGCTAAATCTTTGAGTAGAAAGATAAATTTCTGCTGCGGTCAAGCCAGACCACCAAATAATAAAATAGGCAAGAAATTGAGACAGAGGGTTGGGAAAGAAAATATAAATGATATAGGCAATGCAAGAAACGAGAAGAATTGCATATATTTTATATTTATAAGTAAAAAACTTTTTGTTATGATAAAGAAAATAAAATAACATATAAAACCACCATTCATAGGAAAGACTCCAGAGAGGGTAATTGTGTAAAAAAGGTTTAAAAGCGACCCCTGGTTTAACAATTGAAAGATCCTGAAGCATAAAAATATTGCCAATTAGCCCAAACCCAGAAAACTCTTCTTGCAATTCACCATTAAAAGCAAAAACTAAAATGGAGATAATAATAGAAACAAAAAAAGGAAAGTAAATACGCCTAAATCTTTTAATAAAATACTTTTTAAAATTGAGCTTTTCATCCTGACAAGATGCTGTATATATAACAAAACCACTCAGTAAAAAAAATAAGATGACTGCTTCCTGCCCAAAGGAAAAAAAGACTCTCATCCATTCAGGCATGAATGTCGCCGAGGAAAAAAGGTGATAACCAACGACATAGACCGCAGCAAATCCTCGTATATCATCTAGTTTCTGTAGGTGAAGTTTATGATTCACTTTAAAAAAAGATTATTTTGGGGGTTAATTAGTCAAGGTATAACAATTTAGTTTACTGCTAAAGTAATAACTGTTTGCAGATAACTAATATTATTTATTTCGCCAAAGGGAGTAGTACTATCGTGACAACATTATTAGCTGGAGACATCGGCGGAACGAAAACCATCTTGCGCTTGGTCAACGCCGACTCTAGCCAAGGCAGCTTGCCTATGCTGACCGCGCTCTATGAAGACACCTATCCCAGTCAAGAATATGCCGATTTAGTGCCGATCGTCCTTCAGTTTCTCAATGATGCTAGCAAAACCCTCGGTCAGTCTTTTAATCTGGATATCGCCTGTTTTGGCATTGCTGGGCCAGTTGTCGAAAATACCTCAGAATTAACCAATTTGAACTGGTCATTGTCAAGCGATCGCTTGCAAGTTGAGCTTAAGGTCGCCTCCGTCAAGTTAATCAACGACTTCGCCGCGATCGGGTACGGAATTTTAGGTTTGCAACCAGAAGACGTATTCCCCTTACAAGCACCTGAACGCTCCCTCAATGCGCCAATTGCCGTTTTGGGAGCCGGAACGGGGTTGGGAGAAGGCTTCTTGATTCCGACGGGTGGTGATCGCTATCGCGTGTTTCCGAGTGAGGGTTCCCATGCCGATTTTGCCCCTCGTTCTGCTTTGGAATATCAATTGTTAGTTTATCTGCGAGAAAAATACGATATCAGTCGGGTATCCGTCGAACGGGTGGTTTCGGGCATGGGAATTGCCTCAATTTACCAATTTTTGCGACAGCAATCCCCCGAACTTGAATCTGAGGAATTAGCGAAAGTCTATCAAATTTGGGAACAAGAATTAGGTAAAATCTCTAAAACAGTTGATTTAGCGGCTCAAGTTTCCAAAACAGCCCTTGAAGGAGACGACTACCTGTGCAAACAGACGATGAAACTATTCGTCGAAGCTTACGGGGCAGAAGCAGGTAACTTAGCTTTGAAACTACTGCCTTATGGGGGATTGTACGTCGCGGGTGGAATTGCCCCGAAAATTCTGCCCCTACTGCAAGCGGGCAACTTTATGAAAGCTTTTCGAGCAAAAGGTCGAATGAGCGACCTTTTAGAGCTTATTCCGGTTTATGTGGTACTCAATGCCAAAGTGGGGTTAATAGGAGCAGCGCTGTGTGCTGCTTTGAGTCTTTAAGAGCTAATTCGTC
Source organism: Microcystaceae cyanobacterium (assembly GCA_041743025.1). GTDB lineage: Bacteria > Cyanobacteriota > Cyanobacteriia > Cyanobacteriales > Microcystaceae > JBGTNM01. The sequence goes on from JBGTNM010000133.1 coordinate 6,968, forward strand.
TCAGTAAGTTGGCTGAAAACAGCGATGGTTAATTATCACGCAAATGATTGAGAAATTCGGTTAACACCATTTGGCTTGTGACAATCAACTGAGCTTGTGTTGTTTTGGACATGAAGATTGCTTTAGTATGTAAAGCATCGCGCGGGTTGAATAGGGCAATCCAATAACCTGTATCAGCGAAAAAAGTACTCATTTGTTGTGTTTGGGAACACCATAGAGGTAATGCTTGTAGTTAACCGAGCCATCATTTGGCAGATTAGCCCATTCTTCATCGGGAATTTGAGCACCAATTTCTGCAACTATCTCCCAAATTGGACGCTTTATTCTCGTTTTTGGGGTGGAAGGCTCTGCTGATTGAGTCGTTTCGCTATGCTGTTTAGATGATGAAATTGACATAGTACTCCTAAGCGTGAAAAACACTTACAACCCTAGTTTACGCTAAGTGTCTAGACAATTGGGTACACTTCAAAAATTGCTCAAAGTGGCCTATAGTTTTTCCGTCGAAACTGGATATTCTGACGGTAAGAGGCTAATATAGCGCGATCAACAAGCTCACGTTGCTCCATCTGTATTATAGCCCTCTTCCGTCACTCTAGGCAGAAGAATAATAAAAGTCATCCCAACAATCGACCAAATATCGCAAACAATAAAATTTTACTCCTACATGAAGATATTTGAAGGCTTCGTAGGCTCTCACTTCTACGAATAAATCTTTATACAATTCACAATAGGTATCTACACATTTGACGGTGGGTCGGGCGGGTCTAGGCTTAGCCATAATCTCTGTCTAGCTTTCAGGCTTTTCTTTTCATTTTAACCTTCCCAGTCTGATGAAAGAGGGTTAAAAGTACGATGTTTTTGAGTTTTCCATAAACCTTCAACATTTTCAAATAAGAAAAAGTCCGGCTTTTGCTGACAAACTATATCAATATAAGTGGATGATAATTTTCCCTGATCTCCTTCTCGCCCTTTGTTTTTAACCGCCCACTGAAAAGTCAGGACAAGGCGAGCCTCCTATAAATCCCAGAAAGCTTGCATTTTGACGCGCTATGTGGACTAGTTTGCTGAGAGCCGACTTCTGATTTTCTTGAGTGAAATCAGTAGCACTCCCTAGATAATATCCATGCTCAGGGCTAGGTAAGTTGAGGCAATGCCTAGCGTATTTATACGAATTCATAAATGGCTCAAAAACTTCATTGACATAAGCAATTTTAAAGCCAGCCGAAACGCGAAAACTCCTATTAATTGTACCGCTTAGTAAGGTTACGGTGCGGCGTATTGAAAATTGCTCAAAGCGAGCTATAGTTTTTCAGTCGAAACTGGGTACTCTGACGGTAAGAGGCTAATATAGCGCGATCGACGACCGCAAAACCTGACAGGACGAAGACATGATGAGCCGCGATCCCAACCCCAACAACTTTACCGATGATGAATTCGAGCAAGACATCGCCGATCTCCTTGGAGACTTTGGCAGCGATGGGGAGAGAGCAGAGTCAGATAGCGAACTCAACGAATTGGTGAGCTTGTTTGATGAAGATCTCGGCGATCTGTCCGAACACCGCAATGAGCAAAAAACAACTGCAACGTCTTCTGTGCCTGCTAATGAAGACCTTAAACAACTTTTTAGTGAAGATTTTATTTTAGAAGATGAGAACACGCCTGCTAAAAGTGGCACAAGTCAAGTTAAGCCGATTGCAGGCAATGAATTGGGCGAATTACTGGGGTATGAGAGCGAATCTGAATCCGATTCTTCCTTTTTTAGGCGTTTGGAGTCGAGCCTAGAGCCAGTTGCCACCGAGAGCAGACCAGAAAATTGCAAACAGCTATTAGAGACGGATAAATCGTTAGCTAAATCTCTTTCTGGGTCTGATTTCTGTTTTTATCCTGTTTTAGAAGCGTTAGAAGAGTTTGTGGCACAACCTGCTATTGCCAGCTTGCAAGACAGCTTGGATGAAACTCAAGCGAAGGCTTTAGAAGTCCTCATTGATACGCCTGTCAACCTGCCTCAATCTTTAACAACCGTGACGGTGCAAAAAACGGTTCAAGCGATCCCTTCGGGGACGGCTTCGCAGCACGCCACTGAACCTGAATTCGATGAAGAATTTAGGGATCTCGAAGCCCTCTTAGAACAGGCCGATCGCACGATGGGCGGCTCGCCAACGGTCACTCCAGCCAATAACAAGCGATTCCCCCGTGCCGCTAAAGTCAAGGTCTTTGAGCAGACCATGCGAGTTCCCGTCAAACAACTTGACAACTTAAGCAACCTCATCGGGGAACTGGTTGTCAAGCGCAACCGCTTGGAACAAGATCAAGAGCGGCTACGACAATTTTTAGATAACTTGCTCAATCAGGTACAGAACCTCAGCGATGTTGGGGGACGGATGCAAGACCTCTACGAACGTACCCTGCTCGAAGGGGCTTTGTTGGCGAGCCGCGAACGAGGGCGCTCCTTGAACGACAGACGGCAGCCCGATGCAGCCAAACCGATTGTCGAAGCCGACGAAAACGCGCGCTGCGAAGCCGTCCCCGAAGGGATCGCTCAGGATTTAGATGCTTTGGAGATGGATCGCTTCACGGGATTCCACCTGCTCTCCCAAGAAATGATTGAGCTAATCGTGCGAGTGAGGGAAGCGTCTTCTGACATTCAATTCCTCGTCGATGAAACCGAGCAAGTCGCCCGCAGTTTACGTCAGGCCACGACTCAACTGCAAGAAGGCATGACGAAATCCCGCATGGTGCCGTTTGCCCAAACTGCCGACCGACTACCGAGGGCTGTGCGAGAAATCTCCCTTAAGCTCAACAAACAAGCCAGATTGCAGGTCGAGGGCAGAGAAGCCTTGATTGACAAGATGATCCTCGAACACCTCTACAATCCCATGACTCATTTGGTCAACAATGCGATTACACACGGCATTGAATCGCCTGCTGTGCGCCAGCAACAAGGCAAATCTCCAGAGGGTCAGGTTGCCGTTCGCGCTTTTTTACAGGGCAACCAAACCGTGATTACCGTTTCTGACGATGGCGGCGGCATTGATGCCCAACTGGTTAAAACTAAAGCGGTTGAAAAAGGGCTAGTTACAACCGAAGAAGCGCAAATTTTAACCACTCAAGAGATTTATGACTTTCTTTTCCATCCTGGCTTTAGTACCCGCGATAAAGCGGATGATTTTGCTGGACGCGGCGTGGGATTAGATGTGGTTCGCACCAGCCTCACTGATATTCGTGGTTCAGTGACCATCGACTCGACACCTGGGAAGGGAACTACTTTTACTATCCGCTTACCCCTAACCTTGAGTATTTGTAAAGCTCTCTGCTGCCTGAACGCTCGCGCCCGCATTGCCTTTCCGATGGACGGGGTCGAAGACATGAAAGACTTCAGTGCCAAAGATATTGTGATCAATGAAGAAGGTCAGAAGTGTATTCGGTGGGACAACAGCCTCTTGCCTATCTATCCTCTCGGCGAACTGCTCACTTACAACCGCTTGCTCAGCCGAGGCAGCGTCTATGGGGGCAAGCCGGAAGAAGACACCATCTCTACGGTCATTTTGCGAGGGGCAGGCAATTGGCTCGCCATTCAAGTTGACGGTGTTATCGGTGAGCAAGAAATCGTCATTAAGCAAATCGAAGGACCCGTGCCTAAACCCCCCGGTATCGCAGGGGCAACCGTGTTGGGAGATGGCAGCATCATGCCGATCGGCGATGTGCTAGAACTGCTAGAAATTGCTCAAGGACGGCTGCGGACAGATGGAGCAGGCAGTTTTTGGAAAAAAGCTCCCATCGCTCCCAGCGTTCCCCTTAGCGAGCGCGCCGAACCGACTGTTCTCATCGTGGACGACTCGATCACAGTACGCGAACTCCTCTCGTTGAGCTTCAGCAAAGCAGGCTATCGGGTCGAACAGGCTCGCGACGGTCAAGAAGCTTGGGAAAAGCTGCGCTCTGGACTCCCTTGCGACATCGTCTTCTGCGATATCGAAATGCCTCGCATGAACGGATTGGAGTTGCTTTCTAACTTGCAAAAAGATCGACGGCTCTCTGAGATTCCGGTTGCCCTGCTCACCTCTCGCGGTGCAGACCGCCATCGCAAAGTCGCTGCCAAACTGGGAGCGAGTGCCTACTTTACTAAACCTTGTCCTGACGGCACTCTCCTCGATGCTGCTCAACGTATGCTTCAAGGCGAGGTTCTCCTTGCTGGTAGCTTTAAACCCTCTAGAGTTCCCTCCCAAAATGACACTCCTAACCAGTCCTCTGCGGCTAAAGGGGTGGGCAATCGAGTATTGATTGTGGATGATTCGGTGATGGTGCGAGAAATGCTCTCAATGACTTTTGGCAAGGCAGGCTATCATATTGAACAAGCTCGCGATGGTCAAGAAGCTTGGGAAAAACTCCGCGCTGGTTTAGGCTGTGACTTAATCCTCTGCGACATTGAAATGCCGCGTATGAATGGGTTAGAACTTCTGTCTCGCTTGCAAGAAGACGCAACCCTCTCGCAAATCCCGATGGCTATGATTACTTCTCGTGGGGCCCAAAAAATGCAACGCCTGGCTGCTGAAAACGGGGCAAAGGGCTACTTCGTCAAACCTTATATTGAAGAAGTGTTGCTCGATGCTACCAAGCGATTGCTCGCTGGAGAGGTGTTGTTGGACATCAATAGTTTAGTAGAGGGGTAAAGGGGACTTTGATGGGAATGATTGAATGAAGACTTTGATGGATAACTGATAACTGATTTAGGGGGAAAGGATAAGAAAATTGGGATTACCTACAACCTCTCTTTACCCACCCAACTGACTCGCTTTTCCACGCCAAAGCCATCTTCAATCGTCTGTCCGGTGTAGGAATTGATCCGCGATTGAATGACGACATAACACAGCATTTCGGTATCAGAGGTGTTGCGCCAACACCGCTCCCCATCAGGATCGACGCGCACAACGCTTCCCTCGCTTACGGGAAACACGCGATCGCCTACCTGAAATTCTCCTTCTCCTCGCACAAAAATGTAGATTTCTTCATTTTGACGGTGTTTGTGGTAAAAAGGCACTGATTGTCCTGGCGGAAGGGTGTTGAGAGAGATTTCGGCGCTGGTGAGATGGAGGATCTCTTTGAGAAAGATTTTACCAGGGACTTTGAAGGCTGTGTCTGCCATTTCAAAGGTGAATTGATTGAGTTGAGCAAAATCGCCTAAAGCAGCAACGGCAACATTTTGTGCTGTTTTAACGGGAATGGAGGGTTGAGTGATAATCGCCATTAGCTTTTAAATTGCAAGTTACAACTTAACAGTGTACAGAGGTAACTTGTAAAATGCAAGTAGTAGACTATCTCCTTAATGTCATGCAACCCGTGCAACGCTCTCAATGCCCCATTGCCGGAACCCTCGATTTAATCGGCGATCGCTGGACGCTGTTAATTGTGCGGGATATGATGTTTTTTCAGAAGGGACGCTTTGAAGAATTTTTAGCTTCTCCTGAAGGTATTTCGACCAATATACTAGCCAATCGTTTAAAAATGCTCGAAGAATTGGGCTTAGTCGAAAAGCAACCTTACAGCAATCACTCTCGCCGGATGTATTATCAACTCACCGAGCGAGGGCGCAGTCTCCGTCCTGTTTTAAAATCGATGGTAGCTTGGGGATTGAAGCACCTGAGTGAAACCAAAATCTCTTAAAAATCAGTTACATTGGGAAGGCATGGATTAAGAGTAGTTAACTGTAGGGGCTGAACAATGTTCATTGGTGTTAACTTAACGTAGAACTCTTGACTCGCTTTTAATAAGGTAAATCCGCCAACCGTTAATCAGCAAGTTCGACTCCTGCCATTAGCTCTTCGTCTTCAGCCGCCATTGCTTCGGTATAGGCTTCTAACTCAGCATCAGGATTTAATAGGGCTTGCTTGGTCAGAAAATTTAAGAATAAACTCAGCATCAGTTCATCTTCGGGTTGTTCTTCAAGCAACTCAGTCGCATAATTGAGGGCTGCTAAAATGTCTTCTCGGCTAACCTCGTATTCTTGCATAATTTCTTCGGTTGTCATGCCGCCAGCTAGTCCCCCCAAAATCCGAGTGACGGGAACTCTTGTACCTCGAATGATCGGTTTGCCTGAATGAATTTTCGGATCGATGACAATTCGCTCTTGCATAAACCTGAGCCTTGTTAAGTGAGCTTTATATCTATTATCTAAACTAATTTGCTCCTTGATTAATGCGCTCTAAAGCCCAAGCCGCACTGGAGCGAACATCTCGGTGTTTATCCTTGAGGGCATTGGTGAGAGCGGGAACAGCTTCTTTGGCTTCTTGACCTATATCTCCTAAAGCAGAAGCGGCAAAGGCAGAAGCGGCAAAGGAGCGAACAGTTGGGTTTTCATCCTTGAGGGCATTGATGAGGGCGGGAATAGCCTCTTTGGCTTCTTGACCTATCCTTCCTAAAACAAAAGCTGCCCAGGAGCGAACATCTGGGTCTTCATCCTTAAGGGCATTGATGAGGGCGGGAACAGCCTCTTTGGCTTCTTGACCTATATATCCTAAAGCCAAAGCTGCATTGAAGCGAACAGTTGGGTCTTCATCCTTAAGGGCATTGATGAAGGCGGGAACAGCCTCTTTGACTTCTTGACCTATCCCTCTTAAAGCCTCAGCCGCATTAACGCGAACATCCCAGTCTTCATCCTTGAGGGCATTGATGAGAGCAGGAACGGCTTTTGCTCCGCAAGCTACTAAAGCATTGAAAACAGGACTCTCAAAATCATCCTCGTCTAATTGTTCAATATTCTTTTCAATCTCTACATCAGTACATTGAGGTTGAGTTGATGGCGCTTGCGCTCTTGTTTTTAGACTCGTTACTCCAGGCAAGCCTAAAATCCCCAATATACCAAGAGTAAGCCAGATTGCTGCTCTAGATTTGCCTAACATGGTTGATGCGCTCTTTCAGATAGATTTAGATAGCTGTCACATCAATATTAACGGCGATCGCTATTTATCCCAGCCGATATTTACAAAACTTTCTGCTTGAGAGCGAGTGCTTAGGATTGGTAATTAAACCTATAATTCCAGACAATCAAGACAGCTTGTAGGTTGGGTTGAGGAACGAAACCCAACAAAATATGTGATCTGTTGGGTTTCACTATTATTCATCCTAACCGACAAAGCTACACGACAAAACTTTATAACTTTACTCCATACCAATCTGACTATCAAAAACTATCTGTTCTGATGTCCCCCACATCAAATCATATATTTCATTCTGTACATAACGATGAAAACTTGAATATGGCCAATCTTTGGGAGCATTTACCAATCCGTGACGCACAGGATTATAATGAATATATTCAACATGACTAACTAAATCTCGTTCATCCCGAATTTGATGCTCCCAAAATCGGCGTTGCCAAACTGCTTTTTCTCCCTTATGTTGTCGAGACGTTGAAATTTTCCCTTGATATTTATCCTGACATTGACGACTAAAATAACTTTTAATCAATCGCCAACGATTAGAAAAATCAGCATCATTTTCTGGTAATGTCCAAAGACAATGAAGATGTTCAGGTAAAATAACAATAGCATCAATCTTAAAAGGATGTTGCTTCATAACGTAGCGAAAAGCATTTCTCAACAAATCTACGTTTTCAGGTTCACACAAAATTTTCCGGCGATTGTGTGTAACTACGGTAAAAAAATAAGTTGCTTCAGATGTTTTTGCTCTACGATATTGCATAATAATAGAAAGGAAAAGCCTGTAGCCCGTAGGTTAAGTTGAGGAACGGAGTAACGAAAGCCAACACAATCTCTTAATTTCTGACTATAATTTGTTGGGTTTCACTATCGTTCAACCCAACCTACTCTTGTAAGGCTTCAGCCGCATAGCGTAAAGCTTCCTGAATATCTTCTGCTTCTAAATCGGGGAAGGCAGATAAAATTTCCGTATCTCTCATTCCTTCTGCGAACATACTAACAACAGTAGCAACGGGAATTCGTAGATTCCGAATGCAAGGCACTCCTCCCATTTGTTCAGAATTAATTGTAATTCGAGTAAATTTCATGATTGTGACGATTATGAATTTATGTAATCCAAACTACCTCAAATCTCACCTTCAATCTTACGCCTAATCGTTTCTTGACTTTCTGTCTATTTGAGAGCGATCGCTTGACAATCAAGACAGTCGCTACTTTTTTGTTTCTGCCGATTCTCCATGTTCTACAGCTTATAAGTCATTAAACCTAGACACAACATAGCGTCTCAGGAGGGGTAAGAGCCGATACAATGAATGGGATTCTTATATAAACACGCTACAAAATAAGCCTATGCCACGCCGCGACGACCTCCATAAAATTTTAATTCTCGGTTCTGGCCCCATTGTCATCGGACAAGCTTGCGAGTTTGACTATTCGGGAACCCAAGCTTGCAAGGCACTGCGAGAAGAAGGTTATGAAGTGGTTTTGGTTAATTCTAACCCTGCCTCAATCATGACCGATCCCGACATGGCCAACCGCACCTATATTGAACCGCTTACGCCTGACATTGTTGAAAAAGTCATCGCCAAGGAACGTCCAGATGCCTTATTACCGACAATGGGAGGACAAACTGCCCTCAACCTTGCTGTTGCTTTGTCCAAAAATGGGGCTTTAGAGAAATATGGGGTAGAGTTAATCGGGGCAAAATTACCCGCCATTGAAAAAGCAGAAGACCGCGACTTATTCCAGAAAGCCATGCAGAAAATTGGCGTTCCGACTTGTCCGTCGGGTATTGCCACCAATATTGACGAAGCAAAAGCAGTCGCCCTCAAAATTGGTTCATATCCCCTCATTATTCGTCCCGCCTTTACGATGGGAGGAACGGGTGGCGGTATTGCCTACAACCAAGAAGAATACGAAGAAATGGCCCAATTTGGCATAGATTCGTCTCCTGTATCGCAAATTTTAGTAGAAAAGTCGCTTTTGGGCTGGAAAGAGTACGAATTAGAGGTCATGCGCGATCTAGCAGATAATGTCGTGATTATCTGTTCAATTGAAAACTTCGACCCGATGGGAGTGCATACGGGAGATTCGATCACGGTTGCCCCGGCCCAAACCCTGACCGATAAAGAATACCAACGCTTGCGAGATTATTCTAAAGCGATTATTCGGGAGATAGGTGTGGAAACAGGGGGATCTAACATTCAATTTTCCGTCAATCCCACCAATGGCGATGTAATAGTCATCGAAATGAACCCCCGCGTCTCTCGTTCCTCGGCGTTAGCGTCGAAGGCGACCGGATTTCCTATCGCCAAATTTGCGGCAAAATTGGCTGTAGGATACACCCTAAATGAAATTTCTAACGATATTACTCAAAAAACGCCTGCTTCCTTTGAACCGACTATTGACTACGTGGTAACGAAAATTCCTCGCTTTGCCTTTGAGAAGTTTCCGGGGTCTAAACCGATTCTAACCACGCAAATGAAATCGGTCGGGGAAGCGATGGCCATTGGGCGGACATTTCAAGAATCTTTCCAAAAAGCCCTAAGATCGCTGGAAACAGGGCGATATGGCTTTGGTTGTGCTGCCGAAGGCAAGCGAGGCGCACAGCACGAAACCTTACCTTCCCTCTCGCAAGTTCGGGCCAGTTTGCGGACTCCCAACCCCGATCGCGTCTACTCCATCTACCATGCCCTAAAATTGGGGATGTCAGTCGAAGAAATCTTTGAATTGACAGCGATCGATCCCTGGTTTCTCGATAAATTGGCAGATTTGTTAGAAACTGAGAAATTTCTCAAACAAACTCCCCTCAAGCAAATTACCACCCAACAGATGCGCCTAGTCAAGCAGCAGGGATTTAGCGATCACCAAATTGCCTTTGCCACCCACAGCAGCGAAGATGAAGTTAGGGCGTATCGCAAGCAATTAGGCGTTATTCCCGTTTACAAAGTGGTAGACACCTGCGCTGCCGAATTTGAGGCGTTTACCCCCTATTACTACTCCACTTACGAACCTGATGAATGCGAAGTCCTGCCTACCGACAAACCGAAGGTGATGATTTTAGGCGGCGGCCCCAACCGCATCGGACAGGGAATAGAATTTGACTACTGCTGCTGTCATGCGGCGTTTTCCCTCAGTGATGCGGGGTTTGAAACCATCATGGTTAACTCCAACCCAGAAACGGTTTCCACCGATTATGATACGAGCGATCGCTTGTATTTTGAACCCCTGACTAAAGAAGATGTCCTCAACATCATTGAAGTCGAACAGCCGCAAGGGATTATTATTCAATTTGGCGGACAAACGCCTTTAAAACTGGCCGTTCCTCTGCAACAATATCTCGACAGTCCCGATTGTCCGGTTACTACCAAAATTTGGGGAACCTCACCTGATTCGATTGATATTGCCGAAGACCGAGAACGCTTTGAGAAAATTCTGCATGAATTAGAGATTACCCAACCACCAAACGGAATTGCTCGCAGTTACGAAGAATCCCTGACCATTGCCAGCCGGATTGGTTATCCGGTGGTGGTGCGTCCTTCTTACGTTCTGGGAGGTCGGGCCATGGAAATCGTCTATTCTTATAAGGAATTAGAAAAATACATGACCTATGCGGTGCAAGTGGAACCAGATCGCCCGATTTTAGTTGATAAGTTTTTAGAAAATGCGATCGAAGTCGATGTGGATGCACTGTCAGACCCGACGGGAAAAGTCGTCATCGGCGGCATCATGGAACACATCGAAGAAGCGGGGGTACACTCTGGCGATTCGGCTTGTTCCCTACCTTATACCTCGCTAACGCCAGCCGTCCTTGACACGATTCGCACTTGGACGGACAAACTGGCTAAAGCTTTAAAAGTCGTCGGCTTGATGAACATCCAATACGCCGTTCAAGGGGAACAAGTCTACATCCTCGAAGCAAACCCCCGCGCCTCTCGTACCGTCCCCTACGTGTCCAAAGCAACGGGAATTCCTCTGGCCAAAATTGCCTCATTGGTAATGTCCGGCAAAACCCTCGAAGAATTAGGTGTGACTGAAGAATTTATTCCCAAACACGTCGCCGTCAAGGAAGCAGTCCTTCCCTTTACCAAATTCCCTGGAACCGATACGCTTTTGGGGCCAGAAATGCGGTCAACTGGGGAAGTGATGGGGATTGACAGCGACTTTGGTAAGGCATTTGCGAAAGCAGAAATGGCGGCAGGCGTAGATTTGTCTACAACCGGAACGGTGTTTGTTTCAATGAGCGATCGCGATAAAGCAGCGATTGTTCCAGTGGTGAAGGATTTAATCGAGTTGGGATTTAAGGTTGTTGCGACTTCGGGAACGCAATCGGTTCTCGAAGAAAACAGCATTCAAGACATTGAAGTTGTTCTTAAATTACACGAAGGTCGCCCCCACGTCGTTGACTGGATTAAAAATAAATGGATTCAGTTAATTATTAATACCCCTAGTGGTGAAGAATCCCAAATAGACGGTCGCACCATCCGCCGCACGGCATTAGATTATAAATTGCCCATTATCACCACCATTGCCGGGGCAAAAGCAACCGTAGCAGCCTTGCGATCGCTCCAAAACGAACCCTTAGAAGTTAAGGCATTGCAAGATTACCTTGCGGCTAAATAATTGTAGGGTGGGCAATGCCCACCATCTCATCTTCTATACTAGATTTGAACTCAAATTAGTAACCGCTCGTGAACTCACCAATTCTAATTTCTACGCTGTTTTTGACAATATTGTTAACGATTGGGTTATTTTTTTTCATTCGCGCTTCGGTTAAAGACCGCACCCAACAGATCGATTTTACGGCCGAATTGCCGCAAGATGCCCTTCTCGACCAATTACAAACCTACTTTACCCAACGCGCTTATCAAATTACCGCAGTCAATCCTCAACAGCAACAGATTACCTTTGAAGGATTCGTGCGTCCGAGTTGGTTTTTAGCAATTTTCCTGAGTCTTTTGCTGGCTCTAGGGATATTGTGCCTGTCTTTAGTGTTATCTTTACTTTATCCTAATTTATCATCTGCATTTCTCGCTCTAACGTTAGTTTCTCCGGTTGCAGGGATCTTTTATTGGCAAAAAGCAGGACGCATCGAAAAAGTCTCTCTGCAAGTAAAATCATCGCCCCCAACGCCTTCTTCTAAAAATATTATTACAGTTACTGCTCATCGAGATGAATTACTCCAATTACAACAAGCTTTACAGCTAAAAGCATTAATTTAATATTTTGCACTCTGCAACCTGAAGACCAATTCCCTGTTGTTGAGTCGGAGGTCAAAGCCTCTCAATCTTAAACAAAGGGAGATGTTATAATGATAACTCTTCCTTATCCCCGTCAAATATGAAAGTCGTCGTCGCCATCTACAAAGATTTTTAGTTTTGCCCAAGTTAAGTGTTAAACTCCTGTGGTTTCCTCTGGTCAAAAAGTGGCTCAAAATTCATCATCAAAAAGGGAAAAGACTCAAAATTGTCATTGATAGAACTCAGTGGAAAAAGAGAAATCTATTTGTCGTGAGTCTCATCTGGGAACGAAGAAGTTTACCCATGTACTGGCGATTATTAAACAAACAAGGTAGTAGTAACTTTAATGAACTAAAGAAGATAAATATTATCAGCAACCAGGACAAGATTATCAGCTGATATCAACGTGCTTGGTTAGCCCCAGGTCACGTCTTTTATCTAAAGGGTATTAATCTCACCAAGCAAAAAGGATTTGGCGGTTATAATCTGGAAAAATGTCAAGCTAAAGATGAGCATTTAATAAGCTTAGTTTTGGTGATTACGATTGCCTATAGTTGTGCTATTTTTCGAGGCAGAAAACTCAAGGCGATGGGGGTGCAAAACTATATCTGCCGTTTGCGAGAAGCTGATAGATTGCCCCGCCGACATAGCACTTTTTGGGTGGGATTATATGGTCAATTATGGGTGAGCGGATGGGATTTTTGTCAAGAGTTAGTCGAGTCGTTAATGAGACTTAATCCTAATAAACTCCCTTTTTATCAACGAGGTCTTAGATGAAAAGGCGGAGTATCGTTGACTTCGTTTACTGTTTCCTGATCACAGATTTCAGTGCCTCTAACAGTAGCAAGACATTCTCTCTACGGCTGTTGTAGCCCATCAAGCCGATGCGCCAAACTTTACCGGCTAATTCTCCCAAACCATTGCCAATTTCCAGATTATATTCGCTTAAAAGTTTGCGGGCGACTACCTTGCCGTCTACCCCATCAGGAATACAAACCGTTGTCAAGGTCGGCAAGCGATAGTCTTTTTCAACATGACATTCTAGTCCCAATTCGGCTAGTCCTGCCCAAAGTAACTCAGTATTGGCTTGATGTCGCTGCCAACGTTTTGCTAAACCTTCTTCAACGATTAGACCGAGAGCTTCGCGCAATCCGTAATTGAGGTTAATAGGAGCGGTGTGATGGTAGACTCGTTCTGACCCCCAATAGCGGCTTAACAGGTTCATGTCGAGATACCAGTTAGCCACGCTTGTGCGGCGATTTTGCAGGCGTTCCCAAGCACGAGGACTCATGCTAAACGGAGCCAGTCCTGGCGGACAGCCCAAGCCTTTCTGCGAGCAACTGTAAGCAAGATCGATGCCCCATTCATCCAAATACAAGGGAACGCCACCCAAACTAGTCACGGTATCGACCAACAGCAAACAATCGTACTCGCGGCACAACTGCCCCACTCCCTCTAACGGTTGGCGTGCGCCAGTGGAAGTTTCGGCATGAACGAGGGCAAGCACTTGCGGGCGGTAGGTTTTTAAGCCTTCGCGTAATTCTTCTAAGCTAAACACTTCACCCCAAGGCTTAACTAGCTTTTGCACCTTGGCCCCGTAGCGCGTTGCCATATCAACAAGTCGATGGCCGAAGTATCCCATCACTCCCACCAGTACAACATCGCCAGGTTCGACGATATTAGCCAGCGTCGCTTCCATTGCCGAACTACCCGTACCACTCACCGAAAGCGTCATAGGGTTATCCGTCTGCCAGACATAACGCAGCAGCGATTGGATTTCGTCCATGATTTTGAGGTAAAAGGGGTCGAGATGTCCCACTGGGGGCAAGCTCATGGCACTAAGAACGCGGGGATGGACATTACAAGGGCCTGGCCCCAATAGCAAGCGAGGTGGCACGTCTAGCGGGTGGGGAATGAGGCGGTGGCGATCGTCGATGGGGAGAGAAACACTCATGATAGTTGGAAAGCTTGAGGAATTCTGCAAAAAGTCTAGGGTCATTGTACGGCAAATCAAAAGTCAAAAAAAATATTCCCCGCCTTTCCGCTAAATCGGTCGTCAGGAAACCTTGTAAATTAAACTAAACAACGTTGAGGCATGGCACGTCATGTTTAGCCAGCATTGTTTCTCTGGTGCGATCGCCATCGCTGTTATTGTCTCTTCTCCTTTAGCCGCGCAACCTGCCAAAGTGCTAAAAGTGGGCGTGGCGGGGTCGGCTCCTTTTGTCATCCCTGCTGAGCCTTTCCCTAGCGGCATTAGTGTAGAAATTTGGCGGGAACTGGCCCAGCGCGAAAACCTTTCTTATCAAATTATTCCTCAAAAAGGGGTTAAATCGGGGATAGACGCGCTCGCTCGTGGCAAACTCGACATTCTGGTCGGGCCAGTCAGCATTACGGCTGAGCGCCTCAAGCAAGTGGCTTTCAGCCAACCCTACTATCAAGCCGATATTGGCCTGTTAACGCTTGGTCGTCCGCCGACCCTTTGGAGTCGGGTCAAGCCGCTTTTTCAGATTGCCATCATTACCTCAGTTGGCGGTTTAGTTTTTGCGCTTTTTTTGGTCGGCAACCTCATTTGGCTGGCCGAACACCGCCGCAACGAGCAACAATTTCCTAAAGCCTATGTCCGGGGAGTGGGTAGCGGTATGTGGTTTGCACTGGTAACGCTGACAACAGTAGGCTATGGAGACAAAACCCCTATCACCAAAACGGGCAAAATCATCACCGGTTTCTGGATGCTGGTGACGATGGTGGCGGCTTCATCCCTGACCGCAGGACTGGCCACGGCTATGACTCTCATTCTCTCCGAACAAGCAGAAAATTCGTTTGCCCATTTAGATGATATTAGAAGCAAGCGCGTAGCAGTAGTGTCAGGCACGACGGGGGAGAATTGGGCCAGATTCTATCAGGCTAGGGTAATGCCCTCAGCCAATTTAGCGCAAGCCATTCAACGCCTAATTTCTCGACAGGTAGAGGGTGTGGTTTTTGACGTTCCTGCCCTTCAATATTATCTGAACCAACATCCTGAACTCCCTTTAAAACTAGCCGATATCTCTTTTGCGACGGAAGATTATGGCTTCGCGTTTTCTCCCAAAAGCCAGTTAGTCCAACCCTTGAATGTTGCTCTATTCGAGTTGAAGGAATCAGGCAGACTGGCGGAAATTATTAACCGAGAACTGCAAGGTGACTTGCCCAACATAGACGAAAATGAGACTCAGCCTTGAGTCATACCGTTCGCGATCGCACTGTAAAATGAAAAGGGGTTATCAAGGCGAAATTAAGGAGATAGAATGGCCGTTGAACGTTGGACAGATGAAATGCTTGATGAGTTAGCTTCAAGCGTTGGTGAAATACGAAATAGCGTGGCGGATGTGCGAGATAGCGTGGATGGTTTGAGAGTGACAGCCCAAGCTTTATTACAAATCGCCGCTCAAAATCAACGAAGAATGGATCAGTTTGACGAAGAAATCGAGTTAACGAAGCAAAGACACGCGGAAGATATAAAGTTGCTTAAGCAGAGACAAGCTGAAAACGATGAAAGGTTTAATGTTTTGCTCGAAGAAGTGCGTTATTTAATTCGAGGTCATCAGGAAAATTAAAGCGATCGCACACATTTTTAGATTTTCTCGACTAATGCGGCGAAGTCTATTTTGGTGGGGGCAATGATTTTTGGGCGCATTGCGTTTTTGGGCGCACGCAATGCGCCCCTACTCAGCCTTAATTAATGCCGGATCGATTGCTACTAAACAGCCTTGCTCGATTCTCCAGCAGCGATCGGCAATTGACAACAATTCTCCTGGATCGTGACTGACGACTAACAGCGTCCAGTGGGTTTTTAACTTGCCTAGCAGCTTTGAAATCTGGCGGCGCATAGACCAGTCTAACCCGGCAGTCGGTTCGTCAAGTAGGAGTAGGTTGGGTTGGCGAATTAACTGAACGGCTAGGGCGATACGCCGTTGCTGGCCACCACTGAGGACGTGTGGGGAAGTATTGAGGGGAATCTCTGCTAATCCCACTTCTTGCAAGGTCATTTTCAGGCGATCGCTGCCAATTTCGGGATGTCCCAAGCGTAATTCTTCTAACAGGGTGCTGCCGCAAAAATGCCGTTCAGGAAACTGAAAGACTAATCCCCCCAACTGTTGCAAGTGTAGAGAAGTCAGTTCTTGCTCTCGCCAATAAATATTCCCTTTGGTTTTCTCGGCTAATCCCGCCAAAATCTCTAATAAGGTTGTCTTGCCTGAACCACTCGGCCCGACAATCAATCCTAATTGTTGAGGCGCAAGTTCTAGGTTAATATTATTGAGAATGGGGGCCACCGTTGCGGGTGGATGGTAGCAGATGTTTTTGAGATAGAGCATACTAGGACGCTTTTAAGAGGCGATATCATTTGAGGCTCAATTTCCTCATTGTGGCAGATTTTTGTTAGCATCGTTATCAATGTTGTCTGTTTGGGTCTGGAGTGAAACAGTCATGGTGCGATTAACTACAATTCGACGAATTCCCCTAGCAGTTTCTGCGGTGTGTGCAATGCTGAGTTTGTGGGGCAATCCTGCCTTCGCAGGCGATCCCTTTCGCAGCAGCAGCCCCCGCAATATTGGTGATAAAACAGAAGCTGCTTTTAAAGCTATTTTTCTGCAAGGCAATTACCTCCAAGCCAAACAATATTTAGAAGAAGCGACTAAAACTGAGTCCAATGAACCCTTAGCTCATGCCATGCGAGCTTCTCTAGCCTATTCTGATGAAGATTGGGCAACGATGAAAACCTATGCCGACAAAACCTTAGATGCGGCTCAAAAATTAACACCTCAAGATCCTTTACGGGGAAATTTATATATAGCAGTCGGGCATTTTTTAGAAGGAGCTTATAACTTTAAAACCCAAGGGCCGCTAGGAGCAGTAGATAAATTGCAGCAAGTTTTTCAGTATGTAGAAATTGCCGAGAAAGCCTCTCCCAATGACCCAGAATTGAACCTACTCAAAGGCTATTTAGACTTGCTTTTAGCGGTTTACTTACCTTTTTCTAAACCGGAAGAAGCGATCGCCCGCTTCGAGAAGTATGCGGCTCCAGATTACATGGTCAATCGAGCTTTGTCCTCGGCTTATCGAGATTTAAAACAATACGATAAAGCGCAAGAGTTCATAGACAAAGCCTTACAATCAAGTCCTGAAAACCCGGAATTACAGTACCTCAAAGGTCAATTGCTACGCAATAAAGGAAGGCTTAATAAAAACATGGCATTGCTGCAAGAAGCGTTGACTTACTATGAGAAAGCCATGCCTAAAATCGATCAATTACCAGAAAGTGTCAAAGTCTCCCTACGTCACGAATACAATGCAGTACAACACGAAATACAAAAATTAAAGGAAAATCCAAATATCGACAAGCTTTAATTGGTAACGGTAACTACCATTATTTAAGTCATAATCAGTGTCAACATTTAACATCAGTTCCAAACATTACTCAAGTTTTTTGAATCCAGATTTAATGCCCTTACTGGCATCTCGAAATTGAACATTTTGGAGGTTGTTGGGCGTACAAATTAATTCTGCTGCCCAACATTGGTTGGAATTTTTAGGCTTGATATAATCAATATTGTTCGCAGATTTAACTTCACTTCGGGATGGTGCTTTCATTTCGGGTGGCAACCAAAGATAAATTTGAGTATAACCTCCAGCTTGTATCGCTTTATTTAAAATAAGTGTTAGCCCTAGCACAACTATTATGATTGCTAACTTAAATCCTCTGGTTCGCTGATAAAACTGAATAAATAAGGAAACTAAGACAATTATCAATAAAATAATTAAAAACGTTTTATACCAGCCTACAACCAAGGCTAATAATCCTGTAATTCCTAAAAAAAATAAAGCAACAATTGAACTAAATTTTTGGTAATATAAAGCACCTAAATAAGCAGGGATAATTGTCAAGTAACCAAGTCCGAAACGAAATGTTGGTGCTTGAAGCAACATAAATACCATTCCAAAAATACCTAAAGATAAAATATACTTGTATTCGTTATTTTTACCAATTCTTAATTGTTTGAAAACTTTTATACTAGATATTAAAGAAATAATAACAAGCACTAGAGTAAATTGATTAGTGTTGTAATTTAACCAGTCGGCTATCCAGTTCCAAGCATTAGCATTAGTCGGTGTAGGGCCACTCCAACGTGCCCAATTCTGAATTATTTTTGACATCACTTTAGCATTTTCTGCTCCTACCGACCAGGGTAAATTTAGACAGAGAATAGGGACGGGATAAAGAGGACATCCTGATGTTAAAATACTAAAAATTAGCAAGGGTAAAAGCGTCATTAAGCTAATCGCACTACCCCACACAAAACGCCTCCATTGCCACTGACAAGCAAGGATATAAAAGCTAAAAGAAATTACCAAAAGTGGCAAGGCACTTGGCTTAATTGTAAAAGCTCCAACCGAGAGAAGTAGAGGAATAATAGTTAAATCTAAACTAGAATTTTCAGGGTTGCAAAACTGATGTTTATCGGCAATGATAAGAATCGTCCAAGAAATGATAATCGTTAACAAAATGACTGGCACATCAGGCGATGCAGATATAATCAGTTTCTGCCATATTAATAAAGGAAAACACAAGCCTAGAGATAGGATAATAAACCAATCAGCTTTCTGAGCATTATTGATCCAGATACGAAATAAACTAATACTCAACTGTAAACAGGCTAAAAAAAGAATAAAACCATTGCCAAAAGCAGTCCATCGAGCTTGAAAAATACCAACATTAAGGGGAGCGACTAAAGCAAACCAAGAGGAAACAAAACCAAAACGATTATGAATTAAAGCCAATCCAGGAACAACGCCAAAACGTGACAACCATTGAATTGCTTGAAAATGATATAATCCAGTATCGAACCAAATAATTTTTTGTGAAATATAGGTAGCAACTATAATATTTAGCGTTGAAAATCCTATGATTTTAGCAGGGGATAGTAATAACTGAAAATTTCTAATACTGGTGCGAATTTTTGATGAACTACAAGCGATGCTGAGACAGCAGATGATAACAATAGTTCCGACAGTCAAAGATAAGGGGAAAAATAGAGAAATTGTAAATAAAATAAGAGAAAGACTGATCAATCCTAACCAAGTAGAAATCATCAAGCGATCGCCAACTTGCTCAAGGCAGTCACCGCCTACTCTCGTTAGAATAGCTGCTCCTAATAGATAACAAACGATTAGCAAAAATGTCCAAGCAATCGTAAAACTAAGCATGATTTAGAATGACTCAAAACTACTCATTATTCATTCAATGAACGAACTTTTACTAACAACTAAAGCTTAGTAGCAACCGCAAACAAAGACAACCCGATAGGCGGTTTGACTAACGCTTCAATTATCCTCAAAAAAGGGACGACTTTATTAAACAATCCTACTTGTTCAGAGGACGGCGTAGTTTTTTTTAAAACTTTACCATTTAACCACCAACCAGGAATGCCAGCCGCGTTAAAATACCAAATAGAAGGATTAGAAAAATAGGCTTTTTGTAAAGCTTTTTTTAAAGTTTTTTTCTGGTAGCGTCGATAGTGACCGATCGCTTCATCCATTGGACTGTACAAACAATTTAATGCTGGAACTTTAATAATCAGTTTGCCACCTGTTTTTAAGCAGTCACCAAGTTGCCGAAGCATCGTCACGTCATCTTTAATATGTTCTAAAACATCTAACATCACGATAGAGTCAAATGACTTCTGCCAACGCATTTCTGTTGCATCAGCCTGTAAAATTTCAACGCCTGCTTTTCCATCGAGACGAGTTTGCGTCATTTTAACATATTCTTCGTTGAGATCTAAGGCAACGACTTTAAGACAATTTTGCGCGAGAAGAACGGTAAAATTGCCATTACCGCAGCCAACTTCTAACACCTCTTTGTCGATATGAGGTTGAATTTGCGAAAAAATCCATTGATTGTAGCTGTCTGCTAATTGAAGATTTTCCAACCAAAAAGTCTGAGCATTATCTTGCATTTTTTATCTTGCCTACTCAATGTTTGAGCATGGTTTGTAATTAAGCTGTTAACCCAAATTTTAAAATGTACCCTAACGCTTTTACGCCATCTTTCCAGTTAATTTTCTTGCCTTCACTGTAAGAACGACCATAATAAGAAATTCCCATTTCGTAAATTCGCCAATGGCGACGAGATTTAGCCATTTTCATTGTAAATTCTACTTCAAATCCAAAATCATTACAGGTTAGTTTCATGTCTTCAAGGACTTCTCGACGGAACATTTTGTAGCAGACTTCAATATCGCTAAGAGTTGTGTTACATAACATATCAATTAAGGCAGTGATGACTTTATTGCCTAACAAATGATGGAAGTATAAAACGCGGTGGGGGTTGCCATAAAAACGAGAACCATAGACCACATCGGCCCACCCTTCGGCAATTAACCGCCACATTTGACCCCAATCGTTGGGATCGTATTCCAAATCGGCATCTTGAATGACTAAAACCTCACCCGTTGCCGCTTGAAATCCGGTTCTTAGCGCCGCGCCTTTGCCTTGATTGCGTTCGTGGAAGATGACTCTGACATCCGTTCTAGAAGCTTCAGAAACTGCGACTTCTACAGAAAATCTTTGCCGTGCAAACTCGTTATCTCCTGCGACGACTAACTGATTTTCGGTATCTATTTGAATCTGAACGGGATGAGACACAAGAGAACCAAAGGTATTGACTAACCACTCTCGCGTTCCATCCTTAGACCCATCATCAACTAGAATAATTTCTTTGTCAATTTCTGGGAGAGCCTGAGCCACTTTGAGCAGTACACTATCGATAGTATGGATCTCGTTATAAACCGGAATAATAATAGACAGTTTCATAAAAAATTGGCGAGTTTTATGAGTTAAAACTAGAGGATAGCGCAGGTTGGTCATTTTGTCATCTAAATGATGACAGGCGGCTGCCTATTAGTTGCTCAAACAACTTTGACGAATCTTTGTATTTTAGCTAACAATATAAGGATTCCTGGCAATAAATCCACCAAAATATACCTAGATAATACTAGCAAGGAGGCAATATGAAAGAGAAAACTCATCTGCTAGAGGCGATCGCTGGCAAAAATCGGGGGTTGCTGGCAAGTGAAATGGACAAGGTACGGGTTCTTTCTGCCATCGAACAGCTTGAAGATCGCAACCCGACACCTCATCCTCTCAGCGCACTACCTTTACTCGAAGGCAACTGGCGACTTCTCTACACCAGCAGTCGAGGGATTTTAGGACTTGATCGCTTTCCTTTCTACCAACTCGGACAAATTTACCAGTGCATTCGCACTACCGAGGCCAAGCTCTATAATATTGCTGAGATCGTCGGCATTCCTTTTTTAGAAGGCATTGTCTGTGTTTCTGCACGCTTTGAAGGAGTTAGCGATCGCCGAGTTAATGTTAAATTTGAACGCTCTATTATCGCTTTACAACGAGCGATAAACTATCAATCTCCCAACCAGTTAATCCAAGATCTTGAAGCAGGAAAAAAACTTTTACCTCTCGATTTTACGCTAGAAAATCGGGAACAACAAGGCTGGTTAGAAATTACCTATCTTGATGAGGATTTGCGAGTTGGGAGAGGAAATGAAGGAAATGTTTTTATTTTGGCTAAAGAAGAGGTTTAATTCTCTGTTCCTGTGATGTACCGCATGATGATGTCAAATTTACCGTTCATTTCCATGATCAACACTTTCATCTCTTGCATCTCCGAGCGCAGTGCATCAATCTCTACGTACACGCGATCCAATCCTCGTCCGAATTCTTGAGGCGAGATTTGGGTGTCTTCTAACCGCTCTAATCTGCGATTCAGGTGTCTCAACTGACGATCATAATCGCTAGGTTCGGATTCTTGTGTCATAATGCTTCTAGCTATTTTCTTGGTGGCGGTTTTGTCCGCAGAATATCTCCATATTTTGGGGTCGAGTTTCAAAGATACTTCTATTTTAAGCCTTCCCAAGTTTTTTTAACGTCTCTGAAGACGACTCCCCAAATAGTCGCTTATAATCCCTAGTGGTTTGTCAATTGTCAATTGACGGGTAAAGGGGAAGAGGGAAAGGGGAAAGGAAAATCTTTGACTGTCAAAAACTATCCATCAAAATTAACTTAATCAATGACCGTCTTTACTTTAACCGATTACCAGCAGTCTTTAAGTCAATTTTCTCCTCTCGCTGCTGGTGGATTTAGCTTTGATAAAACTGCTAACATTAACGATGAACGATACCCGTTAGTGAGCATTATTACCGTCGTTTATAACGCTGAAAAAACTTTAGAAACTACGATTCAAAATATTATCACTCAAACCTACAAACCCCTAGAATACATCATTATCGATGGCGGCAGTAGCGATGGAACTTTAGCGATTATTCGCCAGTACGAGCAATATATTAGTTATTGGCGCAGCGAACCTGATGAAGGACTTTATGATGCAATGAATAAAGGAATCGCCCTCGCTAACGGTTCGCTCATTGGTATCATTAATTCAGGTGATTATTATACGTCTGATGCTATTACTAAAGTCATTTTGTATCATATCCAATTCCCTAATAGTATCTTGATTGGCAACTGTCAAGTTATTTTATCTCACTCTTCTCAAAGATGGGTTATAGAAACAGGAAAAATTTCTAAACTCCCTCTAAAAATGATTCCTCATGCTTCAATTTTTGTTCCTATTTCCGCTTATCAAAAGCTAGGACTGTTTGATGGTTCTTTTAAAATAGCAGCAGATTATGATTTTTTGTGTCGATGTTACTGCCAAGCTTTTTCTTGGGTTGAGATCGGCGAAATTTTAACGGTTGTCAGTCCGAGAGGCGTGTCGGGAAATTACTATTTAACCGAGTGGGAATATAATCAAATTCGCTTGCGCTATCAGTTAATGCCAAAAATCGTTTCTCTCCTGTTAACTTTACGATCTTTTTTAACGATTACCCTCCATACCATACTAGAATATATGGGGTTATGGCAGTGGGTAGAGGAGCGAAGACATGGAAGCATCCGTTAGCGTTATTATTCCTTGTTACCGTTGTGCTAGCACTATCCGAATGACGGTTGATTCGGTTGCCAAACAAACACTACATCCTGCAAAATTGATCTTAGTTAATGATGCCAGCGATGATGCTACTTTAGAAGTCCTGCAAGCCTTACAAAATGAATACGGCGATAATTGGATCGAAATCATTACTTTAACCGTTAATTCTGGGCCATCTGTTGCTCGTAATATAGGTTGGGATCTTGCTATTAGCGATTATATTGCTTTTTTAGATGCCGATGATTTATGGCATCCTCAGAAAATTGACTTGCAATATTCTTGGATGGTAAATCATCCTCACGTTGCAGTATCAGGGCATCACTCGGAGTTTATTGAATCCGTTACTAGTCTCAAGATTACAGCCAATAATAATTTTAATGAAACGTTAATTTCTTCAAAAAAAATTTTGTGTTCTAATCCTTTTACAACTCCTTCAATAATGCTCAAACGGAATCTTACTTACCGCTTCAATGCCTATAAAAAATATTGCGAAGATTATTTATTACTCATGCAAATTGGTCTAGATGGTTATTTAATTTATAAGCTAAATATATCGCTGACTTATGTTATTAAAAGTGAAACGAGCTTGAGTCACAATCGTTGGTTGATGAGAACTGGCGATTTGAGTAATTATTGGCGACTTTGGCAAGAAAAAAGAATTGGTTTAATTTTAATGAGTTTGGCAATAACCTATTCATTAATAAAGTTTAGTTTTTTGATGCTAACTCCTGCCTTGCGTTCAGTACTAAAACGTTCGTTCAACCGACGATTTTTATGGTTGTCGAGTTGATCAGGATTTACAGAATTTATAGGATGAACTCCGATTGTAGAACCCAAAATTATCAAATAAGCTCCGATTGTAGAACCCAAAATTATCAAATAAGCATGGAAGAGAAAGTTATTGTCAGTGCTTCTTTAGTCGTTTATAAAAATTCTCCTGAAATGCTTCAGGCTGTTATTGAATCTTTGTTTGCAACCCCTTTAAATATTAAATTGTGTGTGATTGATAACTCTCCTACTGACTGCTTGCGATCGCTATTTATTTCTCATGGTAATATCGAATACTATTATAATAACGGTCAAAATATTGGATTTGGTAAAGCGCATAACCTAGCTCTTTCAAAACTTCCTAAATCTACCTATCATCTCATTCTCAATCCCGATATTTATTTTCTACCGACTGTAATTCCTGAACTTATTGAGTATTTAGAAGAACATCAAGATATTGGGTTGATTCAGCCTAAAATATACTATCCCAATAGAGAACTTCAGTATCTCTGCAAGCGATATCCCAGTTTTTTGTTATTGTTTGCCAGACGCTTCTTTCCCAAACTGCTACAAAAATTATTTCAGCAGCATATGGACTGGTATGAAATGCGGGATACTGGTTACAATCAAATTATAGATGTGCCCTATTTATCGGGTTGCTTCATGCTGTTTCACAAGGCTTATTTAGAAGAAATTAATTACTTTGATGAGAATTTTTTTATGTATCTTGAAGATGCTGATATTTCGCTCAGAATGGCACAAAAATATCGATCAGTCTTTTATCCTCACGTTTCTATCTACCATCATTGGGCAAAAGGTTCTTATAAATCATTAAGGTTGACTTTGATTAGCATTCAGTCCGCCTTTTACTTTTTTAATAAACACGGCTGGAAATTTTTTTAATTTAACGTGAGTTCGATAGTCCTCTCCCTCCCAACCTCTCTCTCCCAAAGGGAAAGGAGTCCCCGATGCCGGAGGAAACCTCCGTCCGAAGCGTCCTCATGAATGTTACTCTTGGTTAATCTTACAAAACGTTATACAGCTTTGTAAAATAAAGCTATAATTAGAGTAAGAGACACTAGAAAAGATGTTAACCCTGACTTACGAATTCAAATTAAAACCTAACCAAGAACAGATAGTTCAGTTTGAAAGCTGGCTAGAGGTTTGTAGGAAAGTCTATAATTTTGCCCTGGCTCAAAGAAAGCATTGGTATAACTCTAGGTCGTGTAAAGTTAACGCTTGTCAGCTACACTCTGAATACATCATTCCAGCCGATATACCCAGACCTAATTACTTCACCCAAGCTAAAGCATTAACCGAAGCCAGGAAAATAAATCTTAACTTAAAAGCAGTACATTCACAGGTTCTCCAACAAACACTAAGGAGACTTGAAACAGCTTTTGTGTCAATGTGGGAACAAAACTTTGGCTTTCCCAGGTTTAAAAAAGTAGGGTGTATGAGGTCTTTTGTCTTCCCACAACTAGGAAAAGACCCACTAAAGAAAGGGGTTATAAAGCTTCCTTCTTTTGGTTGGGTGAAGTTTAGGCAGTCTAGAGAAATACCAGATGGAAGCTCTCTAAAACAAGCACGTATTGTAAGAAGATCATCTGGTTGGTACATAATGCTTACCCTTCAGTGGGATGTAGAAGTACCCAAAGCCACTCCTTCTGGTGAAGCTGTAGGTGTAGATGTTGGATTGCTTTCTTTTCTAGCAACTTCTAATGGCTTAACACTTCCAAGACCTAAATTTTTTGGCGACCTTGAACGTAAGCTTAAATTGCTACAACAAAGTGTATCAAGAAAGAAACTAGGGTCAAATAACTCGAAGAAAGCACATCATAAAGTAGCTAAATTACACGAACATATCTCTAATACCCGTAAAGACTTTCATTGGAAAACAGCACATAGACTTTGCGATGAAGTTGGAATGGTATTTGTGGAAGACCTAAATCTTAAGGGACTATGTAGAGGGATGTTAGGTAAACATTGCCTAGATGCTTCCTGGGGTCAATTCTTCACAATACTTGAACAGTGCTGTTTTAAACGAGATGTGTACTTCCAGAAAGTTGATGCTAAAAAGACTAGCCAAATCTGTCCTAATTGTGGAACAGAGACAGGCAAGAAAGAACTTTCCCAAAGAACACATTCTTGTGGAAGTTGTCGATATACAACAGATAGAGACGTTGCTGCTGCACAAGTAGTAATGCAACGAGGATTGTCAGCCGTGGGACACACGGTCAAGATGCTTAATGAGGGTAAAGTCGTTGGACTCCCTGTGAATTAAGAATCCCCCGATTTATCGGTGGGAGTGTCAATTAGACAAATCAGAAAGCCTTTTTTCCCAAGCGAGAGTTGTCTTAATAATCAAGTCTAGGCGATCGCATTGAGGTTTCCATCCTAGCACCTGCCGAATGCGGTCTGAAGCCGCAACGCTCCAAGCAGGATCGCCCCCTCGTCTTGCCTCTGCAACGGCAGGAAACGGAACACCTGAGACTTCTTGAACCTTAGCGATGACTTCTCGCACACTGTAACCTTGCCCATATCCACAGTTAAAAATGTCGCTCTGACCGCCAGCATTGAGATAATCTAACGCCTTAATATGCGCGGCGGCCAAATCTTCGACGTGGATATAATCGCGAATCCCTGTCCCGTCTGGTGTCGGAAAATCCGTCCCAAAAATTTTGACCGCCTGACGCTTACCCAGAGCGGCTTCACACGCTACTTTAATTAAATGAGAGGCTTCGACATTGCGCTGGCCCAGCCGTCCAGCGATATCGGCTCCTGCGACATTAAAATAACGCAAAATGACATATTTTAAGGGAGATACTGCCCCAAAATCGCGAATCATCCATTCACTCATCAGTTTAGAGCGCCCGTAAGGATTGATCGGCACTGTTGGCGCAGATTCTGCGACTGGATTGATGGCAATATCCCCATAAACCGCCGCCGTACTGGAAAATACCAAGTGATTAACGCCAAATTCCTGACAGCAGCGCAACACATTAAGCGTACTGACAGCATTATTCGCGTAATAGTGAAGGGGACGGGCTACCGATTCGGGAATGACGGTACTGGCAGCAAAGTGCAAAATAGAGGTGAAGGCATAAGCAGCAAACGTTTGTCGAAGGCTTTCTAGGTGAGTCAGATCTCCCACGATCAGTTTGCCAGATAAGACGGCTTCAGGAAACCCCGTCGAGCAATTGTCGTAAATGACTAAATCGTAGCCTGCTTCTCCCAATTGGCGTACTACGTGCGAACCAATATAACCCGCCCCGCCTGTCACTAAAATTTGCTTCAAACTCACCGACCTTTTCCTAACAAAATAACCCGCAAGGTTTTAAAAACAATAGCAGCATCGAGTAATAAAGAATAGTTCTTAATGTAATAGAGATCGTAAGCGACTTTTTGATAAGCATCTTCGACGGAAGCCCCATAAGGATAGTTAACCTGCGCCCATCCCGTAATCCCCGGCTTGACCAGGTAGCGAATATCATAGTAAGCGATCGATCCCCTCAAATGCGAATCGAATTCAGGGCGTTCTGGTCGGGGGCCGATCAAACTCATTTGCCCTTTGAGGACATTCCACAGTTGGGGCAATTCATCGAGGCGAGTCAGGCGCAGCCATTTCCCGACGCGAGTCAGGCGAGCATCTTGCTGTTCGGCCCATTGAATGCCCAGCTTCTCAGCATCTTGCACCATTGAGCGAAATTTATGCAGCTTAAAAGGACGGCCATTGAGTCCGGTTCGCACCTGATGGTAGAAAATAGAACCAGGACTGTCGAGAACAATGACTAAAGCGATCGCCAGCATGACAGGAGCGCTCAAGATGAGTAAGGCACTCGCCCCTAGCAGATCGATTATCCGCTTGAGTTTTAGGTTAATCGGATGGTGAAACAGGCTAAAACCGGAAGTAAAAGCAAACCAATCTTCTTTAATGCAAGAGGGAGGGATTTTTCCCCAAAACTTTTCATAAAACTCAGAAAATTTATAAATGTAAATGCCTTGCAAGCGCAGAGACATTAACTGCCGAATGGTTGAATCGGGCATTGAATCAATCTCATCGTCAATTAATATGCCTGACCAAGGTAGCGTCGAGCGCGTTTTTGAGTAAAGGTAAAGTGGAGAAACATCGGAAGAATCCAACTCAACCGCTAAATCGAGAGCGTTTGCATCAATAAACTCAGTTGCCGGATGAAAGAGGCGGTAGTCTTTTTCTAACTGCGTGGCTTTTTGAGGGTTGCCCATCACCAACCAGCGAGTGCCATCTAAAGTGATTTTAAGCCAGCGCGAGGTCAACCATCGACAACTAAGCGCCCAAATCGCAAACAAGAGTAAACTTAATGACAAAATGCCACGACCGACAATGGGGGTCTTTCCCCACCAACCAGCGAGATAGATCAGAGAACTGATGCCACAAAACGTCACCCCCAAACTCAGGAGAACCCGTGCAGGTGCCCATAAACCTGCGATTTGAATTTCTAGCTTGTAGGTATCGGCAATGTAGAGTCCTAAAATAATCAGAAAAATTATTCCGTAAAGTAAAGGCGAATTCAACGCTAAAAAACAGTTTAAACGAATTAAAAACGCTAGTTGAAAACAGATGATTAGACCAATGAGATCGCTTACCAGCAAAAACCAGGGAATCGCAGTTCGGGATACTAGTATAGACATCACATCTCAATAAGCTGTCGGACTCAGTTTAAAATATAAAATAGCACGAGTTAACTTTGGTAATCAGGTTTTATGTAAGTAAAATTTTTCTCGAACCATTTTTAATATTTTCACGACTCTCATCAGAGGCTAAGCAAAAATTCATGAAAACAATTTAACTTAACTTTTTATTGTTTATTCTTCAGTGAATTCTCTATTCTGAAATGTTTTAGACTGAGTATTTATTTACAATTCTCTACATTTCTTAACATGAGTGTTTGCTTTTGTTGTTGCTATATTAATCTTTACATTTATGATACTTTTTGTTCTAAATTATTAGAGTATTATAGAAATGTCTATTCAAATATACTCGTTTGAAAGCATTAGGTTAAACCAAACGTTGCTCCAAGGTTTATAAAGCTTTATCTAGCATTCGTCTAGCTAAAATCAGGAGAAACCATTATGGAAATCTCGCACCCTAATCAACAGGAATTGATGCTTGAACAACAGCAAGAACTTGAAAAACTGAGAACCCTTATTGAACAGGCAAGTGCTGATGGCATTATTAACAAAGACGAACGCGATTCAGATCTCGGCTGCCATGCGAGCAGATGGTAAAATGACGATGGAAGAATTGAGATTAGTTAGAACGTTGATTCATGAGAAGGTTGCTCAAGGAGAATTGACGCTTGACTATCGTTGATGATAGGCGGGAGCTAAATGATAAACGAACTTGTTAGGGAAAGGAAACAGTTGATTTTCACAATTCATTTAGACTAGCTTAAGCGTTTCGCATTGACAAAAAGTCCCTTCAAAACTTTTATCATGAGCAATATTCACCGATTCTTTACTTTTTTAATGGGATTAGGGATTCCTTTTACGACCATATCCTCAGTAGTCGCCCAAAATCCTACTTCTCCTGCTCAAAACTTGAAAACAACGGATGAGTTACTCAATCAAGTTTGTGACTTTCTGAAAGCTCAAACCTCTTTTACCGTCGAAGTAGATGTCACTTATGACAATGTATTGGAATCGGGAGAAAAAGTTCAGTATAGTGGCTATCAACAACTTTGGGTGAGAAAACCCGACAGGATGCGCTCAGATTATACCGGAGATGAACGACAGACCCGTTTTTACTACGATGGTAAATCCTTTAGCCTATTTACCCCCCCCCTCAATGTTTATGCGACAAAAAAAGCTCCTGCTAACCTTGATGATGTGGTAGAACAGGTAGAAGCCAATTATGGGATTACTTTGCCCATGTCTAACTTATTATTAAGTGACCCTTGTGCAGCGATCGCAGCAGAAAGGCAACAATCAATATTTGTGGGCAATAATCTAGTTAATCGTCAAGAAACTTACCATATTCTTCTGACGGGTGAAGAAAGAGACATACAACTGTGGATCGGTAAGACTGAACCCCCTTTAATTCTTAAGGGTCTCATTAACTATAAAACCCTGCCGAATTCTCCTCAATATACCATCCTATTCTCTAATTGGAACTTTAACCCCAGCTTGACGGAGGATATTTTTATCTTTACACCGCCTCAAGATGCAGTCGGTATCGAAATCTTGCCTCCACCGTCGAATGAATAATAAATGATCAAGGAGATTAGTCTAATGAAAGTTTTATCGAGTCGTTTTTTCATCTTTTTCTTAACTTTACTCTTGTGTATCAGTTTATTCCCTCTAGACAGTGCCTTAGCTCAACGCGGCGGTAGAGGGGGAGGGGGAGGCAGTAGAGGCGGCGGTGGTAGAGGCGGCGGTGGTAGAGGCGGCGGCGGCGGTGCCTCTCCGCGAGTCAATAGTAGTACCAGCTTACAAAATCGGGGTAGTTTTAATTCCTCTGAGCGATCCCGACAAGGTAACTATTCTCAGAATCGTCAAGGAAATCAACAAACTCGTCAAACTGGCAGAGATCAATCCCAACAAACTCGTCAAACCAATCAACAGGAACGTCAAACGAGTAGAGATCAATCCCAACAAGAGCGTCAGGGCAACCGACAAGAAAATCAACAAAATCGGCAGAATACCATTCAAGAAAACCAACAAAATCGACAAAACTTTATTGATGATAATTACTATGGCGGTGCTGGGTATGGCGGCGGTTGGTACGGTGGTGGCTACTATGCGCCTCTCGGATGGGGAGCTTGGACATCGGCAGTTGGATTTGCTACTGGGGTAGTCATTGGGGCAAGTGTTGCCTCTCCACCACCTTACTACAGCACGGTATCTGTAGATAACACTCCCTATATTTACTCTGATGGGGTTTATCTGCAACCGCAAGGGAGTTCTTATGTCGTGGTTGCTCCACCGTCTGGTGCAGTGGTGACATACCTACCCGAAGGATGTACGGTGACTCAGGTCAATGGTACTCAATACTCCGATTGCAGTGGTATTTACTATCAGACCGTTTATCAAAATGGAGCGACGGTTTATCAAGTTGTCGAACTATAGAAGGGGAGTATCGCTTAACGCCTGCCCTTAAACTTCAATTTTTTATTTAGGCTCAAAGAAGGTGACTATTACCTTTATTTGCTAAAATCAGTCGTCGGAAAGCTAAAAGCTAAGCTTGTTATATCTAGATCTAGAAAGGAAGAAGATCAATCGAGGACTGAACCTCATTCAATATACCTTTTCTCTAAAAACCTATGTTGACAAGAACCTTTGGTATCCTCTCAGCGGCCTTATTTCTCGGCATCACCTCGATGGCGGTTTTAGCCAGCACGAATGATCGAGCGGAAAAACTCCCAAAAAATTGTCAGTATCTCAAAGAAGTTGCCACCAATCAAACCCACATCCGCAAGACAATCGATGCCATCATCGGTAAAAATTTCGATACGGATTTCGCTGTCCCTGCGGGTGTGAAATTCACC
This sequence comes from Microcystaceae cyanobacterium, assembly GCA_041743025.1. GTDB lineage: Bacteria > Cyanobacteriota > Cyanobacteriia > Cyanobacteriales > Microcystaceae > JBGTNM01. Next base: position 38,472 of record JBGTNM010000133.1, read on the forward strand.
TCTTTTAAAGGAATAATGTTACCGGAAAACGATGGAACCTACGGAGTTACTATAAACCTCAAATACACTGACAACTCGGTCAGTAGTGCCTTCCGAAAAAATGTCCCGATGCAAAGGGAAAAAACTTATTCTTTGCCTTTCCAATCCCCCACGGGGAATCAACCCTATCAAATCAATTTAAATATCAACGGGGATAACAACAACACCTACACGATCGCTGTCATGGCTTGTAAATAGCAATAGTCTCAATCGCGAGCGTTACCCTAAAAAAAGCGATGAGAGATAGGCTACTCTTGATCATCATCGTCTTGATCGCGCAGTCCACGCTCGGCAACGAACTTGCCAATCCAGGTTTCGCTCGTGCCGTTAGTGTACAAGTCTGCTGTATCGACAAAGTTTCCACCCGCATCAACGTAGGTGTTGAACAGTTGACGGGCTGTTGCTTCATCGGCTCCCCAGCCCCATTCTGTACCAAAAGTCATCGTACCCAAGGCCATACGACTGACTCGTAGCCCTGAGTGCCCTAATGTGTAATAAATCTCAAGAGACATGATTGTTACTCCTTAACTAATTGCCGCGAAGCCTAGAGAAATAAGCTGCCAGGAGCCAGAGATGTCGTTTGGCGATCGCCCCCATCCACAGACCAAATGACGCGATCGTGCGGGGCAAAAGCGACTGCAATGCTTTGCTATCGCTCAATCAAAATAGAATAGCGTCACTAACTTGCGTTGTTCTTCGGCTTCTTGACAAGTTTGCAGCAGCGTGTGGCTGTCGTGGAAGGCAAAGCAGACGAGTTGCTGACAGCGAGTAATAATTTCTCGGTTGCAAATAGCACTGGCTTCCCCTAACGAAAGAGAGTCGTTTTCCGGGTTTGCCACGAGATGAATGACTTTTTGCAGTTGTTCTTGCGATTCTCTCGGTTGGCGCTCCAAACTTTGGGGTAAAATCACCGTCAAAAGATTGGCATCGGCTCGCATGGCTCCTTTAATTACTGCCGAGTTGGTTCCCGTCGCGCCAGAGGTCATAATTCGATTACCTGCCAACACCAGTGCGTAACTCATCATTTCAATTAACTGCTGGTGGGTGAGGGGGACGTGGCGCGAACCCAGTATGGCAAATCGCTTAGAACCTGTCTGCTGGATGGCAGCTAATTCTTGCGCCAAGGTATCTAGGGTAGGAATCTCCACTGATTGATTCAAAGATATTCTGGGGGGCTGAATGACCGCATGTTATTGTAGCAAACCTGGTAGAGTTGTGAGATTTTTTTTGTCAGAGAGACTCCGCCTTGAAAAGGCGGAGCTTCCTCTGACTTCGTGAAAAGACATTTTGAGATGGGGATATAAAGTAACAAACATTTACAACCGGGGGCGATCGCGGTAACAATAGTTAACAGATGTTCATTCGTGCTGCCTATGTCAGACCCAGAAACGGCTAACCAGACTTACAAAGCGATTCTAGAGGCTCTCGACCATCTGATTACCGTCGTGGCTAAATTGCGATCGCCTGTTGGTGGTTGTCCTTGGGATCTCGCGCAGACTCCCCAAACGCTCATCCCTTATGTGATCGAAGAAGCTTATGAAGTGGTTCATGCCATCAAAAGCGAAAACCCAGATGCGATCGCTGAAGAATTAGGCGACTTACTACTGCAAGTCGTTCTACAATCCCAAATTGCCAGCGATTACGGTCAATTTAGCCTTAAAGAAGTCGCTCAAGGCATCACCGAAAAACTCATCCGCCGCCATCCTCACGTTTTTGGAGAAGTCCAAGTGCAAAACAGCGAAGAAGTTCGTCACAATTGGGAAAGCATCAAAGCGGCTGAAAAAGGAGAAACGCTCTCAACTCAACCCCTCAGTTCTCAACTCAACCGCTATACGCAAACCTTGCCTCCTCTCATCGCCAGTACCAAAATTTCAGTCAAAGCGGCAGCCGTAGGGTTTGAATGGGAAAGCATTGACGGGGTTTGGGATAAGTTTAATGAAGAATTCACTGAGTTCAAACAAGCTTTACAAACCGATGACAAAACCCAGCAAGAAGCGGAATTAGGTGATTTACTGTTTACACTAATTAATATTGCGCGTTGGTATGGTTTAGATCCTTCTGAAGCACTCTCTGGGACGAATCTCCGCTTTGTCCAAAGGCTCGAAAAAATGGAAAGTTTTGCCGATCGCCCCCTGAGCGATTACACTTTAGATGAACTTGAAATCCTCTGGAAACAGGCTAAAAAGTTAATAGTTGATAGTTAATAGTTAATAGTTAATAGTTAATAGTTAATAGTTATTGATTGCTCTACAGCTTATGACATTAAATCCGCAATCCGAACATCGGACTGAAAAAAGCAGATGGCAAGCCGTCTGGGAGAATCTGCAAATTGTGGCGATCGCCCTGGTTTTAGCCCTACTCATCCGCACGTTTATTGCAGAACCTCGCTACATTCCTTCTGATTCGATGTTACCAACACTTGAAGAAGGCGATCGCTTGGTTGTTGAAAAGGTTTCTTATTACTTTCATTCCCCTCACAAAGGTGATATAATTGTCTTTGAACCACCACTACAATTGCAATTACAAGGGTATCAAAAAGAGCAAGCTTTTATTAAACGAGTGATAGGAACCCCAGGGAAAACCGTAAAAGTGATGGAGGGAACCGTTTATATTGATAATCTACCCTTAAAGGAAGACTATATTGATGAATCTCCCATTTATAACTTACAGCCTGTCACTGTTCCCGATGGACAATTATTTGTCATGGGAGACAATCGTAACAATAGCAATGATTCCCATGTTTGGGGATTTTTACCGCAAAAAAACGTGATTGGTCATGCCGTGTTTCGCTTTTTTCCCTGGCAGCGAGTTAATTTAATCAATTAATCTCGAAAATTAGAAATCCTTATAGGATCTATAGACTTTTTTAAATGTATTTTTGTAAAGCAATGGATAAACGGAGTAGCCGATAAGGGATATATTCTTAAACAGTCTGAGTTAGTAGCTATTTTAAAAAGCTTTGATTTAAAGACAAATTTACCCATGATATAGGTTAACACTAATTAACCAATTTATCAACTGATGTTGGGAGAAAAACATGGCAGAAACTACTCAAGGAACTGCTCAAGGAACGCTAAAAGAAGGGAAAGAACGCTACAAAGGTGGCGTAATTCCCTATGCCCAGATGGGTTACTGGGAGCCTGAATACGAACCCAAAGATACTGATGTTCTGGCAGTATTCCGGATCACGCCACAACCCGGAGTAGACCATATTGAAGCGAGCGCCGCGATCGCTGGAGAGTCATCCACGGCTACCTGGACTGTCGTATGGACTGATCGCCTGACCGCTTGTGAAACATATCGTGCCAAGTGCTACCGGGTCGATCCAGTGCCAAACACGACCGATCAATATTTTTGCTACATCGCCTATGATATTGACCTGTTTGAAGAAGGCTCCATTGCCAACCTAACAGCATCGATCATCGGCAATGTGTTCGGCTTCAAAGCAGTAAAAGAATTGCGCTTAGAAG
>JBGTNM010000134.1:0-15236 GCA_041743025.1 Microcystaceae cyanobacterium
CTGTTCCCTCTCCTTATCAGTAATCTATGAGAACCGGATTTAGTATAATTACTTATCTTACATATGATGCATAGGAGAACTACCTCCTAAAAGGGCTGGACTGAGCATTCCAAATACCATAGCGATGTGTCCAACAATTAAGAAAATGGCAATGAATGTTACATGAAGGGTGAGTTTCCATTCGTCTTTTTTATGTCTGCCAATTAAATTCAATTCTAACAAGCTAATTCCCAGTAGAGGGATGACTCCTAACAGGTAAAAACCAACGGCAATCATGTCAATAATGGTGCGCCATTCTCCAGCTAAAGTAATCGGAATGACAGCCTTTGACAACAGATAAAGAAAGACAATCAAAAAGTAGAATCCGGCAATGATGCCAGCCAATCTGTTAATAGCTCGAATGGGGCTTTTTAAATCCCTTTTCAACAGAATATAAAATTCTGTAATGGCAAGTGTTTCCACCAAAATTACCGGAATTGCCATAAAAATAATTAAATTCCAGGGCTGGTTGGTCGCTAAAAGTTCCATGTAATGCGTCATTTCCATTGTTTTTTCTCCTTAGTGGGTTCTTTCTATGAGTAGTTTTCCCAAAAAACAACCGAACTTTGCTATGAACTAGGATAAATTTACAATATGAAATTTAGTTTACAATTAAATTTTAGTAATTTTATTTGGGAGATTCATAGCAATGCAATCAAAACAGGTTAATACTTCCCCTTTAGCACAAGAAGAAGTGACGACTTTAAAAAATTTATTCCAAAGTTTTTACAATCCCCAAGGCAGCGCACCAGGAACTCTACAAATTGCAGCGAATGCTAAACCACCGCAGATAGTTCTCATTGACTATAACCAAGAACAGGTTATTCGTCAGGCAAATATTACGCCAGAAGCTTGCGCCGCTTACCTAGACACAGAATCCGTTTCTTGGATTGATGTTGCTGGGTTAGGCAGTGAGGAAATTCTCCAACAGTTAGGAAAAGTTTTTGGGTTACATCCGTTGGTTCTAGAAGATGTTGTTAACGTGCCACAACGAGCAAAAGTTGAAGATTATCAAGACCAGTTGGTAATCATTACACAAATGGTAGTTCCCAAAGAAAACACCGCAGGATTTTGGCAAGAGCAAGTTAGTTTAATTTTAGGAAAATACTACGTTCTTACCATCCAACAAGAACCACTATCGGACTGTTTTAATCCCATTCGCAATCGCATTCGCTATCAAAATGGCATCATCCGCCAACGAGGTGCTGACTATTTAGCCTACGCTCTTTGGGATGCCATTATTGATGGTTATTTCCCTATTTTGGAAGACTATGGCGAACGAATGGAAGCTTTAGAAGAAGAAGTTATTCTTAATCCCACTAGGATGACTTTAGCTAAAATTTATCAAATGCGACGGGAATTATTAGCCTTACGCCGTGCTATTTGGCCGCAACGAGATGCCATTAATGTCCTGCTACGAGATGAAAGTCCTTTGATTAGTGAAAATGTCAAAATTTATCTACGAGATTGCTACGATCATACGGTGCAAATTATCGATCTAATAGAAAGCTATCGCGAACTTGCTTCGGGTTTAATGGATGTCTATCTTTCTGCGGTTGGCAATCGCATGAATGAAATTATGAAGTTACTGACGACAATTTCTACGATTTTTATCCCTCTAACCTTTGTCGTTGGAGTATACGGGATGAATTTCAATCCTGAAGCATCTCCCTGGAATATGCCTGAATTGAACTGGTATTGGGGTTATCCTACTGTTTGGTTAGTGATGTTAACAATTTCTGCGGTGTTAATCTACTTTTTCTGGCGGAGGGGTTGGTTCAAAAACATTTCAGCTTTGAGATAGATAATACTGTACCAAGAATTAGATAAACACCTACTTAAAAGGTACGAATATTCACCCGATAATCTAACTGGGATTTTACCTCATTTCCTCTAAAACTGCCCTCAACGGGGTAAGCACCTTCTGGCTTGATTGCCGCAGCCACCGCCACGTGCGCGTCAGCCACTGCCTTACCCTGAGTAGGGTCGTAGCCTCGCCAACCTCCACCCGCAATGTAAACTTCCGGCCAAGCGTGCATATATCGCCTGTCTTGCGCTGTACTAGCTTTAGCTTGATAGCCACTGACATAACGGCAAGCAAATCCCTGTTGGCGGCAAATTGCCATGAACAATACGGCCAAATCTCGACAAGCTCCTCGACGGCGAGTTAAAGTGACTTCTGGGGATTGGGAACGACCGAGGAGGCGGATTTCTCGTTTGATTTGACGATGAAGATAATGATTGACAGTATTGAGGAACGTTAAAGGCTCCCCATTCGACTCTATCGCTAAACTTTTGGCTAATTCGTTGATTTCTGACGATAATTCTCCTACGTGTCGGTAAGGAACGAGTAGGGTTTCTTGGTAAGGGGAATAGGTAATCGGAAATTTTTCCCACTCTTTCTCCGGTAAATAGTCAAAGGGGTTGCCTCGCAAAGTTTCACAGTGAGCGCGGGACGTAATTTGTAAGTAGTCTGTCGGGACTTCAAACCAAAGACGGGTAACAATATTACCCTCTAAATCCATAAAATTAGTTGTTAAATGAGGTTTTGGGTCAATATCACATTCAAAATTTAATAAGCGTTGGTTTCCGTCTCCACGCGGTTGTAAGCGCAAAGTTTGAGGTAAAAGCGTGACAGGAAGGCTGTACTGGTAGATGGTGTGATGTTCGATTTCAAAACGCATCATTCAAAAGTCAAAAGTATGACTAAAAGATTAGGGGTCAAAAGAAATTATTGTCTACTGCCTAGTCCCTAGTTTGCGGTAAACTTGTTAAGAGTATTAACATTTTCTGCTTCTAAGGCACTTTTTCGGCTGAATTAACATCGTATAAATTAAGAGTCATCAATGTTTGGTCTGATCGGTCATCTTTCTAGTTTAGAACACGCTCAATCCGTCGCTCATGCTCTCGGCTATCCCGAATACGCCAATCAAGGGCTAGATTTTTGGTGTGCTGCACCCCCGCAAATTGTCGAGCGCTTCCACGTTACCAGCGTTACGGGGCAAACGATTGAGGGACAGTATATTGAATCCTGCTTTTTGCCGGAAATGCTGATGAATCGCCGCATAAAAGCCGCTATCCGCAAAATCCTCAATGCGATGGCCCTCGCTCAGAAAGCTGAACTGAGAATTACAGCACTAGGAGGCTTTTCTTCGATTATTTTTGAAGAATTTAACCTCAAAGAGAACAAACAAGTCCGTAACATCGAACTCGAATTTGACCGTTTTACAACTGGCAATACCCACACTGCTTATGTCATTTGCCGCCAAGTTGAGCAGGTATCGGCTAAACTTGAGATCAATCTGTCCGAGGCGACAGTCGCTATTTGCGGGGCAACAGGAGACATTGGCAGTGCAGTGTGTCGTTGGTTAGAGCAAAAAACCGATGTCGCTGAATTATTGCTGGTTGCCCGTAATCAGGAACGCTTGCAGGCACTTCAGGCAGAATTAGGACGGGGTAAGATCTTGGAATTAGAGGAGGCACTGCCCCAAGCCGATATTATTGTTTGGGTGACGAGTATGCCCAAAGGGGTAGAAATTAACCCTGATACGTTGAAAAAGCCTTGCTTAATTATTGATGGGGGTTATCCGAAGAACTTAGGCACTAAAATTCAGCATCCTGATGTTTATGTTCTCAATGGGGGAATTGTCGAGCATTCCCTCGATATTGACTGGAAGATCATGGAAATCGTCAGTATGGACGTTCCTTCGCGTCAGATGTTTGCCTGTTTTGCAGAAGCCATTTTGTTAGAGTTTGAAGAATGGCACACGAATTTTTCTTGGGGTCGCAATCAGATTACAGTGAGCAAAATGGAGCAAATTGGGGAAGCATCGCTTAAACACGGCTTCCAACCTTTGATAACTTAGTAGGGGTAAGGTGGGCAATGCCCACTACTGTATTAAGCTGTAGCGCATTTATAATGAGTGCTATTATAAAATCATCTGGATTGAATTTGCGAACAAGATAACTTTATGATAAGAGGGATAGTAATAAGTTTAACAGAAGATGGTAGGCTAGAGCTACCACCTGAAATTCTCTCACAATTACCCCCTAATGTTCAGTTTGAGGTTTCTGTAAGTGAGAATGAAATTATCTTAAAAAAACTTCAGATCCCAACAGTTGATTTAGATAATTTTTTCCAACGGCTTGAACAGCAACCACCCGCTCCAGATGAACTGAGTTTAGAAGAAATTAGTGAGTTAGTTAAAGAAGTTCGACGAAAGCGTCGTGCTAGATGATGAGGGTTGTTTTAGATACTAATATCTGGATTTCTGGGTTGCTATGGAATGGTTTACCTACTCAAATTTTAAACCTGGCTAAGAATCAGAAAATTACTATCTTTATTAGTGAAGAAATTCTGATCGAGATAACTAAAAATCTTTCCTGTCTCTGTCAGTTTAGCTTAGTGGAAGCGTCACAATTGCGCGATTCTGATGATATAATTATAATCTCAACGGCAATTTCAGCGCAAGCCCAAGCTATTATTACAGGGGATTTGGATTTACTTACACTAGGCGAGTTTCAAGGTATTCCAATTCTTACTTGTGCGGATTTTTTGGAACCCTATTTTAATTAGTTATAAAATAGAAGGTGGGCAATGCCCACCCTACTGTTTACTAAGTGTAGGCTTCCATTCCCTCACAAGAACAGACTAAATTGCGATCGCCATAGGCATTATCAATGCGTCCGACAACCGGCCAGAATTTGTGTTCTTTTGTCCAGGGTGCAGGATAGGCCGCTTGTTCGCGGGTATAGGGGCGATTCCACTCGCCACAGATGACCGTTTGCGCGGTATGAGGCGCATTTTTCAGGGGATTGTTAGCGGGGTCGCTTTCTCCAGTGGCAATGGCTTCCGCTTCGTAATAAATGGCAATCATCGCCTCGCAGAAGCGGTCTAACTCCTCTTTCGACTCGCTTTCGGTTGGTTCGACCATCACCGTTCCAATCACCGGCCAGGAAACCGTCGGCGCGTGAAATCCAAAATCCATTAACCGTTTAGCGACATCTTCTACTTCTACCCCTGCCCACTTTTTGAGCGGTCGCAAATCAATAATACATTCGTGGGCAACGAAACCTTGACTGCCTTTAAACAAAACAGGGTAATAATCGGCAAGGCGGTGGGCCATATAATTGGCGTTGAGGATGGCGATTTTGGTTGCTTCCGTCAATCCCTGCGTTCCCATCATGGCAATGTACATCCAAGAGATGACGAGAATGCTGGCACTTCCCCAAGGCGCGGCAGAAATGGCCCCTATAGACTGCTGAGGTTTGCCGTTGTTGTCGGCAGGGGTCGTATATTTTTCAAGATTGACATCGGGTAAAAAGGGAACCAGATGACCTTTAACCCCAATCGGCCCCATGCCTGGCCCGCCGCCGCCATGAGGGATACAAAAGGTTTTATGTAAGTTGAGGTGGCAGACATCGGCCCCAAAATCTGCCGGACGGCACAATCCCACTTGTGCGTTCATATTCGCGCCATCCATATACACTTGGCCGCCGTAGCGGTGGATGATGTCGCAAACTTCGATAATGCCTTCTTCAAAAACGCCGTGAGTAGAGGGATATGTCACCATCAAAGCAGCCAGATTTTCGGCGTGTTTTTCGGCTTTGAGTTGCAAATCTGCCATATTGATATTGCCATCGCCGTCACACTCGACTGCTACAACTTTCATGCCACACATGACGGCACTCGCGGGGTTGGTTCCGTGTGCCGATTCGGGAATCAGACAGATATGGCGATGACTTTGACCGCGACTTTCGTGATATTTGCGTATAACTTGCAATCCGGCGTATTCTCCCTGTGAACCCGCGTTTGGTTGCAGAGAAATTCCGTCAAATCCGGTGATTTCAGCTAACCAAGTTTCTAATTGCTCGAATAAAATGAGATAGCCTTCGGTTTGGTCAAGGGGGGCAAACGGATGCAGTTTACCAAATTCCGGCCAGGTGACAGGCATCATCTCGGCGGCGGCGTTCAGCTTCATGGTACACGACCCCAAAGGAATCATTGAGTTATTGAGGGCTAAATCCTTCGCTTCGAGTCGGTGGAGGTAGCGCATTAGTTCAGTTTCTGAGTGGTAACGGTTGAAGATGGGGTCAGTTAGATAGGAACTGATACGCTTAAAAAAGATGGGATAGTCGAAATGAACAGTTTTGGCGATTTCTTCGACTGTAAAGGGTAATTTATCTTTTGCGGCGAAAATCTGCCACAGGTCAATCACGTCCTGAATCGTCGTGGTTTCATCCAAACTAATGCCGATTGACCCTTCACCTACCCAGCGCAAGTTAATTTGACGTGTTTTGGCCGCCTGAATCACTATTTCAGCACTCGCCAGGCCCACACCTAAGCGAATCGTGTCGAAGAAGGGTTCGGAATCAATGGTGTAGTTGAGGCGTTTTAATCCTTCTGCCAAAATTGCTGTCAATTGATGGATGCGTTGCGCGATATTTCTGATCCCCTGTGGCCCATGATATACCGCGTACATAGAAGCAATCACCGCTAACAACACCTGCGCTGTACAAATATTACTGGTCGCTTTTTCGCGGCGAATGTGCTGTTCTCGCGTTTGTAAGGCAAGACGCAAGGCCGGTTTTCCCTGTACATCCTTAGAGACTCCCACGATGCGCCCCGGAATTTGCCGCTTGTAAGCCTCTTTCGTGGCAAAATAGGCAGCGTGTGGCCCCCCATAACCGAGGGGAACCCCAAAGCGTTGTGTACTGCCGACGGCGATATCTGCCCCGAATTCGCCGGGTGGTGTCAGCAAGGCTAAACTTAAGGGGTCGGCGGCAACAGTCACTAAAGCACCCATTTGATGAGACGCTTCTATAAAATCGCGATAGTCGTAAACTGTGCCATCTGTCGCCGGATACTGAAGTAAAGCCCCGAAAATAGGCGTTTCAAAGGAAAATAAACGATGATCTTCCACAATCACTTCAATCTCTAGCGGAATTGCCCGTGTTCTGACAACTTCTATCGTTTGCGGGTGGCAGTTGTTAGAAACAAAAAAAGCATGGGCTATCTTATTTTTGCAGAGTCCGTAACTCATGCTCATCGCTTCGGCGGCGGCGGTTCCTTCATCCAATAAGGAAGCATTAGCAATTTCGAGTCCAGTCAACTCCACTATCATGGTTTGGAAGTTTAATAAAGCTTCTAGCCGACCTTGAGCAATTTCGGCTTGATAGGGGGTATAGGCGGTGTACCAACCTGGATTTTCTAAAATGTTGCGTTGAATCACAGGCGGCGTAATGCAGTCATAGTAACCTGTGCCGAGGAAAGAGCGATAAATTTTATTTTTCGAGGCGATGGATTTTAATTGAGCAAGGGCAGCATACTCACTTTGCGGTTGCGGTAAACTTAAAGGCCCAGTGAGACGGATAGCAGCAGGAACCGTCTGTTCGATCAAGGCATCCAACGTGGAAATTCCCAGCACTTTGAGCATTTGTTCGATTTCATCAGTATTAGGGCCGTTGTGGCGATTGACAAAAACATCGGACGGTGAAAGCTTGGCTTCAAGGGAAGAATTGGCTGAGGATGTCTTGGCTAGGCGGTTCTCGGTCGTCTCTAAATTAGGCATATTTGTAAGCTGGTATCGATATCAAGAAAATGAAATATGAACACTGTAACACAAGCTTCTAGCTTGTCACAGGAGGTGTAAAATGTTCGTCCGTTACGGGGTTTCTACAATTATAGGACTTACGCACCAAGGCCCAAGAAACCCGGTTTCTGCGTAAGTACTGAATTAGCAGAGTTGAATAGATGATTGTTCTATAAAATGGTGAATTTTAGTCAGAATTGGCAGATTTGATGAATTTTCTTGATCTTGATGGAGTTGAAATAGGAATTCTTTAGCTGCTATGAGTAAAGATTGATAAAAATCATTGAGATTTCTAAAAAATAACGCTTGTTTTCTGTAACTAATCTTGAACCCATCTAACACAGGTTCAAAGGTAATCATCTCTGGTTCTTCAACAATTTCAAGAGTGATTTTATTTTTTTTATATAAGCTTTTGAATCCATCCATTAAAACATCAAACCAAGAATCTAAATAGGTGGATTCAATTAATAATAGAGTTTGACCATCTGTAATCATGATATTACCGATAGGATCATTTAGGTCAACTCCTCCAGTTTGATCGAGTGTAAAAAAAATTTTCATATTGTTAAGTTAATATCTGATATGAACCGAGCGAAGATTACCTAGAGGATTAAGAACAACTCTTACTCTAACTTGTTGTTGACCTATTATAACATCTTTCTCAAAGACCTTTCTGCCACCGGGAATACTTATTAAGTTTTTGGAGTTTTCAGCGATTTTTCGTCCCAAGATAATTAAGTCATTAAGGGTGATTTTTGGATCATATTTTTGAAACTCTGACAAGTGCTTATTGATATGTTTAAGATTTTTTTGACTAATATTTTCTGGTAAATCAGAAATAATTTTACTCCTTGTGATATTTCCAGTAAACTAGAAATGAATGAGGAATTTCAAGATAAAGTAAGACAAAAACTGTGACAAGCTCATCTCTATTACGTACTCCCCTTTTCGATCTGTCTGTCGAACAAAACGCGAGGCTGACAGCGTTTTCCGGCTGGGAAATGCCCGTCCAGTATAGCGGTCTCAAGCAAGAACATGAAGCCGTTCGCACGGGGGTAGGTATGTTTGATATCTCCCACATGGGTAAATTTGTCCTGCGAGGCAGAGATTTGCTTGCTTATCTTCAACCCCTTGTCCCTTCCGACTTAGAACGATTACAACCAGGACAGGCGCAATACACCGTCTTGCTTAACCCCGACGGGGGCATTATCGACGATATTATCGTTTACTACCAAGGAGAAACCAAAAACGGCGAACAGCGAGGAGTCGTTATCGTTAATGCCGCCACGACCGAAAAAGATAAAGACTGGATGCTGCCTTATCTTCCTGCCAATATTGTTAAATTCAATGATTTATCGCAAGAAAAAGCGTTAATTGCTATTCAGGGGCCTCACGCACTCAAAACGCTACAAGCTTTCGTCACCGATAATCTCAGCCCCATTAAACCCTTTGAACATTTAGAAACATCGGTATTAGGCAAACCCGCCTTTCTGGCTAGAACGGGCTATACAGGGGAGGATGGGTTTGAAGTCATGCTCGATGCCGAAACCGGACGGCAATTGTGGCGATCGCTCTTTGAAATGGGCGTAATTCCCTGTGGATTGGGTGCAAGAGATACACTACGTTTAGAAGCAGCCATGTGTCTCTACGGACAAGATATTGATGACACCACGACTCCCCTAGAGGCAGGGTTAGGTTGGTTGGTTCACCTCGACAGCAAAGGGGAGTTTAACGGGCGATCAATCCTAGAAACGCAGAAAAGCGAAGGTATTAAACGCCGTTTAGTCGGATTGCAGATGCAAGGACGGCATATTGCCCGTCATGACTATCCGGTGTTATTACAAGGGCAAGTCGTAGGAAAAGTTACTAGTGGAACCTTTTCCCCGACGCTAGAAAAAGCGGTCGCCCTTGCCTACGTTCCCCAAGCGTTAGGAAAAGTCGGACAAATCCTTGACGTGGAAATTCGCGGCAAAACCTACCCCGCCACAGTGGTGAAAAAACCCTTCTACCGTTCTCCTAAGCGCCCGTAGGTGACAGGTGACAGGCAAGATGCCCATCCCACATTTAGACAATTGATTTAGGCTTACTATAAGAGACTCGCAACTTCATCTAATTTTTGCCATACGATTTGTAATAAGGCATCTAATCCGGTGCGAGTTGCTGCTGAAATTGTCAAAATAGGCATAGAAGTTAAAGGTTGTAATTTCGCAGCGATTTCGGCAACTATTTCAGGCGCGATCGCATCTATTTTGTTGAGGGCGACGATTTGAGTGCGATCGCTTAAACCATGACCGTAGGCGGCCAATTCTTGCTCAATCACTTGATAATCGTGGATAGGGTCAGTTGCCGTCACGTCTACAAGGTGCAATAGCAGGCGCGTTCGTTCGATGTGACGCAAAAAATCGTGTCCCAATCCTACCCCAGCATGGGCCCCTTCAATCAGTCCGGGGATGTCTGCAAATACCGTTCCATCGCCAGTGGGTTTACGAACGACTCCCAAATTGGGAATGAGCGTAGTAAAGGGATAATCAGCAATTTTGGGGCGGGCAGACGAAAGTGCGGCAATAAGTGTCGATTTGCCGGCATTAGGCAGGCCGATAATGCCCACTTCGGCTAAGAGTTTTAATTCTAATCGTAAGTGTCGCAGTTCCCCTTCTAATCCGGGTAAGGCGTATTCGGGGGCGCGATTTTGGTTGCTGAGAAAGTGACGGTTGCCCAATCCCCCTTTACCCCCCTGAGCGATACAGAGTATTTGTCCAATTTCAACAAGATCGCCTAAAATTTCTTCATTTTCAGCATTATAAACCACCGTGCCACAAGGAACCTCGATAATACAGTCATTTCCTGCTGCCCCGGTTCGGTTGTTGGGGCCGCCTCGCTTGCCGTTGTCAGCTTTAAAACGACGAGAATAGCGGAAATCGAGCAGTGTTTGCAGGTTGTGTACCGTTTTTAGAATAACAGACCCCCCTTGACCGCCATTACCGCCTGCGGGGCCGCCTGCCGGGACGTACTTTTCGCGACGAAAGGCAACGATGCCGTCACCACCTTTTCCCGCTTCGACTTCAATTTCTGCTAGATCAATAAATTGCATTTTTTCATCTACAACTGTTCTATAAGTAGAGCTTGCCTGGACGTTGGACGACAATACCATTACTCAAGCTAAGGTGGGCATTGCCCACCCTACCAGTATGATTACTCAGCCCCTTCAATCGGTGCAAATCCCTGGCGCTGAATATTTTCGCTAATGTGGCGCGGTTCGAGGAATTGCAGTAGGTAGTCGGGGCCGCCTGCTTTAGAACCCACCCCAGAAAGTTTAAACCCCCCAAACGGTTGACGGGAGACAATTGCCCCGGTAATGCCTCGGTTGACGTACAGATTGCCGACCTCAAACTCTCTGTAAGCGCGGTCGATGTGTTCGGGTGTGCGGGAATACAAGCCACCTGTAAGGGCGTAATCAGTTCCGTTGGCGACTTCTAAGGCTTCGTCAAAGGTTCGTACCCGTGTGACGGCGACAACTGGCCCGAAAATTTCTTCTTGGGCAATGGTGGCCTTAGGGGAAACATTGCTAAAAATAGTCGGGCCGATAAAATAGCCATTGTCGAGGCTTTCGCGTTCGAGGGCAATTTCGGCTTCTTGTTTGCCTTTCTCAATATACTCCCGAATGCGTTCGAGGGCATTGGCATCAATGACGGGGCCGACTTGGGTACGCGGAAGGTCGGCGGGGCCAAGATTGAGCGATCGCGTGGCTTCTACAAACCGTTCTAAAAAAGCATCATAAACCGGATCGAGAACGATAACACGAGAACAAGCTGAACATTTCTGTCCGGTGTAGCTAAATGCCGAGAAGACGACTCCGGCCACGGCTTGATCGAGATCGGCACTCTCATCGACAATGACGGCATTTTTCCCGCCCATTTCGGCAATCACTCGTTTGAGGTGCTTCTGTCCCGGTTGCAAGATGGCAGCATCGGCATTGATGCGACATCCTACTTCCCGCGACCCAGTAAAGGCAATTAGGTGAACATCTGGATGCTTGACCATGTATGCACCCACTTGGGAACCCTTACCAGGAACGAATTGAAATACGCCGTTCGGAATACCTGCTTCGAGCAGAATTTCAGTAATTTTAGCCGCAATCACTGAAGATGCTTCTGCCGGCTTGAGTAAGGTGCAGTTTCCGGCGACTAAGGCAGCAACCGTCATGCCGGTAGCAATGGCAAACGGGAAGTTCCAAGGAGAAATGACGACCGCAATGCCGCGAGGTTGATAGAGATAGCGGTTGTTTTCGCCTGCCACATCCAAGTTATAGCCAAGATCTAGGCGTTCCATTTCATCGGCGTAGTAGCGGCAGAAGTCAATCGCTTCCGAGACTTCAGAATCGGCCTGTTGCAAGATTTTTCCGACTTCTAAGCACATCCAGGCAGAAAGTTCGTGCCTGCGCCTTTCCATAATTTCAGCCGCTTTACGGAGTATTCCGGCTCTTTGAGGTACAGGTGTTCGTTTCCAGCTTGGAAAAGCTTCCTTTGCCGCTATAAGAGCTTTTTGGGCTTGTTCAACCGAAATTAAACCCATTTTTCCGACAATTTCGCTGGGATTGGAGGGATTGACCGATTCAATATAAATTTCGGTTTGGACGTATTCACCGTTAATCAGGGGTAAATAAGTCTTACCAAGCGAATTTTTGACATCAGTGAGGGCTTTCTGTGCGATGGTGCGTAAATCTGTCCTAGAATAGTCTGTATCAGGTACGTTAGGAAAAGTTAACGTCTTCTTGTCTCCTTGTTCCCTAGACCCCTCTATCGGTGGCGCAATCAATTCCTCGACGGGTCTTTCTTCTAAATTTTGACGTAAAAAGGAACTATTTGCTGTATTTTCCAACAAGCGCCGAATAAGATAAGCCATTCCTGGCAGCAGCTTACCATAAGGGGCATAGACGCGAACCCGATATCCCTGTTTGACTAAAGCTTTGGCTAGCTGATCTCCCATACCGTACAGCACTTGCATTTCAAAGCGACGGCGAGGGATATTTAAAGTACGGGCGATCGCTATTGCTTTTGCCTGAGTTCTGACATTATGACTGCCAATCGCTGCATAGAGATACTCATGATTTTCTAACAATAATTGTGTTAGGTTTTCGTAATTAACATCAGTTGCAGCTTTATCGTCATAAACAGGCTGCTGCCAGTGATTTTGTAAAGATTTAATGGTTTCTTGATCCCAATAGGCTCCTTTGACCAATCGTACCGTGACAGGATGCTCCCGATACTTAGCCCATTCAATCAAATCCTTTAAATCTTGGTTTGAATCTCGCAAATATCCTTGAATAGTGATACCAATATCAGTAAAAGTACGAAATTCTTTTTCTAGCAACAAATCTTTCAGAATTTCCAGGGTTAGGTCTTTGTAGACGTACTGTTCCATGTCGAAGTGAACAGCAACTCCCAACTCTTTTGCACGACGCAGGAGAAGACGAATGCGATCGCAGACTTTTTCTCGACTGCCTTGGGGATCGATGGGGTCGAATTGGGAATAAAAAGCGGTTAATTTGACAGAAACTTGCACTTTTGACAATCTTTCTCCGTCTGCCTCGTCAATTTCAGCAACATTAGACCATTTTTGTGCTTCTTGGGCTAACTGTTCCATCAAATCGAGGTAGCCTTGTAAGTAAGCTTGCGCCTCTGCTTCGGTGATGACGGCTTCTCCTAACAAGTCAATGGTAAACGCCATTTTCTCTTTTCGCAGACGTTCGACAGTTTTGATGATTTGAGGAACCGTTTCGCCTGCAATATACTTAAATGCGAGAGCTTCCACTGCTTTACTAATAGTAGCGGCTGCTAGCTGTGCTGGCGGTGAGTGAGAATCGGTGAAGTTGAGAATGCCTTTGAGTGCGCCAGGCAACTCAACCGACTCGTCGCCGAGATATTGTTGCAGGTGATTGGCAATTTCGGCGTTGCTGCGTAAAGCGGGTAAGGTATCGATGAAGCGAAACAGTTGCACCCGCAAACCAGGATTATTCATTGCCCATGCGAGTAATTTATCATCCCAGCGCATTTGATCGCCTAATTTAGCCCATAGAGAACGTTTTTCGCGGGTTTGAGCGAGTAAATCTTGGGCTATCTCTTTGGTTTTGGTTTCATAGATTGGATTTTTATCAATTTGAATTACCACCTTCAACTTCTCCTTAAATTCTGTTAGTATGCGTTTGCTGGAGCGATTTCACAAGACTTTGGCTAATAATTTTCGTCTAATACTTCTTAATAATTGACCTAATTTTATCCTAACGCTGCCTTGCCAAGATTACCGTCTCTCCTCTCCTACTTGTTCTCAAAATTGAGGTGTGTTTACCTGACCTTGAAAGTTTTAGTTGCAATTATGGGTTAACTACCTGTATAATAAGAAATTGCAAATAACGGGGCGTAGCGCAGCTTGGTAGCGCACCACTTTGGGGTAGTGGGGGTCGAAGGTTCAAATCCTTTCGCTCCGATTCAGAGAAAACCGCTTGGAAGGCGAGTTTTCTCCTAGTCTTTAAAGCTTTTGCAGCCCTTTAAGCCTAACTCTGTTGGGTCATTTTTGGGCTTTTTAGCTATCATTTGGGTATGAGTTGGGTATGAAAATCCCAGATGAATACCCCAAAGAAGTCATCTAAAGGAACGGTATCGATAGAGGAATTTCAGGGACGGCTGCGCCTGAGATGGAGGTATCAAGGCAAACGCTTTACTCTTTCAATCGGTCTCCCAGATTCCAAGGTCAATCGGCAAGTTGCTCAGCAGAAAGCGACTACCATCGAACTCGACATCGCTTCAGGTAACTTTGACGCATCCCTGAAAAAATACAAGCCTCAAATTCAAAACATTTCTAGTATTACAGTCGTTACCTTATTCGAGGAATTTGTTGCGACTAAAAAAATCACTACTGCCTAGAAGTTTAGAGAAATATTGGGCTACTCTCAAGTATCTGGATCTATTTTTTAATACCAAAGCAGCTAAGTTGGTTGACATAAAAGAAACCGAAAAGTTTACTGAATGGCTAGTTCATCAAGAGCTATCGCCAATAGTTTGCCGTGAGCGTCTTACCCTCATAAAAGCTGCTTGGGAGTGGGGCATTAAAAATGAATATTTAAAGCTTAATCCCTGGAAAGAAATGCCTTTGAGAGTTAGAGTGCCACCTAAACAGATGCCTAGACCTTTCTCTCGTGAAGAAATTAATGCGATCATTCAGGCTTTTAGAACTAATCAGTATTACTGCCATTATGCTGACTACGTAGAGTTTTTGTTTGGAACGGGCTGCCGTACAGCAGAAGCAATTGGACTGCAATGGAAGCATCTCAATCATAATTGTAGTTCTGTGTGGATTGGTGAATCTTTAACGAGAGGTGTTAGAAAAGCAACCAAAACTAACCGCGATCGGACAGTTACTTTAACGCCAAAACTACAGCAAATGCTTTTAGCTAGACGGACTGAAAGTTGGCTCTCCCGTACCTGTGGTGATAAGCACGGCTTATTAAAACAAGCAAGCTAATAGCTTTTCCCGTAAAGATTCAAAAGTATTAAAGCCATAACTTTGTCTAATAATTAGCTTAATTTTAGTATTTAGTCCTTCCATTAC
>JBGTNM010000135.1:0-2136 GCA_041743025.1 Microcystaceae cyanobacterium
CCAACACCTGAAGGGTAGGACTTGCCTGTTGGCTCACCTACACGGATATACAGTTGTCGTGGTTCTTGTGCCATTACTGGCTATATTCCACGCTAATCGTCCTTAAGTATTTCTACTTATTTAGATTAAACGAGTCGCACGCTAAGCAAATGCCTTATAGCGATCGCTTGTTTGATGGAGTGATTTCTAACAGTCTCGTCCATCATTTACCCAATCCTCTGCCATTTTTCTGGGAAATTCGCCGTGTATTGCGTTTAGATGGCTTTATTCTCCTGCGGGATCTGTTGCGCCCGTCTTCTGAGGCAGAAGTTGATCGCTTGGTTGAGGCGATCGGGCCAGAGTATAATCTGCATCAAGCGCAATTGTTTCGCGATTCACTACGAGCAGCTTTTACGTTAAAAGAAATAACCCAATTAGCTCAAGAAGTAGGTTTAGAAGGGGTCAACCTTTACCAATCTTCCGATCTCCATTGGACAATAGAGAGAGAGTATTTAGCCTAATAAACCTTGATATACTTATTGATATGCGTGTTATTAGCCGCAGAACCTTAAGAGAATTTTGGGAAAAGCATTCAACCTCTCGTCCAGGATTATTATTATGGTATGAGCAGATTGATAAGAATGAGATTAAAAACTTTAATGACTTACGACAAGTTTTTCCTTCGGCTGACTTAGTGGGTAATTTTACAGTTTTTAATATTGGGGGTAATAATTATCGAGTAATTGCTTATATAGATTACGCTTCAAGCATTGCTTTTGTTCGTACCGTCTTAACTCACGCAGAATACAATAAGGAAAGTTGGAAAAATGACAACTGGTTTGAAAACTCCTAGTAATTATTATTTAGAACTCATTAATACTTTTCCTCCCCGTCCTATTACAAATCAGGAAGAATTGATAGCAACTCAAGAGCGAATTAAGTTTATCTTAGATAAGAAAAGCGATCTAAATCAAGATGAAAGGGATTATGTTAAAGTATTAGGAACGCTTGCTTATGAATATGAAAATATTTCTGAACCTATGCCTAAGTTAGAAGGAGTGGAGTTATTGCAAGCATTGTTAGAAGAAGGCGACGTGCAGATTCAAGATTTAATTGGTGTCTTTGAGAGTGAATTAGTTGTTTATGAAGTGTTACAAGGCAAGCGTCCAATTACTGAAAAACAGAGTCGTAAAATTGCCGCGTTCTATCTTTAATCTTCACTGTTCTTTTCTCTGTGTCTTTGTGCCTTTGTGGTTAATATAAAATTTATGACAACCTATTTAGGATTGCTAGAGATTTTTATAACAATAGAAAAGTTACTTGATTGTGGTTATTCATGCCATTTTAACGCATAGGCAATACGATCTATCTCATCGACACACCCACTTCCATAATGGATGCTGAGAGCCTGATTCTTGAATTTTCCTCGCTTGATTTTCTAAGCGCATTTTTTCTCTATCAGACAATCCTCGCAAAAGATGATTACTCTGCCAGACTAACACAGCCCCCGTAATGCCAATACAAAAAAACAGTGAAAATGCCGCTATCAAGTTAAAGGCAAAGGCATAACGTACCGCTACCCAAGTAAAATGTTCTCGCCATAGTTGAAAGTCTTTCCACAACCGCCAAACGCTGTAAGGTGCTAGCATCAGCCAACACAATAACACGAACAGCCAGCGACCATACAAGGAAAGCTCGTACAATCGTCGAGCAGGTTTACTGAGGTTCAAGACGCGATCGCTCACGGACATGGCGGGATATAGCGAGGGTTTATTATCAGTTTACCCTTATTTGAACAATATATATCTATCGCGATCGCCTGAACAAGTTTAATGTTATCATAGAAATGGTTGATAGTTTTTGAAGAAATAACAATGCAACTAAAAGATTATTTTAACTTTCTTTCTGTAAATGATATACGTCTAAAAGGGTCGCGTATTGGCTCTCGAAGAAGAATGTCAAGAAAAGGTAGAAGAAATTAGTGTAGATGGCGGAAAAGTTCGTCTGAGAACTGCCAAAAAAGGAGAACCTTGTATCTGGAAAGATTATAAAGCAATCTGTGTTCATAAACACCAGAAAAAAGCCTGGTTTCACGAGAATGAAGCCCTCATAAATTGGGTGAATCAACAACCTTTGTCAGACCCCCTTACTTGTTTA
>JBGTNM010000136.1:0-2152 GCA_041743025.1 Microcystaceae cyanobacterium
CGTAGCAGAAGAGGCAGCCCGAATCATTACTGACATGGGAGCAGAAGTTAAATTCTTCCATCCCCACGAACTACCACTGCGGGGTCAAGTTGATGAAACTCATCCCAAAGTGCAGGAATTGCGAGAGTTAAGCCTCTGGTCTGAAGGTCAGGTGTGGTCTTCTCCTGAAATGCACGGCAATGTCACGGGCGTTCTTAAAAACCAAATTGACTGGATACCCCTAACTATTGGTGCAGTGCGTCCAACTCAAGGTAGAACTTTAGCGGTGATGCAGGTTAGTGGTGGTTCGCAGTCTTTTAATGCGGTTAACACCCTGCGGATACTGGGGCGATGGATGCGGATGTTTACTATCCCCAATCAATCCTCGGTAGCTAAAGCCTACCAAGAGTTTCACGAAGACGGCACGATGAAAGACTCACCCTATCGCGATCGCGTCGTCGATGTCATGGAAGAACTTTACAAGTTCACCTTGCTGTTACGTGACAAAGTCGATCATCTTACAGACCGCTATAGCGAACGCAAGGAAAAAACAGCCAAAGAAATTGTCGAGGTAGCGAATAGCGCACTTGAAGTTAATGCGAACAAAAGCTCATAAAAGTTTTTACCAACAATCCGATCGACAACTAATAATCAAAAACATCATGCAAAAAGTACGGAGGAAATTTCTATGGAATATATGACCAAGAGAAAACCCACGGTAAAACGCCTTTCTTTTCTCGATCGCTTTCTCACCTTATAGATATTTCTGGCAATGGCTGTGGGTATAGCTCTTGGCTATTTTTTTCCTGGCGTAGAAGCCTTTATCAACCAATTTCAAATTGGAACAACTAACGTTCCCATTGCGATCGGCTTAATTTTAATGATGTATCCGCCCCTTGCCAAGGTTCGCTACGAAGAATTAGGGGACGTTTTTCGTAACGGAAAAATTCTCAGTTTGTCCCTCGTTCAGAATTGGATTATTGGACCGATACTGATGTTTGTCCTGGCAATTATCTTTCTCCGTAATTATCCAGAATACATGACGGGCTTGATTTTGATTGGATTAGCCCGTTGTATTGCCATGGTCGTGGTGTGGAGCGATCTGGCACGGGGCAATACAGAGTATACGGCGGGATTGGTTGCTTTCAACAGTATTTTTCAGGTCATCTTCTACAGCCCTTATGCGTGGTTCTTTATTAGCGTGCTACCGCCTCTGTTTGGGTTGCAAGGCAGTATTGTTAATGTCAGCATTGCCGAAATTGCCCAAAGTGTATTTATCTATCTTGGTATCCCCTTTTTAGCGGGATTTTTCACCCGTTACTTCCTGGTGAAGGCGAAGAGCAAGCGTTGGTACCATGAGGAATTTGTGCCTAAAATCAGTCCTATCACGCTAATTGCGCTGCTGTTTACAATCGTCGTCATGTTCAGTTTGAAAGGAAATCTAATTGTTCAGATTCCTCTAGACGTGGTTCGGATTGCTATTCCCCTTATTATTTACTTTATCATCATGTTTTTAGTCAGCTTTTACATGGCATGGCGCATTAGGACAGACTATTCCAAAGCCGCCAGTGTTGCATTTACCGCCGCAGGAAATAATTTTGAACTGGCGATCGCGGTGGCAATTGCTGTGTTCGGTATTAATTCGGGTGTGGCTTTTGCCGCCGTCGTCGGACCTCTAGTTGAAGTCCCTGTGCTGATTGGATTAGTTAATGTTGCTTTTTGGTTTCAAAAACATTATTTTCCAACCCCCGATCCAGGAAACTTATAAATTTAGCACCCTCAAAGGAGAAATTAAACCATGAAAAAAGTCATGTTTGTCTGCAAACGAAACTCTTGCCGTTCCCAAATGGCGGAAGGTTTTGCCAAAGCACTAGGGAAGGACAAGATTGAGGTTACATCATCTGGGTTAGAAGCCAGTCGCGTACATCCGACAGCCAAAGAGGTAATGTCAGAAATTGGCATTGATATTAGTAATCAAACCTCAGATCCTTTGAGCAATTTTAATGCCGACAATTACGATGCGGTAATTTCCATGTGTGGCTGTGGTGCAGGTTTGCCTCCTGAATGGGTAACTCAAGAAGTGTTTGAGGACTGGGAATTAGATGACCCTGACGGGCAACCAATCGAAACTTTCCACCGTGTCAGAGATGAAATCAAAGGGCGAGTAGCTAAA
>JBGTNM010000137.1:0-25054 GCA_041743025.1 Microcystaceae cyanobacterium
TGGCGATTATTGTAAACAAGCTGTCAGCAATTTTCGTCACTTAATGACTTGCAAAAACTGAAAAATTATTGCTATTTTATCGAGAGAAAGTTTAAAAAATAGCCATTTATTATAGCATAAAATATTTTTTCAAGAGGTCTATAGAAGCTTATTGACAGGCTTATTGATAATACCAAGAGTTCTGAATCAACCTCAAAGATTAACCTGAATAAGAGACTGTTCAAGGAGCTTTAAGATAGCGATCGCTGGTTAGAAACCCCCTTTTTGGAGTCAATAAGGGTGTCAATAAGTCCCAATCTTTCTGGAGATCAACTAGCTTAAAAGCCTTAGCCGATGGACTTTTGAAGGGATTGTCACCCCGTGAAGCTCTTTTGTCAGAAGGGTGTACGATCGAGCAATCTTGTTTGGGAGCGTCAGAGCGATTTTTCTGAGCGCAAGGCGGTGTCAGTGCCCCGCGCTCTGTCCACCATCGACGTGAAGGGTTTCGCCCGTCACAAAGTTCGCTGATTCGAGGTAGAGGATGGCATCGACGATGTCGGAGATCTCGCCCATACGACCGATCGGGTGCAGGGCATCGAGCTGTGCATGGGTCTCGGCGGGATGCATTGGCGTCTTGATGGTACCCAGCGCGACCGCGTTCACCCGGATACCACGCTTGGCATACTCGATCGCCAGCGATCTGGTCGCGCTATTCAGTCCGCCCTTCGTCAGCGACGCGAGTACGGATGGTACGCCGGCGATCGGGTTGTCAACCAAGCTCGTCGAGATCTGCACGATATGACCGCTGCCCTGCTTCTCCATCTCGGCGATGGCGAGTTGCGTCATGTGAAAGAAGCCAGCGACGTTGGTGCCCAGGTATGCCTCGTAGTCAGCCTCGGTGTATTGGGTAAATGGCTTGGCGATAAAGATGCCAGCGTTGTTGATGAGTGTATCGATGCGCCCGAATCGGGTCACGCCTTCGGAAATCGCACGCTCGGCGGTTTTTCGATCGGCGATGTCGCCCAGCACTGCGAGAATTGCATCATCGTCCGACGGCTCGATCGAGCGCGAGGTTGCGACCACCCGATAGTTGCGATCGCGGTACGCCTTGACGAGGGCTGCGCCGATGCCCTGCGATGCGCCGGTAATAACAGCGACTTTCTGTTCGATGCCCATAGTAAAACTCCTTTATGCTTTTGAGGGATTGTTGGAACGAGGGACGAATATAATATTTTGGGCGTTGCTGAATGAGCGGTGGATTAGCCAGTCAGAGGGATTGTTTAAAATCTTAGATAATACATCAACAATCTGATTGAATATCGTAACATTGTTTTAGATTTTGAGTAACAGAGAGTGGCTTGATGTAACCTAGCTAAGTAATGTCTTAACCCTTGTATTTTCTCCTTCTACTCTTGTCAATTTTGTTTTCGGCAAAACTCGGTGTTTTTCCGGCTCAATATAGTTGGCATAAACACACACTTGAGGAGAATATCCTCTGGTGGCATAAGCGGAACGGAAAATACGACCACAATCTTTACATTCCCATTTTTGTTTGTCTTTGTAATGACCATTTTTCCGAATATTTGATGAGTGACACTGAGGGCATTTCATGTTAATAAACTGATTTTTGTCTAATCTTCTTTTTTAACAAATCCACCGCTCATTCAGCAACGCCCTTTTCACAGGGTCGTCACCCCGTCAGGCTTTTCTCTCTCTAAAAAGTTTTTGCAACAGAACCAAAAAAATTGCTCTCCAGCTTGAAAGGGCTGGTCTTAGAACCTCTGCTGGATAAAAGCTTGATTTTCTCTACTTTCTGACTGGTTGAGATATTCAATAGCGATCCGCCCGGCTGTTGGATAATTTTGGCGAAAGTTGAGTAGCCATCCCAACGTGCGCTCAAGTAGAAGGCGATCTTGTTGCTTGTTGGTGACGAAACGTAAAATAGCAGCCGCTCCCAAAAAAGCCAATAAAGACGGAATAATCGTTAACCATAGTCCTTGCTCAAAAGCGAAATAACTGAGCAGTAGCAACCCACCACTCATTGTCAGGATACCGATGGCGATCGCCTGTGAAGACTTCACAAACCAGCTTATGCCAGCCCCTAAGAGAGCAGCAAGTAAAATAGATAGCCATTCTATCGGTTTACTCCAGGTTCCCAGAAGCGGTCGTTCCTCTAAAGCGGCACTGAGGATTTGGCTTAGAATATTGGCATGAACCACCACACCGGGCATTGTCTGGGGAGACTCAAACCAACGACTACTATAGGGGGTGTAAAACTCATCACGAAGACTTTCGGCAGTTGTTCCAATCAGAACTAAACGAGAAGAAAAAAAATTAGCAGGAATCTGATTATCGAGTACATTTTGCAGGGAAAAAGTCGGAAAAATCGCTTGATTTCCCCGAAAATTGAGTAATATTTGGTAGCCCCCCGACTCGGCACGAACATAGCCTCCCTGATTGCCCTCAAACCGTTGGAAGATCGCCTTGCCTAAATTTAAGCGTTGCGGGTTATGATCATCTGCTTTAAAAGTGACACCTCGAGCCGTTAAGTAATGCAGTGCCAGCTTGACGGCGAAACTATAGCGCACCTCATCTTCTGACAGGAGAACCGACAACAAAGCACGACGGACTTTGCCATCGCTGTCCAAAACTTGATCGGCAAAACCAACTTGTTGCTGTCGTTTGAGAAGGGGATGAGGGGCAATGGTTGGCTTAATAATTTTCTCAATGCCAAAGAGATTAGGCGTAGATTGGAATAGCTGGGTTAAGGCTTGAGAACCAGGTTCTACAGGCAAATCTCGATAAAGATCCAAACCGATCGCTTGGGGGTTTTGGGCTTGGATATTGGCAATTGCCTGGGTCAGCAGTCGATCTGATAGCGGCCAATGCCCGATGTGGGTGATATCTGACTCATCAATCGTTACCAGCACAATCCGCTCATCTAATCCCTCTAGCGATCGCCAGCGAAAAAATTGATCTAATAGGTTCCATTCTAATCCCTGCAAAAGTCCACTCATTTGCAACACTAGAACAAAAATCGTCACACCGAGCGCTATTTTCGGTATCCATTGCCATTGAAGACGACTTTCTAAAACTTCGAGTCTGGCTTTGCGTCTTGCTGTCGCCAGGAGATGACTAGCCTGTTCAAGGATTTCTAGGGCGCTTTGGGCTTGTTGCTTGGCTAAGTCTTGACTAGCACCTAAAAACTGATAATCAGCATCACTGAGACTTTTCCCCAATGACCAAGTTAAAGCATCCTGCAAGGTGTTACCCTGCAAGAGGAACGATTCATCCTGAGAAACTAACCAACCAGCGATTGCCATAGCATAAGGACGCAAAGCATTCAAATGATAGTCAACCCATTTTTGATCAAAGATCGTTGCATAGATGCGGTTATAGACTCGAAGTGTACTTCTTTGCTTGACGACTAATCCTGACAGTTGTAATTCCCTTTGTTCGAGGCTATTATCGAAGAGAATGGCTCCTTGTTGGCAAATTTTTTGATAAAGCCCCAATAACCGACTGACTCGTCTTTCATTTTTCAGAATTCTATCTCTAATGGTTCTGAGATGTTCTGGCTCATCATTTGCTTCCCAATTTTCAATAATATAGGCTTTGACAACTTGTTCGACTAATTGTACACTTTGGGGTGCAGATTTGGGATTATCGATTCTGCCTTTTTCTACTTCTCGCCTAACCAAATGACACAGCTTTTGGGTTAAGAAAGGTTGTCCTCCCGTCCAGTCTAATATGGCTTGTAGAACTTCTGGAGGATAATTAACTTTACCTTGTAACCCCTTGATTAAAGGTTGTACTTCATGGAGTTGAAATCCATACAATTCGATTGCTTCACCAATATTGAAAGGCGTTTGAATATTCCCTTGAATCAAACTACTCGGTGTTGCTACTCCTAGCAGAGAGAAAGTGAGGCGTTGGTAGTCAGGGTAAACATTTCGCTGTTCCCAGAAAAACCGAATCAGCCTAAAAAAATCATCTAGACAAAAGTTTTGGCTCAAAACCTGATCGATTTCATCGACAAAAATAACAATATCTTGCTTTACTTCAACCAGCAATATTTCCTGAACAAATAAGCGCATACGTTGGACAGGAGACAGTAAATCTCGTTGTTCTCGCCACCAAGTTCGCCATTGGCTAGATAAGCTCAATCCACAACTACTAACGAGAGATTGAACAATTCCTGCATACCACTGTTCAGCCGTTACATCCTGCACTCCCATGCCCATCAAGTCTATAAAAACACAGACAATTCCTTCAGCTTGCAACTTCTGCATTGTCCGCACTCTTAAGCTGGATTTGCCCATTTGTCGAGAGTTGAAAACATAGCAGAATTTCTGGGCTTTTAAGGCTTCATAAAATACTGAGTCGGCATCCCGGATGACATAACTCGGTGCGTTACTATTGAGGCTACCTCCGACTTGATATTCAAAAGATGAGTTAATATCTCTCATAGTGAGATCATCACGTCAATAACCTAGGGATCATTGATTTGGGTTTAGGGTAAGGGGTTGGGTTGCGATCGCCTCGAATCCGACAGAAGCCAGAAAATTAGACCAAATACTGGCGATCTTAGGCTGATCGCTTTGGGCAGATTTAGCTTGAGCGATCGCACTGAGCAGATCATACCAAATGCCTTGTTCTCCATACCAGACGGCTTGCTGTAGGAGGGTTGTGGGTAAGGAAGGCGGTAGATTAATCCGGCGTACCCAAGCAACAACCGCAAGATCATTCGGATATACTTTTGCTCCACAAACTAATACTACTGTCCACTGATACGTTTTACCCTCCGCTAACGGTGGTGAACTCTCTGATGTCTGAAAACCAATAATCCCTGACATTCCCTCGATAGAAAACGACGTTTGGGAATGATGCTGGATGCCTTCTTCTTTAATGCTTAAAATGACTTGTTTGGCAGAGGTTTTCGGTAGGTAAACCCAAAAAGTAGGGTATGCTGCTACCGTCAAACCCTCACCATCAGCCGGAACAAGCGGCATGAAGGAAGGAGCATCGGTTGGAGAACAGTCGTTATCCTGACGAGAGCCGGCTCCTGATGTCTTCTTGGGTTTTCGGTCATAAGACGGTGGTTTGAAGGATATTTGGGTAATTTGTTCGTCGGATAAAGGAGAACGATTGACAGTTGATTGTCCGAACAGAGGTTGAGTTCCCATAAAAAACGCTCCGACGGCGATTATAGGGGTCAAATGTTTTGGGTTTAACATTTGTAACGGGTTTTCCGACTGGGAAACCAATATATTGCTATTCCAGCTTACTATCGCTTTTTCGCAGTGTCTAATTTCTTTCTCTATTTTGATTTAAGTAGGGTTTGCTGAAAAAAAGTGAAATCTTGATGACAAAAGGCTTTGAACTCAAAGGAGAGAGACTCAGGTGCCAGAAAATCCGGTAAAATAAGTCAAAACCCTTGCTCCCTTTTCAAGGTACCGAAGAGTTGAGGCGCCCTCAACCCCACCGGAAAACTTTTTATTCACGTTGCTACGAAAGCCCCAACTTCTTGCGGGTTTCTGGTCCGACAATGCCATCAACCGTTAAATTGTTTGCCAGTTGAAAAGCTTTGACCGCTTTTTCTGTTTCCTCTCCAAAAACGCTATTGGGAGTTAAAGAGGCTCCTTGGGTATTCAAAGCTTTTTGAAGCTCTAGCACATCATCTTCCTGCATCGGTGGTGTCGTCAGCTTGAGCACACTCCTTCCTCCTCCTGCGTCACCAACAACAGCCTTTTTGCCAATATACCCTCCTTGACCTAAACCAAAAATCGCCAATATCATTGGATCTACATCAGGCAGCATCACCGACTGGTGAAGTTCAATCTTCTCCATAAAGTTAAATGCTTGTACGAGGTAAACCCCAACAGCTAACAGCGTAACGCTAACCATTTGGAAATCACCTAAGTCTAGACGACCCCTATCATCGGAGACAAGATCTGAGGGTTCTGGATTTTCAGCCGTTGTCTTGATTATTTGATTAGTATTAATCTGATTTTGAGTGATGATTCTTGCTCCGGTAAAAGTCAAAATACTCAGTCCCGATAGAAGCAGTAGATTTTGGGGAATATTGATTCCTCCGACAAACTCTCCACCGCCATTTTGAGAACGCAAAAAAGTAAAGGCAATATAGATGATTACCACAACGGAAGACCAGAGTGCCATTTGAAATTTAGAATTGCTGTAGCGGTTATCTGCACCGTTAATGAGGTTGTCCCATCGTTTTTGTAAGATAAACCTAGTAGCCCCAAAAAGGACGATCGCAGTACCGAAAAGCGCTCCGATACGCCATTCAGGTTTCACTGTCAATGTTACTACAGATAAATTCTTAAGTTCTTTAACTCCATCTGTTTCGCTGTATCCAAGATTAACGCGATCGCCCTTTTCAAAGCTTTTTAAAGCCTCTGGCGACTTGACTAAAATGGTTTCTAGTTGAGGGTTATTGGATTGACACTGGACTTGTAGGGTAGATTGGTCTGTACTAATATTTGCAATAGTCCAATTTGTCAAAGTGGTTCCATCTTGAGTACAGGTATTTGTATCGCTGGGAATGCTCAGAGCATCAACCTGTGTAACAACTACGCAGAGAAATGCCAGAGAAAACAGCAAAATTATTGAATATCTTGCACATTGTCCGATTATGTTACGGAAACATTTCATTTTTTTGGCTCCTTAATAATTTCAACAGAACGGATAATTTTATTCTCTGTTTCCTGTTCCCTAAAACTAGGATTTTTGTACTTCATTTAAATGAGAACCACTATAGTAAGCCTAAATCAATTGTGCAAATGTGGAATGGGCATCTTGCCCGTCACGTCACAAGCTGGAAGCCTGTATCACAAAACTGCACAAATCATTGAGGTTAGCTATATAATCATCAAAGCCTCATTAAAATACAATTGTATGTCCCTGTTGTTTAACATCTTCTTGGGTATAACAAACACCATGTACTTTCAGTTTTTGAGCATTTAACAGAGTGATAATTCCCCCATTATTACCTAATTGAAATTCCTCGTTACCTCGACCAGGAAAAGTGACAGTCATCATCGATCCAGGTTGAATGACTCCGTTAAGCAATAATTCTCGTTTAACCCGATCTTTAAGAGACCACCCGTTCAATTTAATGACATTGGGAGTGGTATTGATTAAGACGACAAATTCTTCACCTTTATCATTCCCAATCGGATTGACTAAAGCAGCGATAATCTTAACATCTGCGGCAATAGTAGGGGGTTGAGTCCCATCTTCAGGAGGAATAGGTTTCCCCTCTTTATCAATAGGATCTCCTGTCACATCATCAGTATGGAATGACTGAGATTGAAAGGCTGAGAAAAAAGCAACCCAGTTATTGCGATCGCGAAAATGAAAAAACAATGCACCATCTTGAAAGACACCATTTTCCTTGCCAAATTCTCCTGAGCTACCTTGATTCATGTGAATATTATGAATTCCCGTTGGATCATCTTTTGGAAAAGGCTCTCCAAAAACATAAAGATCAATTTCTGTACTTTTAATGGCTTGTTGAACTAATAGATCGATCATGTCGTTGATATCATTAATCTCATTTTCGGGACTTTTAACATTTGCTTTTACGGGTTTCATCTGATTGACATCTAAAAGATTACCCCGAATATAATCTAAAGCAATTTCGCCTGCTTTTTGGTCTTCTTTTTTAATTTCAGTAAACCCGAAATTACGATTGATTAATTTATCAGTGATGGGATGTTTAAAATTGTTATCGATTAGAACCAGTAAATCAGGAGGGTTGAGTCGGGACTTGACATTAATCGTCACACGGTATTTTTTGCCTTGAGCTTGAGCATCTGTGGCAATGATGATGTAGTGAGGACTTGTCTTATCTTCCGGTTCTGCTATACCTTTTAATGCACGGCATTTGAGAACGCCGTAACCTTCACTTA
Organism: Microcystaceae cyanobacterium; assembly: GCA_041743025.1. Taxonomy (GTDB): domain Bacteria; phylum Cyanobacteriota; class Cyanobacteriia; order Cyanobacteriales; family Microcystaceae; genus JBGTNM01. The sequence goes on from JBGTNM010000137.1 coordinate 7,914, forward strand.
ATCCCTTACCAGGTTGTTTTGCTTGACTAGGATTAGTAGTTTGACTGACCATTTTTCGATCTCCTATTTCTCAAGTATTTTGACAGCAATTTTATTGAAAGTTAACAATTAAGCAGGAAAGGCTAAAATATTGGTGATTAAGCCTAGAATATTGGCTAAACCTGAAATGATAGATAGGGTGTTTATGATGTCGTTTAAAAGTTGATCTATTTGGCTAATAGCTTGTTTTAATTGTCTTAATTCTGAGTCAGGCGTTTCCAGAAAACTTATCGCAGAGATCGTGGTAATATCAACAGATTTATCTCGAAGACTTTGGGAAAAACTTCTTAGTTTATCTCGCTGCCTCTGGTTTAAAATACCTCGAAAATTCTGGCGAAAAATATCAACTTTATCTGCCAGTAGTTTGAGCATTTCTGCACATTCAAACCAGGTATCTACTTCCTTAACATTAATCGACAGTAAATTAAGATTAATCGCCATAATGATACCTCTTGTATTTAGGGAACATTGTAGAAACTTTTAGTAGTTTATAACTGTCTTGAATTATTTATCGGGGATCGTCGTTGACGATAAATTTATCATGCAAAAGTCCATGACTTTTGGGGTGTAAATGTCTTAGATCGGGGCCTTTTTTGTCTTGTTCTTTTTTGAAATTGGTAGCGACTGTGTCAGTTAAGCTATCTTGGTTATTCATGAGTGTCTCCTTGTTGAATGTTTGTACTTACTATTTTTATCTAACTAACTTGAATCCAAACACTTCTAAAGTATTTTTCTGGATTATTTTTATCTTTAATATCTTTGCATGGCTGATTATCCACTCTGGTAATAGCACCATCATCACTCAAGATCTGAAATCGATCTTTAAGATGAGGATAAAACAAAACTGATTCAGGACGAAAATCATCAGGAAATTGAATGGTGTTAAGAGAATTAGGTGATTCTTGAATATCACCTGACCAAGAAAAAAGTTTAAACTTTTCGCTACTATCAAAGGGGCCAGCAATAATTAAATAAATTTTCAAAGCTGACCAATATTCAATACTACGGATGCCTAAACCGCCTAAATCTAAGGTGATAGGATCGCCAAAGTTAGCTTTCACTTCATCCGTATTTTTTTCAACTAAATCGAGAGGATTTTTTAGAGGAAGTAATAAAGCTTTTCCATCAGAAATAGGATTGCGAAAACCAATTAATAATTCTCCTTCAGGCGTTGCGGTTAATCCTTCAATATTTAAGCCATCTTTTTCTTTAGGTGCTAAAGCTTCGGCTTTTTTGAGGTTAAATGCTGCCAGTCTGCTATTTTCTAGCATATCTCGCAGGACTAATTGAGTATAAGGTTGACCAACTTTTTTGAGAATAGACTCATCAACATTAGTCATTTTAGTGGCAAAAAATTGATGCCGTTTCGGTCTGAATTTTCTTTCTTTATTTCTGCCATGAGACGTAATCCAATAAGTAACTCCGTTGAGTTCTGTTACGCCTTCAATATCAGCTTCTTTATCATCCTTTGGCTCGAAATAGTCATTAATGTCTTTTTCGTTAACAGGTTGGCCTGATTGCTGAGAGTGATAAACTTTTAAGATGTTGTCTTCATCGTTACCGACCATAAAATGATCTTCTCCTAACGGTACGGCAGCAGAAGCATCACAAATTCCTTGATGCTTGAGTTCTTTAATTATCGAAAAGTTGAGGTTTGACATCATTAATTCTCCTATTTATCATGATTGATGTAGAATAAGCATTCTGCTTGTTACAGGCAAGCTGCCTATATTAGTTGTAGGTTACTGCTGATTTTTTAGAGCTTCTATGTCTTTCTTAATTTGTTCTATTTGCTCTAAATTAGCTTTGATTTGTTCAAGAGTAGCGGATGAAACTTTTTTCTCTGTCATAATACCCCTCTTTTATGAAAAAACTGTTTAACACTTGCTGACTTAGGCTAAAGGAGGCATTACATTTATAAATGCTAATTCACGTTGCTTAGGATTTACCGAATCAGGTTGCATGGGAACTTTATTAATGATTGTTTCGTAAGAAAAGAAAGAAAATCCAGCAAAGTCTCTATTGCGAGTTGCTTCAATATGTCCTTGAATCAATGGTGAGAAATTAACTGAAGTCCCTTTTATCCCAGACAAAATGCCGATAGAAGTAGGAATGTGATTACAACAGTCCTTTATTTCTGATTTATCTAATTCCCCAGCGAAAGCATTAACTGAATTCCGGTAAACTTGTAAAACTATTTCTTCTGCTATTCCCTCATTTTCCCATTTTTTCCAATCAGCTAGATAGTTGTCTTTAGAAAACTTGAGGGGATTAGGAGAAATAGATACAATACAATTTCCTCGTTTGTTTTTAACTGCCTTAAAAATCTGTTGCAGTAATTGTGTTACTTTATCTGTGCGCCAATTTCTCCAGTTAGACGAATCAGGATTTGTGTTAGGATTTTCTGCTGTTTCCTTTTCCTGTTGGTAGAGATTTATGGTGAAGTCATCATAACTCATTTCTACTGGAATACCAAAATGATCGTCTAGTTGAATGCCATCAATTTCTGGATATCTTTCTACAACATCAACAATTAGATTTACCATAAATTCTTGTACTTCAGGACGGCAAGGATTAAGCCAAACGTGTTCATCCGGTTTATCTTTATCGTGACTCTTGAGACGAATAATTTTCTTCCGACGATCTCTCATTAATAAATCATCGTGTTTTATAGCAAGATCTAAATTGGGAAGTGCCATCAAACCATATTCAAACCAAGGAATAATGCGAAGGTTGAGTTTTTTAGCCTCCATTATTAATTCTTCCAGCATATCTCGTCCCTCAAAGTTAGATTCAGGAAACTTTGATTTAGGCATAACTTCTACGCCAAAAAAATCTTTGGCGACATTGCTAGGATACAAAGTGTATCCTCTGTTCCACACTGCCGGATATAGTGTGTTAAAATTCATCGCTTTGAGACGTTCTAATGCCTCTTTAATGTTGTCAGAAGAATCGAACACATTACTATCAACATTAGTTAACCAAACACCTCGTATTTCTCTAACCCCACCATTAAATCTATCTTTTATCGCTTGAGTATAAGTTGCATTGCCAACAATCCCATCATCTTTTAATTGTTGATCGGTTTGATACTTTTTAGTCGCCTCATCTGTTTTAATACCAAATTGTCCATCAGCATTACCATTAAGAAGGTTTTGCCTCTTGAGAAAATTTTGCCAACGAGTGACGGCTGCACCTGTACTATTTAGTTGTAATTCTGGAAATAATGCCATTGTTTTGTCTCCTTATGAATTAACAAAAATTTGTTCTTGTTGACAATAACCTTGAAAAATCCCTCTAATTGCTTAGAGAGAATAGATTTGATAAAAACTAGGGGAATGGCTAATACTTAATAATCAAGTTATCTTTGTCTAGGACAAGATAATCAATAACTTGCACTGTTATCGCCACCATGACCCCAGAACCGAATCGTGCTAATCTCACAGAGATTTTTTTGTGTCTCGTCGTAGCTTCCATTCTCGTAAATAGCCTTGATATCCCACAAGCACTGAGAAGAATCATTGTTGAACTCGACAACAAACTGGTCGCCACTTTCTAAATCATTTGATCCCAGTCTGTCTCTCCCCCAACTATTTGAATCATCAGGGGATACGTATAATTCCACAATAACTAAGTCGGTATCGTTGACGGCGGTGAAGTCTTGCATCCCAGCTAAAGCTTTTGGAAGGTTAAATGAAGCAACCGGAACGACCAGAATTGTTCCGATTGCGAGGTTGCGAAGTAATTTTTGAAGTCTCATCATATTCTCCTTTTGAGATTTAATATCTAGTGATTAATTCATTGACTGAGGGAGTTACTTACAACTTAGGCAGTTGAGACTAGATGGGTGCATCTCACATTTGTAAATCTATACGAGAGAATCAGGGTTCCAGCCTTCCATCTACAGTGTTTTCGCAAAACTGAGATGCACCCCTTAATTTGAGGCAGAAATCATTGTATGCCTAATACTTGATAGGTTTCGGGCCCGACTACACCATCGACAGTAATTCCTTTATCAGCCTGGAATTGTCGAACGGCGGCTTCAGTATTTGGCCCGTAAAAACTGTCAACATCGCTGTCATTCGTCAGCAAATTAAGCTGTCTCAATTTCATCTGGACGCGACGGACATCACCGCCTTGCATCAAAGGACTTGCCAATCGCAGAATCCGGTTAGTTTCAGGCGATTCCGTTAGTCCAAATCCTTGCGAGGGAGAAATTCTTAATTTAGCAGCCGTATTTGGCCCATATTGACCATCTGTCCCAATTTGATCATTGAGGTGGTTTCTATTCCAGAGTTTTTGAAACGCTAGAACGCCTACATTACTAATAATTTGTGTGCCGCGTCCCCGAAACTCAAAGTGAAAGGGATCGCCAGGAAGATTTTGACCAACATGAACCCAACCTTGCGCTTGCAGAAAAGGTTTCCAACCGCTAACATCGGGAATGTCTATCGCTAAACCGCTCTCATGTAAGCTACTGCCTGGTTTAGCAGCCGCGCCGATACTGCATAACCCTCGCTCGAACCAATTTCGCAATAAAAACTGTTGAGCGCAGGTGCGATAGGCTGAATTAATGCTCATTCTGGTGCCTCTAGCTTGGATAGCTCGCGCCAGTGCCTCTTTAGCGGGTCGTTGTAAAAAAGGAAATTGCAAAGCATCTATTGAAATATTGAGATTAGAACAATCAACCAGAACGCCTGGGACAGCATTATTCATCTCATCAATAATCTGCCGAGATAAACCAAACACAATCGTTGTTGGTACACAAGGGGTAAGATCTTTTAGCATGACCATCGTTCAATTTCTCTCCTGTTTAACTGACTTCAACCATTCCGAGTTCAACCAAATCTAGCGCGTGTAAGGTCATCAAACCGACAACCCCATCAACCGCTAACCCTTCTGCCTCTTGCAAGGCATTAACCGCTTTTTGAGTCGCTTCATCAAAATTTCCAGTTATTTCTCCTGAATAAAAGCCAAATTCTTGTAGTCGCTCTTGAAGGCGTTTAACGGCTTCACCTGATGTACCAATCGTCAAAATTTCCATGAGTTTGTCTCCTATTGGGTTGAGTTTCAATCAACATCGAGTCCTAATGCTGAGCGGGTAGCGCGTCCAACAATGCCGTCACTTCTCAAGCTATTGCGTTGTTGAAAGGCTTTAACGGCTGCATCTGTCGCTGGGCCAAAGATACCATCGGCACCATCGTCACCTAAACTGAAACCTTTATTCAGTAAAGCTTGTTGGACTTGACGAACATCTTCTCCAGTCATCAAGGGACGAGTTAAAAAGAGGAGTCTGAGAGTATCCCCAGGTCTTCCACCAAGCGGACTCATGGTTTCCTCATCGATGATTAGTCCCCGAACTGTAAAGGGTAGCGCGAGATTTGAGTTGCTCGCTTGAATGAGTCTCTTGAAAGCATCCATGCGATAAACCGTGACTCGTAGCAGTGGGATAGAATGGTTAGCTAACCAGTCTCGCCGAACATCGACATAGTGCTTGATCCAAGATTGTTCACCGATACTCGCGGGACTGCCAAATCGGTTCGTTGTGCGATCGCGCATCAGTCCCCATGAACCGTGAACTATACTATCAAAGACAACTGCTGTTCCTAAAGGGGTTTGAATATTATTAGCAGTAGCACTGTTGACGGCTGAATTCCAATAAACGCGATCAAAAAAAGCATCTTGCTCTTGGATCATGACGGGATCTTCTCTACCTGCTCGGCGTAGAATACCCTGTAGTTGTGTATCTCGATTAAGCCGTTGATCTTGATCTTTTAATCTTCCTAAATAAGGACGCAATTCATCGGCAAATAAGGCCCCTTCTGCTTCGGTATAAGCTTTGATCAACAAGTGCAAATTACCGCTATTGAGTGTCGTTTGCTTAGCACCGTAAGTTAATCCGCCTGGATCGCCAGGATGAAATACAACCGAGGCATAATCTCCTAAAACCACACCAGTTTCAAAGATATTAATGATGGCTTGAGCAGCCTTTTTTTGCAATTCTGTTAACATAAAGTGTTTTCTCGTGTTTGTTAAAATGTAGGTTTGTATCCAATATTTTCTCTCTCATTAATGAAAGTCGCAATGGGAAAAAATCGGGTCTTTTTTAACCCGTTATTGTGTAGAAAATCTGCTAAAGTCAGGTCGTTGATCTTAAAAAAGCGTAAAAAGTCAGGCGAAACCTTACCAGAATTCGACGAGAGCATGAAAGCCCATTTTATGTTGATGATTGAGTGCGGTGCGGCGTTTGGAAGATAGTGGGAGGGGCGATTAGTGCGATCGCTCAAGGTAAAATCGAGCAAATGTGACCCTGCTACCATGCCTGACTTTATCCAACAAGAAACTCGCCAAATCCTCGACACCCTTGCCTTCACTCCGTTCGAGCAATGCCAACCCCTCAGCCGCGAGTTTGACACCATCCCTGTCAGAGTAGGTTTGTACGCATTTCGGCACTCCTGGGAAGGGTTACTCTACATCGGTAAAGCCAAAAACCTACGAGACAGACTACGCGGCGGACATAAAGCCTTTCTCTGGGGCTGGCTTGATCGTTACGATCCAGGTGATGTGCGAATTGCCTTCGTCTCTCTCAAACACTGGCAAAAACCAGGGTTATTATCTGAATTAGAAACCCTCATTCTCCAAGCCACCAATCCCCCTACAATGTCAAAATCTCCAGAGAATTATGACTCAAACCTTCACCCCCCAACACCTATCCTCAAAAGCGATCGAGCAGCTTGTCGATGATTTGCCTGACTACATAAAAGTTGCACTCTTGGAAAAGTCTACTGAACTTGAATGTTCCCTCGAAGCTACCATTGAAATGGCAATTTCTAACTTTCTAGACGAAGAAGCATTGAGCTTTGAGGATTGTCTGCTCGCTCAACGTCTGAAAAATAAGAATAAATAGGGCTTGCTGAAGAACTTCTATAAAGTAGTCCAGATAAGGGTTTTGAGCTTTTTTTGACCAGAAAAGTGCAAGAGCATAACGTCTAGAAACCGAAAAAGACACTCAAAACCCTTGCACTTTCGTCGGCGATCGCTAGATAAATTTGGAAACCTAGGGGACGAAACTACCATTTTGCAAGCTGTGTGGCTTCTAGATTCGCCCTAGAGACTTTTTCAGCAAGCCCTAAATAGGGAGAAGTCAAAACCAATTGCCTACCAACACAAAAGCCGCCCAATAGAAAGGATGCTGATACTCAGGTGCTTTTAATAAGGAGAGTTGCGCTTGACGCAGTGCCTCAGCTTTAGTCACGCCAGGCTGATTAAACACCCGATAGAACTGGGCCATTAACTCTGCTGTCGATTGATCTTGTACTGCCCACAGCGTCGCTACAGTACTCCGCGCCCTCGCCCGTACCGCCATCCCTGCCAACCCAAGGATTGCTCGTTTATCCCCTACTGCCGTTTGACAGGCACTCAAAATTAACAATTCAATGGGATTGGGTTCTTTTAATAATTGATCTAGATCTTTGACATTGATCCGTTCGTCCCAAGTCAGTAAAAAAGTATTCTCCGCTTGGGAAGAAAACTGTCCATGAGTTGCTAAATGTACGATAGGAAAAGCATTAGCTTGGATGGACTGGATCAGGCGATCGCGGGTAAATCCGTCATCTAACAATACTTCAGTCGGAACAATGGTGCTAATCTCTGTGACTTCTTGTTTGACTCCAGGCAGGGCAGGAAAACCCTGACGCGCTGAGGCTAACCCCCCAGCTAGGGTATTACGTTTGTCTAAAGCGAAGGAACGGGGACTCAATAGTTGCAATCCTGGCGTTAGGGCAAGATTGTACTGTTCTACTAAATACTGTTGACCATCATGTAGGGCAGCCATCGGGACGTTCCGCAGCACCCCGTCTAAGACAAAAACGAGGGTTTTGATGCCATTATCCTGCAATTGCGCCCTTGCCGGACGAATGAGCCAGTCGTAGAATTGTTGGTAAGATTTTAACGGTTCTGGACTAGAGATAAAAGGGTTGAGATTGGCAAACAAATCATCGAAAGTCAGTTCGACGGTTGCCGAGTCTACCGATGTTGCATAGTAGCGTAGGGGTTGTCCAGGCAAAGAGAGGATGACTACCAGACGTTCTGGTAAAACAATCGAGTAGAAAACTGCCGCTTGGGAGTCAAGGTTATCAATCGATTGAGGTTTCGCTTCTAGACAAGCTTCCTGAAAAAAGTTGTTTAATTCGGCGATTTGGAGCGATTCAAGCACATTACGGGCTTGTTTGAGCTTTTCTTGTGCAGGATTTTCTGCCTGTAATAGCAAATCGACTAACTCTCGATAGACGGGTTCAACACTATCTCGAAAGGAAAATTGTAGATCCGGGTTCGCACTCACTAAATCTTGACGCAACGCTTGGAGATTATCAAAGGCGAGAGTATAAACAGCGATCGCCTCTTCTAAATTCCCTTGAATTTGATAGAGTTGTCCTAGTTGCCACTGCCAAAGATAACTGATATCAGGCGCATTTAAAGCAGATAAGATTTGCAAAGCTTGTTCGGTTAACTGTTGCGCTTGCGTCCAGTTTTCTCTCTGTTGGTAGGTACTGGCTAAATAACCTAGCGCATTAGCTTGGGCTTTTTGGTTTCCTAACGCTTGCGCTTGCTGGTAGGCTGTCATGGCGATTTGTCCTATCTCTTGCCAAGAAGGAATTAAAAGAGATGGGGAAGACTTGATGAGTTCTTGATGACTACACTGTTGCGCGATCGCTGTACGCAGTTGGGTCGAAGTTGGATCTAAAGCGGTTTTGAGACAGGTTAGGGTTTGAACATAGTTAAGTTGTGCATTGATAGCGGTGTGACTGGGTTTTAGTTCAGCAAGATTGGCTTGAATTTTAGGCAAAAGTGTCGGAATTTCTGCCATTTGTTGCGTTTGAATACCTAAACTGAGCAAATTTAGCTGTGCCTGGATTTGCGTCAATGGTGAGGAAGATAATTCGGCTTGACGATAGCAGGCGGCAGCTTGTTGATAGAAGTCAGTCTTTTGAGGAGGAGTTTCCTTTGAGATACAATCTCCAGACGAGTTTAAAAGATTTAATGGTTGGGGTTTGGTCGTTAATTGACGATTTCCTAAAGTACGAGCCGTATTACCTAAACTTAAGTAAATTTCTGCTAAATCTTGATCATTTCCTAATGGCTCGGCTAATTGCCAACTTTTGACTAAAACCATTTTGGATTGCTCGCTTTTACCCATAATCCGCAAGACATTCCCCAAGCTTCGCAACGCTAGAATTTGTAGAGGAACGGACTGCGGTACGGTAAGGGTTTGAAGATCCTGTTCAGAAAGAGTACAATCGGGGCGATCTAGGTCTAAGCTTTTAAGTAAGGTGGTACAAGCTCGTGGATACAGTCCTAATGCTTGTAGGGCTTGAGCTTGGTTAATCTGGCTGCGACTGACTCCTTCTAGGTTGTCAATCTTTTGATAAATCTCCATCCCTTGTCGCCAAGTCTCTATAGCAGCAGACGGTTGACCAATGGTTAATTGCAACTGTCCTTGAATGTCTAGGGTTGAGGCGAAAATACGCTTTTGATCAGGGGTTTCGGGTTGGTTTTTGAGGAGATTAAGGCTTTTAGTGAGGGCTTGTTGGGCTTCGTTCCATTGTCCCAAAGATTGATCGCTTAAGGCAAGATTACTGAGTGCCATAGCTTGATTAAGACTATCTCCTTGAGTCGCAAAAACTTCCGCCGCTTGTTGCCACTGTTGGACGGCTTCTGTAAATTCTCCTGCTTGGTAGTGCTGTCTGCCTTGTTCAACTAGAGTTTGAGGCGGAGGAGACGAAACAGCAATGCTGGCTATCCCTAGAGAGAATGCCAGAGAAACGAGAAATAGCAGGATGGCTAGAAAGAGCGATCGCTTTTTAAGGTTGACTCTACCCATCATTGATTTCTCAGATAGTTCAATAACTCCTCACGGGATAATTGTAGGAGTAAGGGAGTAAATTCGGAGGGTTCTAAGGCAGTTAAGCGCTCAATAATCGCCTCTAATTCTTGATCAATAGAACCAAAGCGAACTTGTAGGAGACTTTCGATCATAGCGCGGCGTTCTTGTTGTAACCCTTGTTGTAACCCTTGTTGTACTCCTTTCTGTGTTGCTTCTTCTAACTTTTGTCGGTAAATAGGGGACAATTGCATCATTAACTCCCGATCCTCTTGATCTAAATTTTGCTGTGTCTGTTGACGTGTTTCCAAAACTGCCAGCAGATCATACACTAATTCTAAAATAGGCTCTCGAAAAAGATGATCAGTTGAAAGACTTTTTAATTCTTGAATCGCCTGTTGTTGCACTCTGCCTCTACCCAAGATTCTAAACCACAAGGTTTCTGAGGTGCGCTCAAGTTGGTGAATGACGATAATTGCTGTTTTCAATGCTTCTGGCAGAAAATAGATGCCACTGCCCCAGTTTTCTGCCAAAGTCGCTTTAAAGCTTTGTAGCAAGTCTTCGGAGGCTGTAGGTGTTAAAATCCACAGAAAAGGCAATTCTGTCTCTTCAAGGCGCGTATTGTCTCGGTTGGCTTGACGTGCTAAGGAAGACTGGAGAGCGAATAATTTCCCTAAACAATTACGAATTTCGCCTCTGGTGGCGGGATTACGAAAAGGTTCAAATAGGGCGATCGTTGCAGCCATTCGTTCCAGTAATCCGAGATTTGGGGAATTACTTGAATTCGGGAAAGGCACGAATAAAACATCAATTTGTCGGATTTCTGCGGTAATCTCCTTGCTGGTTTCAACTTGACCAAAGGGATTTAACAATTCGGTAAGGAGTTGTTTGGCAAACTGGTCATGGATAAAGCGTGTCATTTCCTTAACTTTATCTCATCTTCCTCAAGGTACTGGACAACCGTCAGGATTGGTCTGTCGGCGCTGTGATTCGGTAACGCTAGGGTTGTAGGCAGTGAGGACGATTTCACCTTTAGCGTTGTATGTCCATCCTTGAGCAGGGATAATGGGATTGGCAAAGGAGGAAGTATTTGAGAAATCTTTCTGTTTTCCCTCAGTTTCTACGGTGGGTGCGGGTTCGATTAAATCTACTTGGGTAGCTTGGGGGTTGAGATCATCTGTGGGATTGGGGGGTAAACCGCCGCGTCCAGTGACGGTTAATTCGCTTTGAGTGCCTTTTTTGCAGGGGTTTTGGGCAATGAGAGTATTAGGATTGATCACAGTTTCTGGTAACTCAAGCAATCCGCGACTAGGGTCAATTTCGGGAGTATTTAGCGTTATGATGCCGTTAAGGGCGGGTTCGAGTTGAGAAAAGGCAGTAATATCGTTATCAGCCGTCAATTGATCTCGAACGGCGAGTCCGAAAACTCCTGTAGCAATGATGTTAATCTCACCACCTTGTCCACCGAAAGCATTGGCAGTAATGTCACTATTTTCGTTGGGGAAGGCAACAAGGAAGTTGGCGTTGATGTCAATGTTGCCGCCATTGCCTGTTCCGCCTGCGGTAGCGCTGATAAAGCTGTTGTTACGAAGTAGTAAGGTATCTTGTACATTGAGGGTAATATTGCCTCCTTCTCCTGATTGACTAGATGCAGTTAATTTGCCTTGATTGTCGAGAGTCAGAAAATTGCTATTCAGCGTCAAGTTGCCAGCGTTGCCTATTCCTTGACTGCTGACACTGATTTCTGCATTATTTTGAATGGTAAGCTGCGGAGTTTGCAAAAAGATAGAGCCACCATTACCACTGACATTCAACTCAGTATTGGCAAAAATACCACTAGCAACCCCAATATTTTCTACCTTTTCTCGACCAAATTCATTTAATCGCGCAATAAAGTTCGTATCCTGTCCTGAAAGAAAAATATTGTTGCTAGCATTAATAGTAATATTACCTGCCTCGCCGTTACTAAAGGTAGATGAAAAAATTTGTCCGCCATTTACCAACCCTAAAGTATTGGTATTAATTGCAATATTTCCTCCCCTAGCATTAGTGCTAGTAGCAGCATTAATAATTGCCCCATCAGTGATTCGCAAACTATTTGTATTGATGCTCAAGTTCCCGCCAGGTGCAGTTGCCCCTTCTTGGCTTTGTACCTCAATGATACTGGAGCGTCCTGTCACTAAAGAAAATCCAGAAACTTCAATAGAAGAAGCATTAATCGTTATATTTCCTCCTCTCCCTTGACCTCCAGTCGAAGCGCTGATCTCTGACCCTCCTAAAACTCTTAAGTCTTTTGCTAGAATGGTTAAGTCTCCTGCGTTGCCCTGACCAAACGTAGAGGTTGTTAGAAAAACGCCATTCCTAAGTTCTGCCAATTCAGTTACATTAATGGTAATATTTCCCCCTCGACCTGAACCTGATATAACTTGAGTAGTTATAGAAGCTCCATCAAAGAGCCGCAAGTTTCTAGCTGTAATTTCGATATCTCCCGCCCGACCGGAAGATTCAGTTAAATTTCCGACAGCACTTTCAATACCAGAAATGGGATCGCGTTTCTCTATATTTAGTGTTTCTGACGCTCTAATCACAATCTTTCCACCAGGTTGAGTTCCAGCGTTGAAGTTAGTGACTTGCGCTCTTTCAACAAAAGAAATATTTCTCCCTTGAATTTGAACTTCTCCACTACCGAACTCAGCACCACCATGAGCATTGATAAGAGCACGGGAAAGTAGCTCAATATCGGCAAATGCTTGCACATTCTCATAACTTAAAGCCCATCCTGTCGGGATAGCTTGCAAATTAACCCTTTCGTTTGCTCCAACTCCTCCTAATTCAATTCTTCCTCCTGCTTCTTGATCAGAACCTGAATGTATCCAAGCTTCCCGATCAAGCGTTACTTCTCCTCCGATTAGGGCGAGGGTACGACCTCCTTCTACTGCTAATTCCGACGATTGATCCCGGATCGCTCCAACTTTTGTCCTAAATTGTAATCCTATCGGAATGCTAATAGTTAGTAACGAAGAATTAGAAGGATTACTAGCACTAAATTCTGTGCCGTCGGCAAAAATAATACTGCTAGCAGTAGAGGTGATAAATGACCCACCAAGATCCAAGCGAGCATCACGTCCGAATAAAATGCCATTGGGATTGATGAGAAATAAATCAGCATTGCCTAGTTGATGGTTAAGATTATCCCAAACGCCTAACGTTCCTAAAATATAGGAAGGACTATCACCTGTTATTCGACTAAAGATGCGAGTGATTCCGCTAGAACTATCAAAATAAATAATCTGTCCATTATTAATATTAAAATTTTCAAAGCTATGAAATAAATTACTTCCTCGACGCGCACCTCCTATAATGAGTTCACCTGAACTGTTATTAGTAGTATCTCCATTAAGAAGAAGTGTTGAACTCTCTAAACCTAAAGTTGTGTCAGGTTGAATTTGTGCTAAAGTCGGCTCGGCAAAATTGATATTTACCAGTCCTATAGCTCCTACTAAGCTGATGATGCTCCCTAACTTGTTGATCCAATACAAATTCATAAGTCAATCTTTTTAACCGTTAAAAATATACTTTTACTAAAATTCTTTAAAAACAAAAAGCCCTTCTTAAACGGAAAGGCTTAATCAAATTCTTTCTCAATTTAAGAACAGGTCACAACATTACCAACTCTAACGCATCGTCCACCACCTCCAGGGTCTGGAGGATCTGGCTCAAAAGCATCATTAAACACAAGTTCTACTTCTCCAGAAATTGTGTTGTTTCTCATAAAATTTTCGACAGCTTGTACAATTCTATCTTTGTTTGCTTGGCTAATAACAACAGGCATTGTTGTATCTCCTAATAATATATCTATGATTGAACCATATAACTTGGCAGAAGTAAAGTCAATGAGCAAGGTTTTTATCAATTGTTTACATTAATTAATGGGTTTAATTTCTGAAAGTTGTACGCCATAAGGTTGACTGCATAACTTAATAGTACCTTCAAGTCTGTCTTGAAGTTTCGGTGGTAATTGTTTTGTTTCTGAGGCTGCTTTAAGATAAGCGATCGCCCGTTGTGGATCAGCTTGATCCGATGATTTAGCTATTCTTTTTTGCCCAGAAACTTCATTTAATCCTAAAATAAGGTTGGCATGACTTGCTATAGGATAAGTAGCGTATTCAGGTAAGGTTGCAATATCAAAAAAAGCTTGTTTTGCCTTTTCAAGATGATTTCCACCTTTCATGTATAAAAATAAAGAACAAGAAGGATCTTTATTAAAAAGACGTTCTGCAATTTCTTCTTCTTTTGGTTCAGGAGTTTTAACCGTGATTGATAAAAAAGAAAAAACTGGAGTATTATTTTTAGAATCTGGAAAGGTAGCAGTAATATCATACTGCCCAGGTATATCAAAAGTAAATCCTGTCGAATTAACAGCTAAAGAAATAGTCTGAGATGTTTCTGCTTGAGGAGCTAGAGTTATCTTTTGGTCAGAACATTTACAAAGGGGGGTTTTATATTCCTCAATAACTCTATTTGGTTTACGAATAGAAATTTTTAAACTATGGTAGGCTGGGCTAAGGTTTTCTATTTCAATTTCCTGGGAACTATTATTTTTAACAGTTACTTCAACGATGACGGGTTCAGTAAACCCATAAACCAAAGAACCCTTTTGAGAATCTGGACGAGAGAGTTTAATCGTTAATTCTAAGTCAGTTCTTTCTAGTCCTAAAATATTGCGAAAAACTGATGAAGAAGTCCATTGATGAAAAGCAAACTTTCCGCCTGGAATCACTTCATTATAAAAGCCATGACAGATGTGAAAAAGTTCTTCTGGATCGAAAGTGTAGCGCAAAGAACGCCAATAATTGTCAGACCCAGGAGGTTTAAATTTTGAATCATAATTCATAAAGGAGATGGAACTAGCTCTGCCAATTTCTGCCTCCCAACAATGGGGAAGATTGAGAACGTGACCCAATTCATGAATGATAGTATGGAGAAAGAATTTATTTGTCAACCACTGCTCGTTTGATCTAAACTTTTCCCAAAAAATAGCCGCACCCTGACGAGGATTAGGATTAAATAATGGGTCTATTGTTGTATCAAACATCAGTCCATCTAAAGTACTCTCTTTAATTTGTGGCTTTCCAAATTTATCGATTTTAATACCACCATCATAAAGATTCACAATCAGTAAATAAGCATACCAGTCTCTCACATTGAATTGGTGGCGAGAGTAAAAAGTCTGCATCATTTCATGTAATTCTCGATCATCCCAGCGAATAATACCATCTTCTAATGGACGATTGGTGTGTAGTCCAATCTTTGATGATAGTTTTTCATCACCAAGCTTGACAATTGCATTGATTCCAGATCGTCGAAAAATATCTTCGATGGAGATAGACAAATTTTGCTCCCAAATCTCTTTAGGTTGCTCACACTTAGGAATATCTCTTGTGGTGAATTTTGGCGGCCAAGGATAGTCTTCTTCCAGTTTATCAACTTCAATGTTGAGAACTCTAAAAAACGCTGATACAAAAGTTAAATCCCCTGTGTATTCCTCTGGAAGTGTTTTAGGGATTAAACAAGTCATTTTAAGCTTGGATTCTTGTGCTGGCTGAACTTCAAGTTCAATATGTCCTCCTGATTGTGCGTTCTGCTGTTTATCAAAAATAAATAGAGGATTCATGACCACTAATCCTCCATTACGCTGTAGCAAGTTAGCTCTCATCGAACAATCATAGACATCTTGAGAATTATCATCAGGAGGCTCAGCACTCGGTAAAAAGAAATCCGCGCTAATTGTGTTGTTATTTAAATCGAGGCGTAATTCTGTTTTTAAAGACTTACCCTTAATTGATTCGAGGCGACCATGATAAGTCCCTTGCTCAATAGAATTAAGATTATTGCTAAACATCCATCGCCGAAAAATCTGCCTCAACATTTTCAACTCCATCAATGCGGAACAAAAACAAGTTTATTCAATTTCTTAGATCAGCTAATTTATGATATAGCCTTTATTAACTCCCTTTGGTTTCACAGAAGGATTTTTTAACATAGCTTATCAAAAGCTTGTATTTCTTTAAGAAGGACTATAACTAACCGAAAAATCAAGTTCCCAATCTTGCAACGTCCTACCCATCTCCTATATTGCTGACAGTTGATAAAAATAACAATGGGAAAAAATCAGGTATTATTGCCGTTAATAAATCCGGGAGAAGATTGAGGAAGTCTGGAAAAGTCAGGTAAATTAGATAATCCTTACGCTAGCACCCCTGAGTCAGACTGCGATCGCCCACCCTCCCTTCGTCAACTAGGCGATCGCTACTCGAATTTTATTCCATATTATAGAAAATATTCTATAATATGGAAATGTAAGGTTTAAACTAAAAGAATGGCTCTCAGTATCAAAGACAGTCAAACCGATACCCTCGTCCGCCAACTTGCTGCATTAACAGGCGAATCCATTACCGAAGCCATCTACCAGTCGGTTAAAGAAAGGCTAGAACGCCTAAAAACCAAAAACTCTACCCATTTTCTGGCGCAAGAACTCGATGCCATTGCTCAGCGTTGCGCCTCCCTTCCGGTGAGAGATTCACGCTCACCCGAAGAAATTATCGGCTATAACGAACAGGGATTGCCCCATTGATGGTGATTGACTCCTCGGCACTAATAGCGATTTTGTGCGATGAACCAGAGCGATATGACTTTAATCGTAAGATTCAGGCAGATTCATGTCGTCTTATCTCCACTGCCTCTGTTCTAGAAACCAGTATTGTCCTAGAAAACCGCTACGGAGAAGAAGCGTATCGAGAATTGGACTTTTTTCTGCTCAAAGCTGCCATCGAGATTCGACCTTTTGATATCGAACAGTTAGAAATCGCCCGACGTGCATACAGGCAATATGGCAAAGGAAGGCATCCTGCTAGCCTCAATTATGGAGACTGTTTTTCCTATGCCTTAGCTAAGCAAACCGGAGAACGATTGCTGTTTAAAGGCAATGACTTTGCTCAAACTGATATTAAATCCAGTTGATTAATCATCTTGTTGTAGGGGCGTATCGCATACGCCCTCTTTTTAATAACCTTTGCTTATCACCCCAGGGCAAACGCATCTAATTTTGAAAAATTAGACACACAAAAGATTTCAAGAGTTAAGAATCGAATTTTTTTTAGATGAATCACTTTTACTAATTGATTAATTTCAAAAACAAGATAAGTGTCCTGATTGGAGTATC
>JBGTNM010000138.1:0-11346 GCA_041743025.1 Microcystaceae cyanobacterium
ATTTGTATTTGTTTGAAATTTATTTGTTGACCTGGCACTGAGTAACGTTGGTAATTGACGTTTTCTAGTGTCTGATTTTTTGGTCAACTGACCTATCATCCTAATCGGCGTAATGCGCTTATCCTAATCTTCGCTCAATAAGCGGTAACTTCCCACACTAGGAGTTTTGATGATGGTCATCTTACTCAAAGACGACATACACAACATCACTTGACGCTTGAAACGCTCGCTCAACATTTCTTGGGTCTCTAAATCCCGATTGCGGTTTGGCCAGTCATAGGGAATCAACCCGTGTGGGCATAACCACGGTTCTTTTTCAATCGCCGTCAAGATGGTTTGGTCACTGACCGTGAAAAAAGTAATTTTCTTTGGCGGAGCATAACTTTTTTGTTTGGCTAGATAACGTACCAACTCTTGCGCTCTTTGTTGGCCAATGACAATTCCAGATTCGATTCGAGCGTCCTTAGCAATCTCTTCATAATCGAAAACCTCGCCATCAAGTTCTACGGCTTCAGTTCGTTTGTTGTAGGCTAAACGAGCATCGTATTTTTGGCTTAACCAGTCATAGAATAGCCGTATTTTTGGGAGTTTTTGAGTAGATTCATCCATAATGCTCTTTCTTTGAGGGAAGAAAGTCCATCTTTAGTTTAACTAATGCCGATAGTACAGTTCGGCTTTACTAATATGAGGTTGGACAATTAGTTAGAAGTTGTACTGACCATAATCGCTTCCAACTGATCAAGTTCATTAGAATGTAGAAAATTTCCCAAAACCCAGTTAATGACTGCATCCGTAAACTCCTGACAACCACTGAGGATGCTATTAAGTTGTTCATACGACTGGCTAGCGAGTAAAGCATTTCTCACTCGTCGGGCTAAAAGTATTGGTTCATTTTGTTCCCCTTCTTCAATTGGAAATGATTCCCAATCAACATTTTTAGGTTCATCATTCCGTATCAACAAATCAACATTTTGGCTCTGATCGTTTTCTGGTATGGCTTCAGGAGTGTTGATAAGGGGAGCAACATTTTCATCTACATCTACAAAATTATTGACAAATTCACAGACACTATCAGGTACAGCGATTGTCAGACCACTGGCTAGAGTTACCTGGATCATCCCAGCTTCTCCTAGCCGTCCTTGACCTTTTAGCTTCACTCCATCTAGCGTGACTCGAACTAAAAATGTAGATGCTGATTTTTGTAGATGGGAACTATCAACATTTTGGGCTTCGGTTAGAAGTCCTGTCGGCTCTACATTTTGCTTAATGTTAATCTCATTTTGTTGATTTGTAGATACTTCATAGCGTAGGTGAATTCCATTCCCCTGCAACACCCCATACCCGGCTTCGGCAAGTTGAGTAAATAATTGACGGACAAAGTTAGCAGAGGCTTTAGCCGAATTTTTCACCGATGAGATTGCTTGTTTAACCTGTCTGGCTGTAATTGCCTGACCGACTTTAGAAGCAAACATCTGGATTTGTGCCATCATTCCTGATAGTCCATTAGCACTGGCTGTTTTAGGACAGTAAAGCCAACGAGCTTGCTCCAGGAAGTATTGAGCTAGATAAATCGCTTTCTCCATCGTTTGGCCAGAAATGACAGGTTCAGGATTTTTCCCTGAACTAATCGCTTCAATCAAGTGCAGGACAAGAGCTAATCGGGCAGTGTAGGCCTCTGACTTGGGATAAGCTGCCTTCATCAACAAATTCGTTTCAGCCAGTGTTAAGTCTACCAGATGGTGTTGCCACACCTGGAAGGCTTGCTTGGCTTTTAGAGTCAATAAATAGCTTTGGGGAATGAGTTGGCTTAGTGAATGGTAAATTTGATAGAGATAATCCTGAAGCTGTTTGACTTCTTCATTCTCATCACTGACAAAGTTTTTGTAGGCAGGGGGAAAAGAAGGGGCAGCAACTAACCAACGAGGCAGAAAACCATCTAAGTCTTCTCGATTAGCAACTAACTCGTGGAAAAGACTGGTTTGATAACTCGATGTCCGAGAAATCGCCATTTTCTCAATAAATAACGATTCATCTCCTACCCGATCTCGGATATAAGTGTCACCGTTGAACTCGGATAAGTCCAACTCTCGATCATTCCCTTGACCGTTACGGTATTTATTAAAGCCTTTGAGATAGCTACCCCACTCATCCTGATGCACTAAAAACCCTTTGGTTGATTCGGCCTGAATTTTCACCATTTTTTCAGGGGTCGCATCAATGAGTAGATAACGTTCTCTGACTGGAGACTTTAAGTTCTGTGCTTCTCCTTTAGCCTTGGCTTCTTCATAGTCTTTAGATTCAGCCTGATAGGTTTTGAAAGCTTCTTTCTCTAACCGTTTTAAAGGGTCTAAGACAACTTTTTGTAAGGGAGTTTTCATCTCTCCCGTTTCGGCTAATAATAGTGTCCGTAATAGACAAGGCTGTACATAACCACTAGATTTTTTCACGACTACTTCAGCAGCCGTCCCGGCACAAGAAGCAGCAGCAGCTAGTAAAGTAACGGCTAATCCTTCTACTGGCCCTGGCATGGCATCAGCACAATTATTCATTAAATCGGCTAACTTTTTGGGGAAAATACGATGTACGTTTAAGCGATTGTTACGGGTCCTGAGCAGGTTTTGTAGGTTAGTCTTGGTTTCTTCTGAGACTTGCTTTGATTCGATTTCTTCTTCTAACTCTTTCCAATAACGCTCGATCTGGTTTGAAGGAATATGGTACTGACAGGACAAGTTGAAGATGGCACAAGTGCGCTCACTTCCTGTAAGTCCTTTGAGAATTTGGTGGGTGAGGGCTTCTTTGAGGGGTACTTGTTCTTGTCCGTCCATAGTCTTTTCTGTCGCTGTAAAGTGGGTTGATGTAGCAGTATTGGTTTTAGAGATAGAGGGGTTAATAGTGCGCCTTAAAAAGGGAGATTTCCAGCCATCTTCTTTGGCCCATGTGGCGAGAGAGCCAATTGTGATTCCCCCCGTATCTTTGAAGCTGCGCCATTTCTTCTCACAGTCTCCAGGTTGGTATTTACTCGATTGCCGACTCCAATAGTCCCAATCGAGTAAAAGCTCTTCTGAAATTGAATGAAGTGCCATACCAACCTGTACCCATTGGTCATAGTTTTCAGCCTTATCGGATGAAAGAGCCTCTAAATATGACCTCGCCCAATCGATGTCAGTCCATTGATTGTTACGGTGACTTGTATTTTGAATCGGTAAAGTTGTCTGACTACAAGGCGTCTGTTGCTTTTGTGGTAATAAAAACTTGATGAGCCAATCAGGAGCCGTAGCTACTTCGACTTCTTCAGGCGATTTGACCCAATGATATTGTCCGGTGTCGGGATGACGAGAGGGCGGTAAAACGGACTGACAACCATCCCAACGAAATTCTAAGAATTGCCCATCTCCACAATCAATTTTGAGGGTTTTAATCTTGTCCCAATACTCACAAGGAATCTGGAACAGTAGTTGACCTCTTCCTTCTTTTCCTGATGTCCAAATTACGGTGTTCGGGATGTCATCATTCGATAACTTTTGCAGATAGGTGATGGCTTCGTGACCATCACAGTCGATCGCTAGTAGTCCGTTACTGATCGTTCCGAGTCTGAGTCCGATGCCTGTCCAGTGGCAATGCCATTGTTTTCCGTTTTTTCCTTTGAGTTTCTGTCCCTGAGAAATGAGGAGGAGCAGTTCGTCACGAGCGAGCGGGCTTTCATGCTGCCAGTTGTCTCTTAAAGGTCGCTTGTCTTTGACTGGTGTAAGTATCCATGTGCTAGGGAGATTGTCAAGGATTCTTAACCAGTTGGGGTTAGATCGTGAGTGATTCTTGTCGGTTGTAACAGTAGATTGAACTGTATTGGCAATCGCTGAACTTGCATAGGTGCGCTCTGAACGTGTAGAATTGTCGTAATTCAACATAACAAGCCTTCAAATATGGTGAACCGACCCAACAAGGCGGTTGACCTCGTTGAGTAATAAAGCTAAAGAGTCCCTTGAAGTTGGTAGCTTGCTGAGGGGCTTTTTTAGCAACTATAAAAAGTATAAACGCAATAGCTTCAATTAATTGAAGCTATGATCGTAAAAAATTGTTAAGATTTTTTTGATTGACGCGCAGTCCAAAGATGTTGAAGCGCATCTTGGTCAGCAATCAATAAAGACTTACCTGCATTGTAAGCTTTTAGGCGAGTAGGCGTTTTCCTTCTTGGATCGCCTTTGATTAAATAGTGAACATAACGTATTGAAACCCCTAACTCATTCGCTAACTCTTCTACAGTCCAATAACCAGGTACAGCAGCCTTTTCCCGCTTTAGTGGCGGTTCAAAGTCTTCTGGCTTGATTGTCATAGAATTAGTCAGGGTTAAGGTCATCTGATAAGTTCTTTTAAAATTTGATCTTACAACGCCGATGAAAAAAAAGTAAGAAACAAATGATTACAGTCTTGGTTAGCTTGCTATCTACGACTTAGGCTTAACCTCAAACTCTAATGAAAGAACGGTAGAAGCAAACATCGAACTCAAGAAAAAAGTTGGTTTGACCCTTTCATCAGAGGTGTATTGGGACGACTCACCCATGCAAACACTAATGCAGTTGGTTGAAAATCGCCCGGTTCTGCCGTTACGGAGAGCGGAATGGCTGGTTGATTACTGAGATTGCCCGCTAACTGAATAATCGCTTTACGCTCATCCCAAACTTCTCCTAACTCAAGACCCAGTTCGTAGGGTAGGACATTAACTGTTGCTCCGCTATCTACTAAACCCATTGCTTGTAGACTTTGCTCATTCCGTCGTCAAACAATCGGAATTCTCGGTAGACTGTCAAATTCATTTTGGGCAGGACTGATAGTTGAATACTTGAAGTGCATAGATTATTGCTCATCTGTACATCTTTGCTCAAGTAGCTCCATGAGAACTAGACCCGCTCCGAAATTCTCATAGGGAGTTGGCAAGTCATAAGTTTTCAAAGGTTCTAAGGGTGAAATCTCCTGTGCAACATCTAAATCTTCTGCCAAAATTCGGAGCAGTTTCAGTTTTTCGGTCACAGAAAGCCGTCGAATAGCAGGGAGGACTTCAGCTAGTGTCATCGTAAACGTCCCTAAACTCAAAAAGTTATAGTTTTAGTTTACTCGACCGAAACGACTCAAGCTTAGGAAATCTGTTAGCCTAGTTGACTTCTTGTCAAACATCAGTCAACTTCAAAACTCACCTCTATGACCTCTATGGCTTTATCCTGATGCTCTGTGGCTTCTGGACGAGTAAGAGTTACCCACTCTTAAGCATCTTCACCAGTCGAGTCATTTAAGATTCCTCTAATCTCTCGCCAACTCCGACGAGGTTTTTCGGTGAACTCGTATCGTCTTTTAAGTGTCTCTGACAGATGACCGATTAGCTTGAGTTTTTCTTGTGCGGTTAATCCTTCTGAACAACGGATTAATTCGTTCAATGTTTCTTGAGACATTTTCAAGCTCCTGTTGATTTTTTCACTTTTTCGTGACCAACCCAGTCTAGTGAACCGTTTGAGGCTCTATTTTTAGCTTCAAAAAAAAGCATTTTTTACCACCCAATCACCGAAACGGCTTTCTGTTTCTCCTCTGCCGACACCTCCAGGTTAGCTAATCAGCTTGCAAGTCTTCCAGCACTTGAGCAATTTTCACTTTAAGCTCAGGAGCATTGTCTTGAACGACCTTCCAGACGACTTTTTCATCAATTGCCCAATACTCATGCACTAATTTATCGCGCATTCCAGCAATCGCCTTCCAAGGTACATCGGGATAAGTTTGTCTCAAATCATCAGGGACATTTTTGACGGCTTCACCCATCACTGTAATTGCTTGGACGACAGCAAGCAAGATGACTGGGTGATTCGCAAACTCTTCAAAAGTCAGCCCAGAGGTAAACTGTTCTACTTGAGTAATGGCCTTTAAAATATCACTGAGGTACTCGGCTAACTCCCGTCTGGTCATAGGTAGACGACTTCTTGAAGAATTCGTTCTCGACGAGGGCCTTTTAGTCCATTTTTCGTGAGGATATGGACTTTTACCCCTAACTGTTCGCTCAGAGCTAATTCCAGATTAGCCAAGTCTAACAAGCTAGGGGGGTCGGTGTAATCGATTAGAAGATTGACCTCATCGCCGTTGGCTTGTCCAGTGTTGAGAGGAGAACCGAAAATGCCCAATTCAGAGATCTGATATTTGGCTTGAAGCATTTCTTTCGATTCGCTGAGGTATTTTTGGATTTCTGTTAGGGGTTTCATGCTTAATCAGGAGAATTCTTACTCTCTTTCAGTGTAGAAACTTTTTACCACCCAATCACCGAAACGGCTAGGAGCGCCCTTAATAAGATAATGAACATAGCGTGTCGTAACCCCTAACTCATTCGCTAAATCTTCAATAGTCCAATAACCAGGAGCTCAGGGGTTAATGGTAGTAGTTTGACCTTGGGACGTTGAAGTGCCACATCGAGCCAGACTTGCACATCCATTGATAGCCCAATTCTCCCTTTAGCAACTAGCATGGCCAATTCCCAACAACAGATTGCTGGAATGCCGATTAGGTCGGTTTTGTTAATCACATCAAAAGCTTTGGAAGAGAGATTTGTGGACTCGTTTGTCCACCAGAGCCAAGCATGGGTGTCGAGAATGATCACTGTTCGGCATCCCATGAGACATCAATCGGCTCCATCAAGTCATGCTCAAAGATGACACTGCCTTTTAAAGGATTGATTTCGCTTGGTTTTTCACTCGATGTAGAAGTTAGTAATGGTTGCTTTAAAGCCAGAATGATGCGATGCAAGACTTCAATATGGACATCATCTACTGAGTCAATTTCAAGTTTTAACTGTTCACGGTTAATCATAAGTATCTCTCTTTTAGTTTTTTGTTTTTTGTAGAACTAGAAACAAGTAATCTATTGAGGGTTGCGTCTGTAAAACGATATTTTTAGCTTCTCTTCTAACATCTTTTCACCACCCAATCACCGAAACGGCTTTCTGCTTCTCCTCGGCTGACACCTCAAGGTAACGCTGTAGTGTCCCTAAATCATTATGTCCCGAAATCTCCTGGATGTGCCTCAAGGGTATCCCAGCATTGTGCATCTGAGTCAGTGCCGTCCGCCTGAAGCTGTGGGTACTCACCCCCTCAACTCCGATGCGTCGGCAAGCCTCTTTTAACAGTTTATCCGCCATAAACCGAGTTAGATGACCCCTGCCGTGCATTCCTGGAAATAAGGCGCCATGACTAGGCGGCTGATATCGCTGCAAAATGAAACCAAAAGCGGGCGTAATTGATACCTGACGAGTTTTCAGTTTCCCTTTGGTGGTAGACTTGCGAAAAGTAATGGTATTGTTACGAACATCCGTGACTAAGAGTGCCAACGCCTCCGAGATCCGACAACCCGTAAATAAGCAAATGGCGAACAAAGCGCGATCGCGTTCTGAGGTAAATCCTTCTTTAAATAACCGTTCTAATTCAGTGGCGGTTAAAACCTTGGCTTGTCCGTTGCCGTTAACTTTCATAGCCTTTCATTCGATTTTTCTTTTCTATACTTCAAATCTCGAATCGATTCAAGACGCTTTTACGGTTTGAACTTGAATCGCCACATTAAGTTTTTTACAAAGGACATTCAAAATAGTCGTCAAATTATCCATCGTTGGGTTTCCTTTGGCTGATAACATCCGATGAAGACTTTTGCTAGGCTTAGAAGTGGCAGTGGCAAGTTCTTCAAAACCAACAGTAGCATTGACCAGATCTCTTAAAATCAGTCTGGCCGTTTCAGGTTCACCATTAAGGAACAGAGAAACCGCTTCATCAAGTAAAGCCTTGGCAAATTCAGGTTCTCGTTGAACTCGGTCTTTTACCGTTTCTTGAAAATCTCTAGTTAGTGTCATCCGTTTTTTCCTCTTTGATCTTTTCTTGTCTCATTTTTTTTCTTTTTGGAAGTCTCATTCTTGCGCTTTTTGTATTCTTGGTACAGTTGGAGAGCTTGTTCGATGTCTGATTGTTGGCTTTTTTTTGTGCCACCTCCTTTCTAAAATGATCAGTTGTTGACCTTCAATTGCTAAGTAGATTCGATATCCTGGCCCCTTGGAAAAAAACTGGACAATCAGGGACAGCCTTTTTGAATTGATAAGAGCGGTTCCACAGTTAGCTTGTTGTATTGAAGGCTGTCCTGATTGTCAAGACTTGATGAATCCCCAATCGATTTTGTATTCTCCGATTCCGGAGAACCATTTGATGTTTGATATGTTGTCTAACTCCAAACGAGATTTAGCAACTGTCACTTTCGCTGCTGCTTGAACATCTAAGCTATCAAACCATTTTTGATAAGGACTTGAGCCATCCTCTTTAATGTATTCTTGAACTTTCATCTAACCCCTATGGTAACATATAAGTGACTCTCTTCTCAAGCTAAGAGTGCTGCCACACCTCCGAAAGCCCTAACATTCATGTTTAAAAGAGCGAGTAAAGAGCGATGGTGATAAACTGACAGTTAGATCATCATTGGGTTTCCTATGTCGGGAAATTTTCGACCTTCTGTTTCACGATTCCAACTTTTTTCAAATCACCTCTCCATTTCGGCTGAGGTTAACACCTTCGCCTGCTCGTTGCCGTTGACTTTCATGGGGATTTTCGTGCCTTTTCCACTCCATTCTACGATAGCTTCATTTCGTGGAATAACCGCTACAAGGGCGAGGTTTCGTTAAGTCAGAGTCAGTACGCCTGTTCAGTTCAGGAAAGCTTATCGGTCAAAATCGCTGCAACCTTCATTCTTTCGTGACTTTGATAAGCTGGGGTAATATTAGTATATTTGTATTATTTTAGCGGTGAATGAGCTATAATCTCGTCATGATTGAATACAGAAAAACTAAATTAGAGCGGTAACAACAAATAATGACGTACAAAAAATTGTTTGATCAAGACTGGGGGCGTGGTTCAAAAATCTAGGTTTTAGGGTAACACTTCCTTTGAGCAGCTAATCTTTCAAATCCTTATGTGACAGACTTTTGAGGGGTTAAACTTGCTTTAAAGTGTTACCTTCGTTTGAACCACGCCATCAAGCAAAACAAACGGCAGATAGCGAGATCGCAAGGAACAATAGAAACCAACTCCCAAGCCTGAAGTGAGGATATTTCATGAGTCAACTGTTCTATCGAAGAGAAAGGCTCTTCCGTCAAATGCTCCGTCCTATTCGCATTGCAATACTCACTACCCTGCTGGGTGTGGCCATCTTTGTGTGCGTTCCGCTTGCTTACACCCAATCGGCTCCAGGCGAGCCGCTGCCGTCGTGGAATGCGGGTCGTGTTAAGGAATCCATTGTTCAATTCGTGACACGAGTTACAACAACGGGCAGTCCAGATTTTGTCCCAATTAGCGATCGAATTGCCACCTTTGATAACGACGGTACACTCTGGGCTGAGAAGCCCGTCATTCAGGGTATGTTTGTGCTGGCAAGACTGAAAGAAATGGCAGCGGCAGACCCCTCCCTGAAGCAGAAACAGCCCTTCAAAGCGGCACTGGAGGGAGATGTTGCTTATTTCAAGCAAGCGGGTGAGGAGGCAGTAATGGAACTGCTCGCCGCTACCCACGCCAATATGACTGAGGAGCAGTTTGAGCAGGAGGTACAGGCATTTTTCAGAACGGGGGTGCATCCCACGCTGAAGGTTCCTTATACCCAAGTCACCTACAAACCGATGGTCGAATTGTTGGAGTACTTGCGTGCTAAAGGGTTTCAGACCTGGATCTGTTCGGGGGGTGGCTTTGATTTTATGCGTATGATTTCGCAGCAGCTTTATGGCATACCCCCCCAGCAGGTGATTGGCAGCAGTGGGAAAAAAGAATTCATCGAAAAGGATGGCAAATCGGTAATCTGGCGCTTGCCAGAAATCGCTCGCATTAACGATAAGGCAGGTAAACCAGTTGGGATTGACCTGCACATCGGCAAGCGTCCGGTGTTTGCCGCGGGAAATGAGCGAACGGGCGGTGATATTGACATGCTCACCTATTCTCAAGGGCGATCAGGTCTCTCATTCCAGCTTCTCATTAACCATGACGATGCCCAGCGGGAATTTGCCTATGAGGAACCGGACAACGCTTCCTTAAACGCGGCAAAAGCGAATGGCTGGCAGGTCGTCAGCATGCAAAAAGATTGGAAGGTGGTTTTTTTCCAATGACCAAAACAGGTAAATAAAGGAGATTAAACCCATGCCTAACGGTAAACCCAATATTATCGTGATCTGGGGTGATGCCGATGTCATCACTAACCTCTCAGGCTACTGCTCGCTACTATCACTATCGGAAGTGTGCTTAAGCACCTTAATATTTATCTACAACTGTAGAGTTACTTTTACTCTTTTATTTTATCTACAACTGTAGAGCAAAAGGAGAAACTGAAATGACACTTAAGACCTACAAAGATGGAACCCCCTTTACCGGCGTTATCGGACGCACCACCGAGGAGTCCTCGCCGGCCTGGCCGGAGCCGCCGCGCCCCCCAGAAGGGGCACCCAACGTCATCTTCTTCGTGTTGGACGACGTTGGCTTCGGGCAGTTGTCGAGCTTCGGCGGGCTGGTTGAGACGCCCGTACTGGACAGCTTGGCCAAGAACGGCCTGCGCTACACCAACATGCACACCACGGCGCTGTGCTCCCCGACGCGCGGCTGCATTCTGACCGGGAGGAATCACCACTCGCTCGGGTTGGCATCGATCACCGAGACCTCGACGGGCTACCCCGGCTACAACGGCATCCTGCCCTTCGACAAGGGGATGCTCAGCGAGATGCTGCTGCAAAAGGGCTACAACACCTTCTGCGCCGGCAAGTGGCACCTGTCGCCCCCAGAACACCAGACACCCGCCGGGCCTTACGATCGATGGCCCCTCGGCCGAGGTTTCGAGCGTTTTTACGGCTTTCTGGGTGGCGACACCAACCAGTGGTATCCAGAGCTGGTCTACGATAATCATGCGATCGAGCAGCCCTCGCAGCCGGAGGAAGGCTACCACCTGAGCATCGATTTGGCCAACAAGGCCATCGAGTTCATTCAGGACGCGCACGTCAACGCGCCGGACAAGCCTTTTTTCCTGTATTACGCCACAGGTGCCGGCCACGCGCCGCACCACGTGCCCAAGGAGTGGGCGGACAAGTACAAGGGCAAATTCGACAGCGGCTGGGACGAGTACCGCAAGGTCGTGCACCAGCGCCAGCTTGAGCTAGGCATCATCCCCAAAGGTACCGAGTTGTCGGCGCACGACCCTGACGTACCCGAATGGAGCACGCTGTCGGCTGACGCGAAGCGGCTCTATGCCCGGATGATGGAGGTCTATGCCGGCTTTGTCAGTTTTACCGACCATCATTTCGGGCGCATCGTCAAG
>JBGTNM010000139.1:0-21218 GCA_041743025.1 Microcystaceae cyanobacterium
TTAACTTGAGGGTTTAAAAAGTTCAGTTGCAGAAAAGTAAATCCTTCTTGCCCATAACCAGTGAAAACAGTCACATCGGGTAAATTTAATAAGGCATCTAGATGAAAGTCCATTTTTTTAACGGTGGTAAAATGTAGCTGCAGCTACATTTTACCACAGAATACCGAAAGAGCCCATCACAGCGGTAGTCCCTATCCTCCCGAATCCTTTTTTGAGTCAGCTAAGAAGACTTGGAAAGGGCGATACCGAGTCAACGAAGGGATTCCAATGCGAGCAATCCTAAAGGATTTTGACGATAAAGGCATTACTCGCTTCCTTCCACGAGAGTGATTTGATAGTTTCGTTTCTTCCGAGTTGTCTCTAACAATAGTGAAAACTTAACTTTAAACATCTAATGAGGAATTAATCATGGGAGAAGGTGTTACGCAGGCTACCGCTTTGACACAGCTTGAAACAACTGGTTGGGTGCTGCTCGGAATTATTCTCAGTTTAGTGCTTCCCGTTGCGATGAGAACCTTACAACGCACCAGATTGGAAGGAATGAAAAAGTCTTTGGCAGAACGCATCGCAGCAGCTTGGAAGAAGTATGGAGGCAGCAGGTATCTAAAGATTTTCCTTGCAGCTACAGTGGTTGCTGTTGTTTTAGTGTTTTTACTAGGTCTAAAGTTCTATACTTCACGAGATGCTGCTCTTGCAGGTTTTGCATGGGAGTCGTTGATTAACAAGTTATTTGGCAAAACAAGTAACGAAAATACTGATCCCTGAGTCTCAGAGTAAATAATGTTCATTAAGGCTGTTGAATGACAAACATCATCGGGATTAAGAATAGCAGAGCGATCGCGGCGGTCTAATTATAAGTTAGCCCGCTTTAATCTTTGTGATGACACTACCTAAAGCTTTTTTGGGTGTCCAGCATATTATGGACTTGAATCACTCAGAAAATTAGCAGCAGAGTTCGCTCAATTCAACATTTTTGGATTTTTATTCTACCAGAGTTAACCACTCAAACAATCTGCCTATTTCTGTCGTTTTGAATGCGTGGCGTTTGATATCGACGAAAGTGTTCCCAACTGGGTGAGTTCTCTACAGGGTATGGGGTACTTGAACTATTCAGCCAATGGTGGTGGTGGTCGTTATAAGGTATACAACCTTTCGGAAAAAGGGAAGCAGGCTGTAGCTGAGCATAAGATGAGTCAGAGTTGAGTTAGGTTCAGGCTAAAAGCCCACCGGGTTTTGGTCTTGAGACTTTTGGTAAGTGTCACGATCGCCCAAGAAGGCTCACATACCTCTGAGTCAGATGAACGATCGTTGCGGCTAAAATAAAGAGGCACAGTTGAAACGAGTTCAAGCCCATGACAGTTCGACAACCCCGCTACAGTAAAGAAGAATTTGCTCGACGTGGCGATGAGATCTATGAGAATCAGGTGCGCCCCCAAGTCGAGGAAGGCAACCACGGAAGAATTGTGGCGATCGACATCGAAACCGGAGCCTTCGAGCTTGCTGATG
Source organism: Microcystaceae cyanobacterium (assembly GCA_041743025.1). Classification (GTDB taxonomy): domain Bacteria; phylum Cyanobacteriota; class Cyanobacteriia; order Cyanobacteriales; family Microcystaceae; genus JBGTNM01. The sequence continues at coordinate 1,507 of JBGTNM010000139.1, forward strand.
ATACGATAATCGCCACTCGACGACTCTATGATCGCTTACCTGATGCCCAACCCTGGGTTGTGCGTATCGGCTATCGCGCTGTGCATCGATTTGGTGCACGGAGCTTGAAAGACGTTCTATGATGCAGGGGTATGTCAATGAAAATTATGAGGCTGTAATTTCCGTAGTCGTTAAAAACGGTGCTAAGCTCAAATCCATTAATGCCGTGATTGATACAGGGTTTACAGGCTTCTTGAGCCTTCCAGTCGCTATCATTATGGAACTCGATTTCTCTTGGAGCTATCGCGATCGTGCAACCTTGGGAGATGGTAGCGAAACATTGTTTGATATCTATGAGGCGAGCATCATTTGGGATGGTCAATACCGAGAGATTGAGATCAACGCTGCTGACACAGAGCCGTTACTTGGGATGAGAATGCTGCGTGGATATCGGTTGCAAGTAGACACTATTGAATGCGGTTTGGTGACAATCCAAGCACTACCAAGCGTAAGTTAAAAGTTAGCTGTCAGGTACGGTCTAATAAGCGAATTAGCTTACTTATTTTAGCCCATACAACCAAACAATCAGTAAAGGTGTGAGAAAAGTTAGAATTATATTTAAGGGCAAGCCAACTCTTGTAAAGTCTAAAAACTTGTAACCGCCTGGCCCGTAAACCATCGTATTTGTTTGATAGCCAATCGGCGTTAAATAACTATTAGAAGCGGCAAAAGTGACTGCAAACATGAAAGCAAGCGGATTAAGACCTAGGGTTTTGGCGACTTCTACCGCGATCGGAATCATTAAAACAACGGCTGCATTGTTGGAGAGAATTTCGGTTAGCAAATTCGTCGCTAAATAAAACAAGGTTAGCATCCAGTATCCCGAAAGATGAAGATTATTACCCATCACAACTAATTTATCTGCCAACAATTGTGTTGCGCCTGAGTTATCCATTGCCGTTCCGAGGGGAATTAAACCCGCCAGCAGAAAAATAATATCCCAGCGAACAGCACCGTAAATTTCTCCTGCTTTAAGACAGCCTGTCAAAATCATTAAAATGACACCGACAAAACTGCTGACTAAAATTGGCTGCCAATCGAATGCCGCGATAACCACTACCCCCACAATAATTGCCAGGGCAATCCAAGCTTTATCTAATCTATAAGTTTCGGCTTCTCTCTCTTCTAAGACCAATAGTTCTCGCGTGGTTTGTAAGCCGAGAAAGCTTTCTTTTGGCCCTTGAACTAACAACAGATCGCCAAAACGAAGCGGGACTTTCCCCAAGCGATCGCGAATGAGTTCTTCTCCTCGACGAATTGCTAATACGGTCACATTATAGCGTTGGCGAAAACGCAAATCTTTCAGTGTCGCACCAATGAGACGGGAGTTAGAAAGAATTAAGACCTCAGCGACTTTTTCTTCCCCAGAATCGAGGTCACTTGCCATCGATTCTTTGCCAAATTTAACTTCAGCCAGGATATCAACACCTCTTTCATCTCTAATGTTGAGTAAATCGTCTCGCGTGCCACGAACTAATAAAATATCTCCTAGTGACAGAACGCGATTGGCTAGCGGTTGAGGAAAATGAATGTCATTTTGAATAATTTCTAAAACATCTAAATCAAACTTTCGTTGAATTCCGCTTTGACGTAAAGTTTGACCAATTAGACTCGAACGAGGCGTAATAATAATCTCACTGACATAATCTTGAAGCCGATAATCCTGATTGATTAAGCTGCTATTGGGCGGCTTGCGATCAGGTAATAAACGCGGCGCAACAAAGGTAAGATAAACCAAGCCAACGATAAACGTAATTATGCCAAGTTTTGTAAATTGAAATAACCCAAATTCCCCATATCCCAAATCTTTAGAAATCCCACTCGCTAAAATGTTAGTCGAAGTGCCAATGACCGTAATCATTCCTCCTAAAACGGTTACGTAGGAAAGAGGAATCAACATTTTAGAAACAGAAATCTTTCGTCGATTACACCATTGTTCGATAATGGGCAGAAAAATGGCGACAACAGCCGTATTATTGATAAAAGCGGTAATGGGCCCGACAATCGCTCCCATCACGAAAATTTGTCGCGAGGGTCTTTTTCCGCCCCATCTAACTAACCAATCTCGTACCACTTGAATGATTCCCGTGCGCGTGACTCCGGCACTGAGAATGAACATGGTCATGACGGTAATAGTAGCAGAGTTACCGAAGCCAGCAATGCCTTCTTCCGGCGTGACTAAGCCTAATAACATAAGAACGACCGCAACCATAATGGCTGTGATATCGACAGGGAACCATTCCGCCGCAAACGCAATTAAGGCAACAACTAGAACCGAAAAGATCAGGACAATTTGCATTCAGGTAGCAACCGCAATTTGGGACAATTAACTGAACTATACAAGACTGAAGGCGCGATCGCGTTCCTCTTGGTTCGCCTATCTCGCCTTCAAATCTTACAACAAAAGTGATTTAAGTGAAATTGTGGTCTAAAAAATTGAGCGCGTGATTGCGTAGGTCGTAATATTCCCGACTTTCTCGGATTTGATGGAGGTTGCGCGGGTGAGCAAAAGGCACTTCCAGAATTTCGCCAATTTTAGCATTGGGGCCGTTCGTCATTAAAACAAGGCGATCGCTCATGTAAATCGCTTCATCGACATCGTGGGTAATCATCATGACTGCCTGTTTATGACTTTCCCAAATTTCTAACACCTGTCTTTGTAACTTACCACGAGTGAGCGCGTCTAGGGCTCCAAACGGTTCATCCATTAGTAGCATTTTAGGGCGCGTTGCTAGCGCTCTGGCAATGCCTACCCGTTGCTTCATGCCGCCAGAAATTTCATCGGGATATTTTTTAGCTGCCGCCGTTAAATTTACCATTGTTAGGTGTTCGTTAACGATCTCTTTTTTCTCACTAACTGACGCTTTTCGGAAAACTTCATCAACCGCAAGGCGGACATTTTCTTCGACAGTCAGCCAAGGCAGCAGAGAATATTGCTGGAAAACCATCATTCGATCTGAACCCGGTTTGCGAATTTCTTGACCGTCCAATAGCACAGAACCATCGGTCGGGGTTTCCAACCCTGCCACAATTTTCAGCAGAGTCGATTTACCGCAACCAGAGTGACCGATAATAGAAACATATTCGTCTTCTGCGATCACTAGATTAATTTCATCGAGAACGACCAATTTTTCCCCATCAGGATTGCGATAGGCTTTAATTAGATTGTCAATTTCTAGAAATTTAGGATTGATAATTGAACTTTCGGTTGAATCTGTCGTAAAAGGCAAGGATTTCATCAGTATTCCTCCAAATAGTTAATAGTTGATGGTTATCAACCAATATTGCCTGTTCCCTGTTTCCTGTTCCCTATTGCCTTATTAAGATAAATAAAAGCGCGTGGGGGCTTTTGCTCGAATTTCAAAGCTGTTGAGATAGCCGACGAGATCGCTAGGATCGAAGGCTTTTTGGTCAATAAAGACCTCTGGCGGTTCAACTTTAAAATTTTCTTGGGGACATTCGATCCCCATTTCTGCGGCAATTTCGCGATATAGATCGGCTCTCCAGGCTTTTTTAGCGAGTTCTTCTGCGTTTTTAGGAATTTTAGGAATCTGTCCCCATCGCGCTGCTTGTGTCATTAGCCAGAGGCTGTGGGACTGCCAGAGAAAGGTCGAGTGTGCCTTGGGGGGTTCGGGAACGTTAGGGGGTATATCAAAGAAAATGGTGCTGTCAGACGCTTTAAGGGTGCGGTCTTTGTCATCGAATCCTCCATAATTGTATTCCCCCACGATCGCTGGGCGGGTAAAATCGACTTTAGCCCCCGTAAATGAACGTTGCGAGATAATCTGGGCAACTTCTTCGCGATTTTGGGGGTTGCTGCAATACTGACACGCTTCAATCATCGCCTTAACCAAGGAACGATAAGTTTTTGGATTTTCCTCGATAAAGGATTCCATCACGCCTAAGAGTCGGTCAGGGTGTCCCAACCAAATTTCTTTACCTTGCGCGAAGGTAAACCCCACTCCTTTATCACCTGTAGCGGTTTTTTCAGACAACGCTCTCGTATTCCAAGGTTCGGCTACCATGTAAGCTTGCATTGCACCGATGCGGATGTTGCTAACCATTTGGGGTGGCGGAATGATGATAATGCGAAATTCTTGAATCGGATCGACCCCGGCGGCGGCAGATAAATAGCGCACGAAGTATTCATAAATCGCAGAACTGAGAACGACTGCCCAAATTCGTTCATCAATCGGTTGAGCATCAAAATAACCGCGAAAATCCTTGCCGAACACTTCTAAAGCGCGTTCGCCGTACTGTTGCTGATACTCAAACCAAGGCCGCAAGCCATAATCCCACATTTTGCGATTCATGGTCATGGCATTACCGTGACGGTGAATAGTCATCGCCGCACACAGAGGGGCTTTGGGAGCACCTTCTGCCCCGATTCTCGCATTCGTGACAGCCCCCGAAACGACGGGTGCTGCATCAGTACGGCCAAAGATGACTCCATCGCGAGAAGTGGCCCAACTGGCTTCTCGATTGAGTTTAACGTTGAGTCCGTACTTGCGGAAAAAGCCTTTTTCCCAAGCAATAGCAAAAGGCGCACAGTCATTGACGGGTACGTAACCAACAGTTAAATTAGGTTTTTCCAGGGTGCGGGGGTCAATTATCGGTTCGACTGCTTGTGCTACTTTGGTAAGATGTTGGGGAGAACGGTTGCCTGAGATGCCACAAGCCGAAAAAGCCAAGCCTGCGGCGGTTGTACCCATTCCCATCAAAAAGGTACGTCGCGTTTTTTGATTCATTTTTCTGCGTTTAAATCGGTAATTTTCCTAAAATTCACTCGCTTTAGCTGGACGATGCGTCACCCAGGCTTGAATTCGTCCCAAGCCGTAGTCTAGGGCTAATCCCGTTAAACCAATCACTAAAACCGCTAGAAACACCGAACTGAGGTTTAAACGGTTCCACTCATCCCAGACGAAAAAGCCAATACCAATACCTCCAGTTAGCATTTCGACGGCAACGATAACCAGCCAAGCAATTCCTAAACTGATTCGCAATCCGGTAAAGATGTAGGGCAAACTGGCAGGCAAAATAATCTTGATAATTCGCCTCCAACGCGGCATTTCCAACACTCGCGCTACATCAAGATAATCTTGAGGGATGCTGGAAACGCCTAAAGCCGTGTTAATAATAGTCGGCCACAATGAGGTGATAAAAATGACGAAAATAGCCGAAGGATCGGCTAAATTAAAGATGGCTAGGGCAATGGGCAACCAAGCCAAGGGCGATACGGGTTTGAAAATCTGCACGAGGGGATTGATGGCTAGCCTCGCTTTTTTCGACATTCCAATCAGAAACCCGACGGGAATCGCCACTAAAGCACCCAAACCAAAACCGATTAAAACTCGCCGCAGGCTGGCCAGAAGCAGCCAACCCCAGCCTAAATCCCCTGGGCCACGTCGATGGAAGGGAGTAACAATAGTATCCCAATTGGCTATTAACGCTTCTAGTGGCGTGGGCATTAATTGGGTTAAATGAGTGGCAACCCACCACCATACCAACAAGACTCCAGCAAAACCTAAAGCAGGCAGGAGAATATAATCCTGCACGATAATCGGCTTTGCCCGTTTCCAGGCGGCTTGACCTGCAACTGCGATCGCAGCGATACCGACTCTAACTGACATCTTAGTATCCTCAACCGATGTTCCAACCTTACCCAGCAGTCTAAATAGTCTGGGAACACTTCAGATGTCAACGAAATAGTAAAAAAGCTGACTTCCTTAGTCTTCTCCCCGTGCCGACGAAGTTAGCTGACGGGCTAGAGTTGAGAGATACTCTTCAAAGAGTTCCTGCGGTTGACTCAATGCAACGAGGAAGCTTCTTTAATACGCCCCTTAGATGGTTCCTCCGTTCTGCTTTTTGGGTAAAAAAGCAAATTAGGCTGACTTGTTACTGCTGTTTTTTGGAAGCATAACATTACTGCAAAAATTTTGCCAATCTTTCTTAGGTAACAGAAATGAGACTTTTTACGCCAGCCGCAAAAATCGTTAAATTAGTAAAGAGCGATCGCGCTCTCTGAACTAATCACTTATTTTTCTTCCCTTCTTTCCATCCCCTATTAACTTTGTTTAGGTAAAGGTATAACCAGAAAAAAGGAATCGTTCACCTCAAGCGCTCCCACTTCAATTGGGAAGTGCTTTCGTCCCAGTGCCAGCGCACTAAATGGGCAGGTTGTCCGAGACAAATTCCTGGTAAATGAATCGCTCTGCGCGGGGATTCAGTCGCCAGCGCGATCGCCACTCCCAAATCGCACAGTCCCCATTGCACTAAATTAGCCACGCCGACGAATAACGGCAAGGTCGTCCCAGCCAGGGTTCCATTCGCTAACTTAGCTGTTCCCTGCTTGATTTCGATTTGGCGGTCATCCCAAGGATAGATCCCGTCTTCCAAGCCAATGGGGGCGAGGGCATCACTGACGAGAAAAACGCCTCGCTCGTAGTGACTGGCTCTAAGTAAGATATCGATCATGGTTGGACAGACGTGCTGTCCATCAGCAATCAACCCACAAGCGACGTGAGGGTGAAGCATCGCCTCGCCTAATAAGCCGGGTTTGCGATGGTGTAAGGCTGGCATGGCATTAAAAGCGTGTGTCACCAGCGTTGCACCCAAGTCAAAAGCGCGTTTTGCTTCTTCGGCGGTGGCTTGGGAGTGACCGAGACTGACGACAATTCCCTGCGATCGCAGGTAGGGTATCACTTCACCAGTGGGGTCTAATTCCGGTGCTAGGGTGATTATTTTAACCACATGGGCGCAATCGCCTAACAGCCATTCGGCAGTTTCCACCGTTGGCGTGAGTAAATATTGGGCTGTGTGCGCTCCTCGCTTTTCATAATTGAGAAATGGCCCTTCTAAATGCACCCCCAAGATTTTGGCCGACTCGATCGATTCGTGGCTTTGAATTGCCATAAAATCATCGATAACCGAGAGCGATCGCGCTATATTGTCAACGGAAGTCGTGACTAAGGTGGGTAAAAATCCATCAATGCCTTCTTGCCACAAAAAACGACAGATTTGGTGGAGTGTGGGAATGTGTTTGAGGTGCAAGTTAGGGAAAGCTAAGCCCAATGCACCGTTAATCTGCAAGTCGATGCCGCCGAGGGAAAGCCAATCGCCTTGGACATCTAGGCACATCTGAGTGCTTTGGGGCGAGACAGCCGCACTCATCGATTGAATGTTTTCAATCAGGCCTTGCTCGTCAATGCCAATCTGTTGTGGTTCTTTATACCCTGGCAGTTTGGCATTAATAATCTTGAGAGTCTTGAGCATCTCTAATTTCCCGTGCCACCTACCTGAATATCCCTAACCCGGACAGGAACACAAGCATGGGTCATCTGAGCCGTTTGCATCGGTTCTCCTTTGCCGCACAGATTCGTTCCACATTGTACCCGTTCGGCTTCTGTTCCCAGTCGGTCGATTTTGTTCCAAAACTCGGTAGTCATGGCATGGTAGGTGACATTTTTCAGCATCCCGACAATTTTGCCCTTTTTGACCTGCCAAAAGGCATCGCCGCCAAATTGGAAATTGCGCCGTTGCTGGTCAATCGAGTAGCTGCCAATACCGTCAATTAAAATGCCGTCTTCGGTATCAGCCACCATCTCGTCTAGGGTAGCGGTGTGGCGCTCACCTGGCTTGCCCGGTTCTAGTCCTAAATTGGGGATGCGAACCATCGGCACGCTCGACCAACTATCGGCAAACGCAGACCCATTGCTGCTAGCGCGTCCCAACCGATATGCTGTTTCGCGATCGCACAGATAATCGACTAAAATCCCCTCTTGGATAACGTGCCAGCGTTGCGCTTTGACACCTTCATCATCGTAGCCGACGGTAGCTCGTCCCGCGTCTTGGGTGCGATCAGCCACGAAATTGACCCAAGGGGCAGCATATTGCAATTTGCCCAAGTTTTCGGGGGTAGCGAAGCTGGTTCCGGCAAAATTAGCCTCGTAGCCGTAGACGCGATCAAGTTCGGTGGGATGTCCGACCGATTCGTGAATGGTCAGCCAGAGGTTCGTCGGTTGCAAAATGAGGGTAGTCTGAGTGGCACTTTGTTCGGGCGCGTGGACTTTTTCAATGGCTTGGTTGGCCACTCGTTCAACATTGGACAAAAGGTCGTCTGGATTGACGTGTTCGTAGCCCAGATTGAGGGGAGGGCGTTCGTAGTTGCGGCTTTGGGCATCCCCGATGGCGACGGCAGTACAGCCAAATCCTGCATAAGTACGGTAGAGGGTTTGTTCGAGCAGTGAGCCTTCAGTCGAGGCAAACAATTTATCTTCACGACTAAAATTGAGGAAGGAATAGGCTTTTTTGAGACCTTGCGTCTGATAATTCAGAAATTTATCATTAATGTTCAACATTAAGTCAGCTTTCTCGGCAATGGGGATATTGAAAGGATCAATCTCAATAGGAGTTGTGTAGGTATCTTGATAAGCTTCTACTGGAGCTAGGCGGATAGGTTGCTGTTGGGTGAGATGACTACCCTTAGCGATTTCGACGGCGAGGGCGACACTACGGGCAATTTCTTCGGGCGTTTTACGGTAGCTCGCGGCAAAACCCCACGCGCCATTGAGGAGGACGCGCACCCCAAAACCCGAATTGCTGTCGTCGCAAAGGCGGCTTAAAGAGCGATCGCTCGCACTCAGGCGTTGAGTACGATAAGTACACAGGCGAATGTCACCGTATTCGCAGCCAGCTTGACGAATTAAATCGACAGCGAGTTGTCCTAATTGGGAGGCAGTCAGAGAGACCTCGCCTTGCAAAGGAGTCCCCGATGCCGGAGGTTCCCTCCGGCATTCTAGGGGACGTAGCGAGGCTTCCTCTGACTTCGTGAGGTGGGTGGGAGCTTGTACCATTAGGGTGAAATTATACAGTTCTTATCCAAGTTTATCTTAGTTTAATGGCGACCCATAAACTTGGATTTTTTATCACAAAACCGCAAAATAGTCAATGAATAAAAGTCATATTTTAAGTGAGATTGGTTTTTAACCCTAAAAATTTTGGCGATAAAGTCATTTATTTTAATATCTTTGCGGCAAACTCATGATCGATCTTCAAGAGTTTAACTAAACTTGATGATACCCAGCTTGTCTGAATGGTAAATCCGGTTTAGAACCATGATTTTAGATGATGTTCTCACGCTTTGGAATACGACGCAAGCCAAAAAGTTAACGCCCTTGCAAGAGCAAATTCTCCGCTATGCTTGGGAAGGATTTACTTATCATGCCATGGCCGAGACGCTTCATTACCAAGATAGCTATATTAAAAACCTGGCTTCTCAGCTATGGCAAGACCTCTCCATTTTAGCGGAGGATTCTATTACCAAAAACAATTTTCGCATTAAGCTTAAATCGTGTTGGCAGGACTTTCAACAGCAATTTCCTCAATCGTCGCTTAAAAAAGCGATTTTAGCCAAAGAATTGCTTGAATTTCCGGCTGGCCCAGTTCCGCTCAATTCTCATTTGTATCTCGAACGTCCCCCCATCGAAGATGTTGCCTACCAAGAAATTCAACATCCTGGCAGTGCTATTTCTCTGAGAGGCCCCAGTAAAATCGGCAAAAGTTCGCTCCTAACCCGCATTTTGCAGCAGGGGGCTGTATTAGGCTATGCTACTGTCTCGATTGACTTTCAAAGTGCCGATTTAGAGCATTTTCAGAGGTTTGATAAATTATGGCATTGGTTGTGTGCCAATATCAGCCAGCAAGTCAACTTACCTTCTCGCTTAGCGGAGTATTGGCAGCAGGACATTGGCACTAAGGTCAACGCTACACTTTACCTGCAAGAATACGTTCTTCCCCAACTCAATCGCCCTCTTTTGATCGGATTTAATGAAATCAATCGCCTGATTGAGTATTCATCCCTCGCTGCTGATTTTCTATCTTTACTGCGTTTTTGGCACGAAAAATCGAAGCAAGTTCCTTTATGGCAGCGTCTACGCCTTGTTATTGTCCATTCTACTGCTTATCCTTTACTTGACACGGGGTATCCCTCTCAGTTTAATGTCGGTATGCCCTTAGAATTGCCACCTTTTACGTCCGAACAAGTGCGCGAGTTAGCACTGCGTCACGAATTGGAATGGAAAGGCGAATTTGGGCTGAAACAGGCTCAATTACTCTGGAAAGCTGTGGGCGGTCATCCTTATCTCGTCAGGTTAGCCCTCTATCATCTATACCATTCTCAACGCAGTTTAGCGGACATCTTAGCGGAAGCGACCAAGCCGACAGGTATCTATCGCAACCATCTTCAAGGCTACCTCATGGACTTACACGACTATCCCCATTTAACCAATACTCTCTATCGTGTTGTTACCCAAATAGAACCTGTCCGACTCGATGCGATCGCGGCCGCTCAATTAGAGAGAATGGGACTGGTAAAATTAGAAGGAGATACAGCGCGTCTGTGTTGCGAGTTATATCGCCCTTTCTTTCAAAAACACTTAGGGTTAAGCAACAGGGAACCGTTATCAGTCATCAGTTATCAGTCATCAGTCATGAGTGAACGAGGAATAATGACTCATTAATCATTGATAAAATTGTTTATTGTTCATTGAATTGATATGGACTTACAGGTTGCTGCAATTACCTTACCGTTTGTGTTTGCGTTTGGGGCTTGTATCGGTAGCTTTCTCAATGTCGTCGTCTACCGCCTGCCTGCGGGACTGTCTCTGCTGTATCCTCCTTCTCGCTGTCCTCACTGCCATCATCGACTCGGCAATACAGAAAATGTTCCCGTTTTAGGGTGGATAAGGTTGCACGGTCGCTGCCGTTGGTGTCGGGCCCCTATTTCGGTACGCTACCCTCTCGTAGAAGCGGCAACAGGACTGATATTTTGCTGGGTCTTCTGGGTTTTTGGTTTGAGCTTAGTAACGTTGGGATATTGGGTGTTAGTCAGTTGGCTGTTCGCTTTGGCCTTGATTGATTGGGATACCATGACCTTACCCAATGTACTAACCAAATCTTGCTTGCTGTTGGGACTCGCCTTTCAAGTTCTCCAAGGGTGGACAGAAGGAAAAATCCCCAATACCCTCATGGGGGGAATCGGCAGCGCTGTCTTGGGAATTTGGCTGTTTGACCTGATTCGCTGGACGGGTACGATTGTCTTAGGACAGCCTGCAATGGGAGGAGGCGACCCCAAGTTAGCCGCCGCTATAGGGGCCTGGTTGGGCTGGCAAAAGCTTCTGGTGACAGGGTTTCTCGCCTGTAGTGTGGGTGCTATAGTGGGGGGTGCTGCGATCGCACTTGGGCTTTTGGGACGCAGGCATCCTTTCCCTTTCGGCCCATTTTTGGTCTTGGGAGCGATCTTAACAATTTTCTGGGGAGATTCTTTGCTCTCGCTTTATCAGGATCTATTTTTTCCGAGTTTTTAACTAATTCTGCCCTTAATTTCAGGACTTTTAGAAGCTATACTTGCCTTAAATGGTAATGATTAGCCGTATGGACAAATTTGAAAACATATCGGTAAGAGGCTTTCGCCGTCTTCGGCAAGTTGATCTTGAGATGAGAGATCTTATTGTCATGATTGGGGCGAATGGAGCAGGAAAGACCTCGTTTTTAGATGTTCTTTCAATATTAGCCGCTTCAGCCAATGGCAATTTACCTCAGACATTGCAACGTAAAGGCGGTTTGAACCAAATTTTAACCAGGGGCAAAGCGCAAGATCTTGAAATTGCAGTCTCCATGCAAGTACCAGAAAAACAGCCTTTAAGATATGACTTAATTTTGTCTCCTAAAGGCATATCTTATGAAATTAGCCAGGAAACCTTAACACAGCAGAGCAATCCGAATGCACCTGAACCATTCAAATATATTGAATCTTATGGTTTAGATATTAAATATTTTAGCCAGGAAGATCGTAGACTACTAAGACCAAACTGGGAACATAATTATCTGGAAACATCGCTCTCTCAAGTTCCTAAAATGTATCGTGAGCCTGAGAATTTGAGAAAAAGTCTTGCTTCGTGTACTTATTATGGAGCGCTTGATGTTTCCGAGAAGAGCTTAATTCGCTTGCCTCAACCGATGCGTCCTGCGAAACTACCTGGTGCAAGCGGTGAAGACTTAGTTTCCTGTCTCTATAACCTCCGGGAAACTGATGGAGATCGTTTTGAAATGGTTGAAGATGTTATCTCCACAGCATTTCCAGATTTTGAGCGGTTAAATTTCCCTCCTGTTGCCGCCGGAACTATTTCCATGACTTGGACGGATAAAAATTTTTCTCAACCTATATTTGTGCATGAGTTATCAGAGGGAACACTGCGTTTCCTTTGGTTAGTTACTCTTCTACAAAGCCAAAGCTTAACAACAATTACCTTGCTAGATGAGCCAGAAGTCAGCTTACATCCTGAACTTTTGAGACATTTAGTGTATTTAATGAGAGAAGCTTCAAAATACACACAGCTTATAGTAGCAACGCATTCAGATCGGCTCATCAGATTTCTTGAACCACATGAAGTTTTAATTTGTGACCTCGAAGAAGGTGAAGCAAAGATGATTTGGGCAGACACGCTTGATCTGGATAAGTGGTTAGAAGATTATAGTCTTGACCAAGTTTGGGCAATGAATATAATGGGTGGTCGTCCATGAACATTGCTATCTTGGTCGAAGGGGCTACTGAGGTAGCTTTTAGAAAAAAACTACGTGAGTTTCTCCAAACTCGTTTAGAGCAACAAATGCCAAGACTCAAGTTTATTCCGCAAGATGGTCGAATTCCTAAAGAAGGAAAACTCAAGCGTGTAGTTGAAAATATCCTGGATAATGATGGCTATGATGCTGTAATTGCGCTTACAGACGTTTATACAGGAACTAAGGATTTTCAAGATGCGGTTGATGCTAAAGCTAAAATGGCAAAGTGGGTAGGAAATAACCTAAAATTTTATCCACACACAGCACTACATGATTTTGAGGCATGGCTTCTTCCCTACTGGAAAACTATCCAAGCCTTAGCAAAACATAATCGTTCTGCTCCTAGTGGTTCCCCCGAAACTGTAAATCACCAAAAACCTCCTTCCTACTGGATTGAGAAAATTTTCAGATTAGGAGGTCGCCCAGACTATAACAAGCCCATTCATGGGACAAAGATTTTGAAAAACAACGATCTTATGGTTGCTATTCAAGCTTGTCCAGAGCTAAAAGCTTTTGTAAACCAAATTATCTCTCTTTGTGATGAAAGCCAAATAATTCCTTAACTCCAAAGATGCAAAGTTCGTTAGTAAGGTTTGATGAGTTTAAAAATGTCTCTTGCCAGAGTGCCTATTCCCCTGTAATTGACAGCCTTTCTACCCACACTTTCGGGCAGACTCCTCTAGGGGTTACTTCGGCTTCAGATTCGATGCAGACAATTGACTTTAACAGCGTTAAATAGTCCCCTGCAACAGTAGCAGAATCAATACTAGTCATTTTTCCTTGATTGACTAACCAACCATCAAAAGGAAGCGAAAACGACCCCTGTAAGGCATTTACGCCTGCATGGAGAGCTTGCAATCGGTCAATAAAAATGACATTTTCTGCGTTGTCTAACGAGTAATTTCCGCTTGGTTCTTGAGCCGCCCAAACATGATAGAAATGAGAACCAACGGTCACTTTAGCTCCTAAATTGGCGTGTCCGGTGGGTTGAGCATTCATGCGCTTTGCCGTTCCTGCACTGTGCAACAAACCCGATAGTGCGCCATTGGTAATGATGTCTACTCGGCGCGTCGGCGTTCCTTCGCCGTCAAAGGTTTCTGCTGACACGTTTTCGGGATGGAGAGCATCATCACAGACACACAGTAGAGGTGAAGCGATTGGTTCTCCGACGCTTTCTGGTGTTGAAAGGCTTTGTCTGTCTAGGATATTCTGGGCATTAAAAAGATTAGAAAATGCCCCAATTAAGCTTAAAAAAGCAGTTGGCGAGAAAACGACGACATATTTACCCGAAGCAATCGGCTGATAGTCTAAATGACTAATCGTTTTTTGCGTCACTTCTTCTAAGCAACCATTGATATCTAATTGGGGAAGGGCGCGACTAATTTTCATCGAACTGGCGCCGCGTGGTTTTTTCCCGGTCTGTTGCGCTTGAGAGTAGAGATAGATAACAGCATAGGAACGAGTTTCCTGCCGCATTGCCCCTTCGCTGTTGAGATAAAAGCGGGCGATGTCTTCTTGGGATAAACCGTTGTAGGGAACCCCAGTAATAGCAGGATGCGCCTCTAGAAGTGCTTTTTCGGCGGCGATGAGTTGGTCAATTAGCACAGACACGGGGGCAGGTTCGGCCGTTCCGTTAGGTAAATCTGCGGTCGGTTGTTGAGATAAGGGGCTAAAGTCAGGAAGATTCTCTTTATTAGCGAAAATGCTAGCTTCTTTAGCGGTTTTTAGGGCTAATTCAAGCCCAATAGCATCTACATCAGTCGTGCTAGTTACGCCTACGGTTTGTTGCTCGTTCCAAACGCGAACAATAACACTGGAACGGTTGGACGCTTGCACCTGTTTGGGTTTTCCACAGTCAACCTCGACGCTGGTTTCATCGATGGAGGAACCGTAAATGTCATACTTCTCAATGCCTAATTCGCGAGCAATTGATGCTGTATTGTGAGCGATGTCTCGAACGCTAGCCATGTTGTCTTCCGGTCTGAACTTTGCCTATCTTAAAGTATAACGTTTTCATATCTTGCACCTTGAGAGATAAAGTGGGAGGCGTTTAATGGCAAGAAAAAGCAACAATACAAGCAACCGAAAGGTAAAAATGAAAATTACTGATAGAAAAGCTAGTTCTACGGGAATACTTACCAATAGAAACCTAAAATTTTCTCGGAGAGCATTATGTTTGGCAAAATTACTTTTGAAAAAGTAGCAAAAGCTACAGTAATTGGTGGTGGAGTTTGTTTTGCAGATGTGGTTGCACCTTTGGGGATACCTGCTGTTGTTGGGATTACGGCTGTTGGGGCGGCTACAAGTTGGCTTGCTGATAGCCTTGGAGACATAGGAAAAGATGAGGACAAGGAAAAAAGCGACAGCTAGTTCTCTCTAGTTATACCAATTCTAAAAATTTTGGCTCTACACATCGAAATTTAAGTCCCCCTTTTTAAGGGGGATTTAGGGGGATCAAATATCTGTAGCGTTCTTTCAGAGAATTGGTATAATACCAAATTCGGCTCACATACCTCCATTTTGTAGAGACGTTGCAGGTAACGTCTCTACAAAGGTTAATGAAAAAGATAAAAAGGTTTTGACAATCGGATTTGGTATTATCCCCACTAACGACTCTCGACTAATCAACTATTCGCTAATTAACCATGAGTATATTCAACAAAGTTAAAGCAACGTTTCAGGATTCCAGACAATTCCTGCAAGGAATGATAGAAGAATATATTATGTTTAGCCCACAAACTAAACAACTGACTTTGAGGCAAAAAACTGTTTTACTGCTCTGTCAACAAGCTGTCTCTAAAGTCGAACAACTTAAAAGCTTACAACCTGATGCTGAAGAAGGACTGATAGCAACAATAGAACATAAACAAATTCAAGCAAAAATCCATTTTACACCTGAGAAAATAACCCTTCATGAAGATTGTATTGAAGGACAGCTTCGCTTATTAACTCCTCCTCAGTTTCAAACGGATTCTTTAGTTTACCGTTATCTCATCGCTGGCTGGAAAATCTTTTTAGGCGGGAAACTTCCCAATGGAGCTTTACCAGATGGAGTTAGACTTGAAAACGATAAAGTTTACTATACTCTCCCTCGAAATCAATTGCAGGTTGTCGATGCTCTTTTCTCTAGTCTTGAAACTGGCTCTGCTTTGACAACAATTCTTAAGCAAGGAGAATTAATGATTGAAAGTTCAGTTGCTTTGAGTTGGAGTAAGATCAAGCTTCAAAATCTTCTTCAACTTCTAAAGTTGACATGAAAACTTTTAACTGTTGTTTTTGGGAAATCATGGAATATTTGGCTAGTATATGTAGAAGCGGCTCTCTCTAAAAACTATGCCTGAAATTTATGTAATCGGCGGGGCAAATGGGTCAGGAAAAACCACGATCGCTATGCAAATCTTACCCAACTTTCTCAATACCTTTGAATATGAACACTCCTCGAAAATTATCCGAACAAATTGACCAAGGCGTTAAACCAAATTGACCAAGGCGTTAAACAAGCCGTCGCCCAAGCCATCGAAAAACACCGCCGATTAGGGCAATCTATCAGTATTTGGCAAGATGGAAAAGTCGTTATTTTACCCTCTGAGCAAATTCCACCTTTAAAACAACCGCAAGATGACATAGCTAATCAATAGCGGCAGGACTGCCTGTTCCTTGAAACATCAACCAAGATAGGAAAAAATTAGCAATAAAGATAGCTAAAAGCGACGTAACCACAGCCGTTGTCGTCGACTGCCCGACACCTTTGGCCCCGCCAGTGGTTGTCAATCCCCAACTACAGCCAATAACGGCAATTAAACCGCCGAAGACCGCCGATTTAATCGCAGCACTCAATAAATCCCAAAGTTCGAGAAAACTGCGAGCCGATTTAAGAAAAACCCCAGGCGAAATACCGTAGAGGCTGTCGGCAATCAGCAGTCCTCCTGCCATGCCTGTCACGAGGGATAAAATCGTTAGCAAAGGTAACATTAGACTACAAGCCAACACGCGAGGCACGACGAGATAATCGATGGGGTCGGTTTTAAGCATATAAAGTGCGTCGATTTGTTCGGTTACGCGCATCGTGCCAATTTCGGCGGCAAAAGCTGACCCGACTCGTCCGGCGACGACGATAGCCGTTAGTACGGGGGCTAACTCTCGTGTTAGGGCTACAGCCAGAACGCCACCTACCGTCGTTCCCGCCCCAAAGTAAATAAATTCACGGGCGACTTGAATGGTGAAGACCATACCGACAAAGGCTGCTGTAATTAGGGCAATCGTCAGCGACTCTGGGCCGACGATGCTCATCTGTTCGAGGGTATTGCGACGGTGAATTTTGGCCATCAACAGATGCAGAAAGACTTGACCGCCCAAAAAAATCGCTGCTAGCAGGCGTTGAAACCAAGCGCTAAGACCTCGCCGAGGCGTTGACTCGTCGTTCATAAAGGGTTTGAGTTGACTAAGGTTGTGTTGTCTATAGTAATATTAGATTAATGCTCACTTTAAGAAGTGATGGGTCAAAGGAGGACAATTGCCAACAGTAGAACAAGCTTTTAGTTGTGTACGAGTTTGTCAAATGTTGTCAAACCTATACCGTACTATACATATATTTCGTTATGATCAAAGTTTTAAAACAGTGTTTATTTTAACAAAAAATCAGAGTGGTGAAGAACTACAAATAGTTATTTTCCCTAATGGATTGTGGAGGTTCATTGATGATGAAACCAGATTATAAAAACATGACAAGAAAAGAACTTAAAGAACATTTACTGACTCATCGAACTGATGAGGAAGCTTGGTCATTTTTCTTTAAGAAATTAAGTGATTTAGATCCAAACCAAGGATATTCACCTGATTTATCCGATCAAGAAATGGAGAAAATTTTTAAAGAAAAAATCAATTAACAAGCTTAACTCTTATACAATGAGAGAGAATAAAGCGATCGCACTTAATAAATCTTTACTTTTCCTCCATTTTCTGAAGTTTAGCTTCTAATTCTTCTAAAGCTTGACGGCGATTTTCCAGACCTTCTTTTTCTTTTTTGAGGTTAATCTCTAATTCTTGAATTTGTTCTTTATGTGCTTCTAATTCTAGATAACGGCGAGTTAAATCTAGACTTTTAGCAGTAATTTCTTGCCGCCACTGCTCTATTTTTTCTTGTTCTTTTTCTACCCATTCGGGTGTCATGACTTGCCCAGAAAGGTAGGTGAGAACTAGATTGACAACCCAATCAGTCGCTTCTTGAATTTTCGAGATTTTCTGTTGGTGGTCTAACTCGACCAAGACTAACAATCCTTCATTCAACAATTGTACTTCCTCACATGACACTACCTCTCGGTTACTCACTTGCCAGCATTCCCACGAATGTTGGTGTGCCAATAACTGGAGTTGCATTTCGCCTGAAGTGGGATTTTTTTTTACTTGGGCTAGGTGCAGCATGACAGGTAATATCAGTTATCAGTGAACAGTTATCAGTTATCAGTGGAGAGATAGATTGCCTTTCTCTTTTCTCTTTTTGATTTGTAGCCATCATTTGCTGTAATTGGTATAAAGTGTCGGTTCGGCAGATGAGGTTATTTCAGGCGTTGTAAGCGTTCTCGCAAAATTTCTAACTGTTTTTGAGCTTCTGCTAAAGCGTCTTTTGCACCTTGAACCACCTCTGGGGGTGCTTTGTCAACAAAGCTAGGGTTGTTCAGTCTGCTTTCTAGAGACTTGACTTCTCCTTCAACTTTACTCAAATTTTTCTGAAGTTTGGCACGAAGGCTGTTGATATCGACGACTCCTGATAGAGGTATCAAAACTTGAATCGTCCCGACTACGCCTGCGATCGCTTGTCCGGCTTCGTGTTCTAATTGAGAAACAATGGTTAACTTTTCTATTTTGACTAAATCTTCCAGGTAAATTCGCCCCGACTCCACAATAGACCGTTCTCGCTCGGTTTCACTCTGCAAAATGACAGAAATTGGCGTTCCTTGCTTGATATCTGCTTCGGCGCGTAAATTGCGAATCGTGCGGATGGTTCCCATCAATAAATCGAAGGATTCCTCTAAATAGGGATTGATCGCAGAGCTATCACTTTCTGGATAAGATTGTAGACCCAATGACCCCTCTGTGGTCTGTGTGAGGGTATGCCAAATTTCTTCGGTGATGTGAGGCATAAAAGGATGCAGCAGCTTGAGAATGCCTTCTAGGACGTAAGCGAGGGTTTGTCGAGCAACTTGGCGAGAAGGGGTGTCAGCATCTTGCCAGAGGCGAGACTTAACTAATTCTATGTACCAATCGCAAAAATCCCGCCAAATAAACTCATATAGTCCTTTAGCAGCTTCTCCTAAACCGTAATTTTCAACATTGTTGCTAGTTTGTCTAACAACTTGATGATAGCGCGACAGAATCCAGCAATCGCACAATTCTAATCCATCGGCGGGAGTTCCCAATTGCGCTGGCGTTTTGCCTTGCAAATTCATCATGACAAACCGCGCTGCATTCCACAACTTATTGGCGAAGTTTCGAGATGCTTCTACCGATTCGGATTCATCGGTTTTGCGGTTGTACTGCAAGCTGATATCCTGTCCTGCGCCAGCGACTTCTTTAATCAGGGTGTAGCGTAAGGCATCTGTACCGTATTTGGCAATGAGTAATAGAGGATCTATGCCATTATTGGCAGATTTTGACATTTTCTTGCCATTTTCATCCCGTACTAACCCGTGAATATAGACATCCTGAAACGGCATCTGTCCGGTAAAATGTCCCGCCATCATCGTCATGCGAGCGACCCAAAAGAAGATAATATCAAATCCAGTGACGAGGGTAGTGGTGGGATAGTAGGTTTGCAAATCTAATGTATTTTCCGGCCATCCCAAGCTGGAAAACGGCCACAATCCCGACGAAAACCAGGTATCTAAAACATCAGGGTCTTGTTTTAAGTAAATGCTATCACCATATTGCTCTTTTGCTTTTTTTAACGCTTCTTCCTGATTATAGGCAACAATAAAGGGGGTATCCTCTGCAATCTCGCCATTGCTTTGGCTAAGAACATACCAAGCAGGAATTTGATGTCCCCACCACAACTGACG